>CBINDO010000254.1:0-12062 GCA_966249405.1 uncultured bacterium | reverse complement strand
GCGACGATGTTACCGGTTCCGGCTTGCTCCAAGTCGTCGAGCGCGCGGCTTGCCCCCGTGTGCGCAGCGCTGCGCACGCGTTCCACGAGCGCGAGGGCTTCTTCCAGCGTCACGGCGCGCGCCCACGGACTGTCGCGGTAACGACCCACTGCCCAAGAGCCTTCGTGATGGTGCGGGTGAGTGGGCAAACCCTCGGTGAGCGCGACTTCGCGGCGGTCCAACACTTCGCCAGTGGCTGTCGCCGTCACCAGAACTACGGCGTTGCCGCTTTCCACGCAGCCGACGCACGCCTGCGCGGCGGTCGGCAACGCCGCACCCAGCGATTCCTCGCGTCGGGGCTTCGACTTGCTGGTCACGGCCCGAGTATCGCAAAGCTCCGAGGCGGGGGCACCCGAAATCCCCACGTCGAAACCGGCGCCAAAACTCGGCGGAGTTGGCAGAGGGGCTCTCGGTTAGGTAGGAACGCGGTGGTGAACGTCGATCTCGACCCTCGTGCCCTGCGTCAACGGGCCAAACGTGGGTTCGTTTTTCTCGCCGCGCGGACCCTCGCCGTGCAAGCGCTCACGTTTTTCGGCAACGTCGCGCTCGCCCGGCAATTGACGGCGCGCGAGTTCGGGGTGTTCGGCGTCGTTCAATTCGTGCTCTCGTTGTTCACGTTGCTCGGTGACGTCGGGCTGGGGGCTGCGCTCATCCAACGTCCGCAACTCCCGACGCGGTCCGAGCTGTCGAGCGTATTCTGGTTGCAGCTCGGGCTCGGCGTGGTGGTGGTAGCCGTCGTGAGCGGGGCTGCGCCGTGGGTGGTGCCGCTGTGGCCCGATTTGCCGTCGGGCGCCGACCGACTGCTGCAGTGGTTATCGCTTTCGTTCGTGTTCGTGATGTTGCGCGTCATCCCGAGCGTGTTGCTCGAACGTCAATTGTCGTTTGGCAAGCTGGCGTTGTTCGAGTTCGCCTCGACGCTCGCGTTCTACGTTACCGCCGTGACGCTCGCGTACAGCGGGCAAGGCGTAGAGGCGCTGCTCTGGGCCGTGCTCGCGCAGACGATCGCAGCTGCGGTCGTGGTGTTCACGCTGCACCCGTGGCGCCCGCAGTTCTCGTTCGATCTGCCGTTCTTGCGCTCGGTGTTGAGCTTCGGGGCCGCGTACCAGACGAAGAATTTGGTCGGGTTCGCCAACAACGCGATCGTCCCGCTGGTCGCCGGGCGTTGGATCGGCACGGCCGCCGTCGGCTATCTCACCTGGGCGCAGAGTGCGGCGTATCAGCCGCTGCGCGCCGTGCAGTTGCTGGCGCGGGTGAACTTCCCCGTGCTCAGTCGGGTCGAGGATCGCACCGAGGTCCGTCGCTTCATCGAACGCGGACTCGAGCTGGGCGCGCTCGCGGCGTTCGTGTTCGTCGCCGTGTGTTTTGGTTTGGGGGAGCACTTGGTGCGTTGGATTTACGGCGAGAAGTGGATCCCGGCGCTGCCGGTCTTCTACGTCTTCGTTGCGTCGATGGGCAGCGCATTCATCGCACCGCTCGCGACGAGCGCGCTCGAAGCCGCCGGGAAGCCGCGTCTCACGGCGTTGATGAGCCTTTCCTGGGTGATCCTGAACTGGGTCGCCGTTGGCGTCGCGATGTGCTTCGAACGGACGGTACTGGTGTTCGCGGCAGCTTATTCGGTGCACGTATTCGTCGGGAACGGCGCGGCGCTCTATGTGTTGCGGCGCGAGGTCCCTGGCCTCGACGTGACGCGTGTGTTCGTGACGAGCGTGCTCGCCGCGGTGGCGGCGGCGTGGCTCGGTCGATTGGCGTTACCGAGCAACCCGAGCACGCTGGCGATCGTCGCGGTTGCTGGTTTGATCGGCGTCGTGTTCGTGCTCATGACTGCGGTGACCAACCAGCGTGTGTATCGCGACTTGCTCCAGTCGTCAGGTGTGCGGACCTTCATTACGCGTCTCACCGCGCGGCGGTCTTGACGCGGGCTGCGGTGCGTGTAGCAAACGAACGCGGGGCAGGCACCCAGGGACGAAGGCCCCGCTCGAGGGGGACCTTACGGAGCGTTCACGGACGGCCACGCGCGCTCGGAAGCGAGGCCATGGGTGTGGATGTGTCGAGAAAAGAGCCGGTTCATAGACGTAGGCAATGCTGTGGTGCGGCCCCTCGAGTTTGCGCGCGTCGCGCGTCGGCGTGACGAAGGTGAACTTCAGCTACGCGGCATCGAGCCGCGGGAAGGCTGCACCGTTGCGCCGATGTCTCACGAAGGAAGGGCGCCACACGCGTTGCTCGGCGTCGCTGGGTCGAGCTTTGGCCTTCGGTGGAGGCGTCGTCGGAGCGTTCGACGGCCGTCGGCGCGCGACGTGAGGTGAGCCGCGTAACCGTTGGTCACGCGACTCGCCGTTCACGCATGGCGTGCCAGTGTGTTGCAAGAGCGTTCCACGAGTCGCATAGGGACGCGCTTTGGGCGTGGTCGATACGGGTCGTCTGCCAATGAAGCGAGGTGCGAATAGTTTCTCGTGAGCGTATCGGCGCATTGTCGTGACAAGTTTCGAGGGTCTATTGCAATTGCACGGTGATGAACCGCGTTTGGCGCCCACGAAAGAATGCGTCGTTGCTCCTCCCCATCTTGTTGTCGATGGGGTGCTCCGGCGAGGCTGAGCCACCCGGCACGCCTCCTGGAGTCACTGTGCCGATGCCAGGGGCGCCGCCCGGCGATCCGAGCAACGTTCCCGGTACACTGCCTGGCGGTTCGCAGGTCGTACCGACTGACGGCGCGCCGACCACGCCAAACACGACGGCTCCCGGCACGTCACCTACGACCTCTGGGAACGCTACCACCGAAGATCCGAACGCCATCCCAGCCTCGCCGCCGCCCACCGAGTTAACGGCGACGCCGCGCCTCGCACGGCTCAGTCGTCAGCAGTGGTCGAACTCGGTTCGACGGTTGTTGCGCCTCGAGGATATCAGTGAAATCGATTCCAAGGTTTCCGGCGACGCCTTGATCCGGTTCGACACGGAAGCCGACGCGCTGTTCGTCACGGAACAACTCCGGCGCGAGATGGCCGACGCGGCAGAGCAGCTGGCCAACCGTGTGACGGGTGACCCGGCCGCGCTGGCCTCGCTGGAAGGGGTCGATGCTCCCACCGACGCGCAAGCTCGCGCTCGCGCGTTCGTCTCCAACTTTGGTTTGCGCGCGTTCCGTAGGCCGCTCACCGAGGCGGAGATCAGCACGCACCTCGGGCTGTTCGAGCAGGGGGTCGCGCTGTATCCGGACCTCGACGCTTTCGACGCGGGCGCCAACTTGGTCATTCAGGCGATGCTGCAATCGCCTCACTTCCTGTACCGGACGGAGTTGGAACAGGGTGACGGTTCCGGTCAACCGATCGCCTTGAACGCGTACGAAGTGGCCTCCAAACTCGCGTTCGCGCTCACCAACACGATGCCGGACGACGAGCTGCTCGCCGCGGCGGCGACGGGGTTCGCCTCGCGCGATGACATCGCTACCCAGGCCACCCGGCTGCTCGACGGCCCTGACGGCGTGGACGGCGTCGCCAATTTCAACGCCCAGGTGTTACGCTTGGGCACCTACGAAGGGATCCGTCGTGACCCGGCGATTTTCCCAGACTTCACTCCGGAGACGCCCGCGGCGATGCGTCACGAGGTCTTGCAGTTCCTCGAGTGGGCGTTCACCGAAGGGCACGGGGTGAAGGACTACTACACCTCGTCGGTTGGGTTCGTGAACTCCGACCTGGCCAAGATTTACGGCATCGAAGGCACCTTCTCCAAGGACGCGTTTACCCAAGTCGAGCTCGACCCCGCCAAACGCTCCGGGTTGCTGACTCAAGCAGGGTTTCTCGCTTCTTACATCTCGGGCACGGAGCCTGACATCATTCACCGCGGCGTGTTCATCGCCACGCGACTGTTGTGCCTGACGTTGCCGCCACCCGATCCCAACGCGGGTCCGTTGACCGAGATCAGCCCCGACATGACGAATCGAGAGCGGGTGGAAACGACGACCGGCAAGGGCACCTGCGGCGAAGGATGCCACTCCAATCTCTTGAACCCGCTGGGGTACGCCTTCGAGAACTACGACGCCATCGGCAAGTATCGCACGACCGACCAAGGTTTGCCGGTCGACGCTGCCGCGACCTACACGCTCGACGGATCGACGCAGAGCTTCAACAACGGCGTGGAATTGTCTCACCTGCTCGCCGACGCCAAGCAGACGCACACTTGCTACACGCAGAATCTGATGAGTTATCTCCACGGCCGGGTCTTGGCCAAGGAGGACGCAGCCTTCGTCGACTACTACGGACGTCTCTCGCGAGCCGACCAGATCTCGGTGCGGGACTTGGTGCTCGCCATCGTTACGAGTGACGCGTTCCTGACCCGCCTCCCGTGATCCTGCAATCGGCCTCAAAAGCTCCGAGACACTGATATGAAGAACAACAGGTTCGATGCTCCGAAGATCAATCGCCGGATGATCCTGCGCAGTGCGGGCGGCTTGATGCTGGGTCTACCCTTGCTCGAGACGTTCATGCCGCGCACCGTGAAGGCTCAGGCCGCCGAGCGCTCGCCTTTCGTGCTGCTCGTGGTTGGCGACAACGGCGTCGTGCAAGGTGGCGTGACATTGGGTGGTCAAGGCGAGCCGGAAATGTTCTGGCCCACGGAGCAGGGCGTTTTGACCAAAGAGGGGTTGTTGGCGGACAAAGCGTCGCGTGCCATGGGTGAATTGTCCGACTACGCGGACAAGCTGCTCGTCGTGCGAGGCGTCAACCTGCCTTACAGCTCCACGGGCTGTTCACATTCTGCGGCGGACGCTCAGATCCTCACGGCCGCCAAGATCACCAGCGGCGGCACGAACGCCGTGGCTACTGGGATTTCCGTCGACACCGCGATCGCAAACGCCAAGAACCTGCCGGGCCGCGATCCGCTCGTGATGCACGCCGGCATGTTCTCGCCCGGTGGGACCGGCTTCGACATCCCCGGCTACGTGTCGTACGTATCGCCCAACCAGCCGCGGGTTTACATCGACTCTCCCTACAAGGCGTACCAAGCCATCATCGGCGCGGTCGGCGACGGGACGACGGGCTCGGCGGCGGAGGCAGAGGCGGAAGCGCTGAGAGCCGACCGCAGCAAGAGCATCAACGACATCTTGCGCCCTCAGATCCAACAGCTGCTCGGGCGAACGGATCTCAGCTCGGGTGACCGCAAACGGCTCGATCAACATTTGACGGCGATTCGCGACATCGAAGTCAAAATGACGTCGACTACGCTCGAGATTTCACAAGCGTCGGTCGACGCCATGCGCGAGATCGATCCGCGCCCCTACGACCAGTCGATTCGCGAGCAAGCGGTGCGGCTGTTCATGGACCTGATGGCGTTCTCGGCGGCGGCAGATTACAGCCGCGTCGCGGTGCTGAAGATCGGCGACCGCATCGACGACCACACCTACACGATCGATGGACGTTCGTTCAAGTTCCACGATGCGTCGCACCGCGCCGTCGCAAATGGGCTCGAGCTGCATCACGCGGTCGATCGGATCATGATGAATCACTACAAGTACCTCTTGGACGTGATGACCTCCTACGAAACACCTTTGGGACCGCTCCACGACCAAGGCGTGACGATCTGGACCAACCAATGCGCGACGGGTGCGCACTCGTTCAGCAACATCCCGTGGATCCTCTCCGGTACCGCCAACGGCTTCTTCAAGACCGGTCAATACGTTACGGTCGGCAACGGCCAAATGCCGGGAGGCTCGCAAGACGGCGTCGGTGGTGACGGTTCCGTGTCCGGGGTAAACAAGATGCTCAATACACTCCTGACCGCGGCCGGCGTCACCAAGGAAGACGGCTCGCCTACGGACGACTTCGGTGAACCCTCTCTACCGAAGGGGATCTTCACCGAGCTGATGGCCTGACCGTGAGTGCGCGCATCATCGGATGGTGCGGAGCAACTGCCAGAAGCGGTTGGTCGCTACCGTGCCGTCCACGGTCGTGACCAAGTAGGACGAGCCCGAGTCGTCCGCTTTCAGCGTGGGCACGTCGCCGCCGACCGCTGCTGGTGAGACGCGCGCCGAAGCGCTCACGAACTCCGGAAGCGCCGCCGCCAGGATGCTCACCTGATCAGCCGCAACCGGGTTGGCGTCGATTTGGGAGCGCTTGAGCCGTAACCACTCGCCGAAGGGCGTGTCCGGGAGCTCGTCCAAACGAGACTCGGGGACGTCGGTCGTTTGGTCGTAGTGAGCCCCCACTTGAACGTAAGTGAAGCGCTGAATCACGATCTCACTTGCCCACGGGTCCATCTCGCCGTTGGGTCTACCCACGTCTGCGCTCGAGTCGGCTTCGTCGAAGTTGCTGCCCGCTGAGGCAACGACGACCACGCGCTCTACGACGCTGGGGTCGAGGAGGTAGGCATCCGCGACGTCTGTTAGCCGGCCGCCAGCCGCGATGACGACGGGTTTGGAGGTCTCCGTAAAGATGCTTTCGGAGCGCTCCACGATGTATCGCGCTCCCGACGAACCGTTGGCGGGCGTGGCGTCGATATCGTCGTCTTCGGGCCTTTCGAGGTTGGAACTCGCGCTCGAGACGAGGTCCGCCACCTCGGGTAGACCACTTGCGGTCGCGTCCGCGAGCAATTGACTCCACCCCGAGACGTTCGACTCCAAGTCCGTCCAGAGTCCACCGGTGCTGACGACGACCCCGAGCACGGACGGGCCGCCGCCGTGCGCGAGCAGCAGCGCGTATTCGCCCTGCCAGTTGTCGGTCACCGTGTCGTTGAGCAAGATCACCGGGTTCTCCGGTCCCACGGGCAGGCCGCTGTCCCGATTCGACCCAACGTCTAGTGGTCCGCCGCAAGCAACGAGTGTGAGCGTAGCGACCGCGACCGCGAGCGGCGCGGCGCGCAAATGGCGGCGTTCAGTCATGGCTGGCAGAAGCTTTGGCACTCATCTGTGCCGAAAGCACGCTGCGGGGGAACGATTTGACGAACCGGGCTGCGGCACTTCGAGCTTCCGCGTGTCGGCCGGCGCCGGACAGCGCCGCCACCCGCAACGCCTCGCGCTCTTCGCGCAAACGACTGGAAGGGTAGGTTCGCGTGTGTTCGTCGATGTGGGCGAGCGCGGCCGAGTGATTTCCAGCCACCACAGCGGCTCGAGCGCGCTTGAGGAGCCCCAACTCCGCTTCGGCCTTCGCTTGGGTGTCGTGGGTTGTCGAACGACTGGACGATGTGTTGGGCGCGGGCCCGCGAGCGGATGCGGCGTGTGGGGCCGCGGTCGACGGCGCGGGGCTGGTAACGGAGGCTGCGGGTGCCGTGGTTGGAGCCACTGGCGCCGAAGCGACGCTGAGCGTTTCGTGGCTCCCCGGGGACGCCGTGGGCGCCGTTAGCCAGAGGCCGCGCACGGCGGCGGCGGCGCCCGCGGCGAACGCCAGCGACAAGCCACCCACGACGAAGTAGGTCCGAGGAACACCGCGGCGTTTGGGTGCGGTGAGACGTTGTTCGAAGCGTGCTCGCGCCAGAACGCGACGGCGCACGTCTTGCGGCGTGGGTTCGATGTCGCGCTCGCGACTCAACAGGTCGAGCACTTCGTGAGACAGGCGCGGTGGTTCAGGCATACGTCTCTCCCTTGTGCCTCAAGGCACGAACGGCTGCTTCGAACTCGACTCGGGCACGTCGCAGTCGAGAATAACCAGTGAACAACGGAATCGACAGCGACTTGGTGATCTCGTTCATCGACACCTCGTCGATGTCGTGCATCACGAGCACTGCGCGGCGTTCGAGCGGAATTTTACCCAACGCCGCCAGCACCAGCGCGCGAGACTGCGCCTGGTCCAACGCCTGTTCCGGACCCGGCGAAGGATCTAGGACTAGGTCTTCCATCTGTTGGGCGAACTCGCGACCCCGTTTGCGTCGATGTCCGGCAACGACGCGGAACGCGACACCAAACAGGTATGGCCGAAGCGGGCGCGTCCGGTCGTACTTGTGCCAAATCTTGTCCATGACCAAAAAGACCTCGTGGAGTTGGTCCTCGAGCTCGGTGTTGTGTACGCCGAGGCGTCGCAACGTGCGCCTCAGGTAATCGAGCTCTTGTTCGAAAGCGTCGAAACACGACATGTCGTCCGCGTCGTCCCGCGACGCGGCGCGCGGGGCCGCTCGCCCCATGGCTTGCATCGGATTGGTCACAACGAAGCCTCCGCGACGTAACCACGCCAAACCCAGATCAGCGCGTCGGCAAGCGTAGCCCTTCGAACCGACCCATCGCAGTGGCCTACCCCGCGCCCCAACACGTATCGGTAGTGATAACCTTGACCAGCCAGCGCTGCCGCGGTGCGTTCGTTGGCCATGACCCAATTGTGGAGCGTCGACTCCGGGTCGGTCGAACGCAGATCGTTCTCGTTGACGTTGAGGAATACGCGCAGCGGCTGTCGCTCTGTGTTCTCAATCAGCTTTTGATTGGAGTGGTAACCCCATGCGCCATCGGGATACGTGGCACCTTCGGGCGCGTCGTCGTCTTGCTGATCTACGAAGGTACCCGAATATGCGATGACGCGGCTGAACAAGTCCGGGCGAAACCATGCCATGGTGAAGCCAGCGACACCACCCGAGCTACATCCGAGCGTCGCGCGGCCCGAGGGGTCCTGCGTGATGCGCAGTTTGGGGTAGGCGTCCCGGATCGAAGGTTCCGCAACGACTGCGGGGAACACTTCGTCGTTGATGAAACGCGCGTAGCGATCCGACATGGTGTCGTACTCGAGCCCGCGTTCGCTACCCTGAGCGTCGTTGCCTCCGTTTTGCACGGCGATCGCGATGAACGGCGGCAACCTGCGCGCTGGGTCTTCGGCGATGGTTTGGTTGTCGAGGGCATTTTGGACCAGCCCGAGATCACCGGGCCCGTCCTGGATCACCAACACTGGCGCCGGAGTGCCGTCGACGTAGCTGGCCGGGATGTACACCACGATGGAACGCTCGGAATTAACGGCCTTGTTGGGGTCGAGTGTCGCATCCTTGCCGTCGAAGATGCGGCTCTCGGCCAAGCGCATCGAAAACTCGAAGCGACGGCCCTTGGGCGCGCCCAGGTCGCCGAGTTCGGGTGCGGCTTCGTAGCTTGGTCCAACGACGTAGTCGCCGTCGCCCTCGGAGCCAGGGTCGGGGAGGGGCGGCAACCCCGCGTCGATGACGCCAGTGTCCGCGCTTGGGCTCGGCGTCGATGCAGGCTCGTGAGACGCAAGCTCGACCGAGTCCGCGCCCGGTGGCTGCACCCTGGGCTCAGTCGACGCTTGGCCAGAGGTGCGCTCAGCCGTTGGCTCGACTTCGCTCGTCGGCTCGTCGGCTCCTGTCCTGTCCTCGCTCACGGCGGCGCTGTCGACGTTGCCAGTGGGCGTTGGGTGCGGGTTGGGGACGGTGGCGCCTCCCGCCGGCACGTCGCTGGCCGTGATGATGCCGGAAGGACCCGGCGAGGTAACTGAGGCTGGGCTCGTGGTGCGGCCGAGGTCGGAGCACCCGAACCCAGCCCACCAGGCCACCGCACACAAGCCCGTCCAAGCCACGGAGCGGCGCCAAACGCGAGGCGCAACACCTTTCTCGGCTCCCGACGTCGCGACACGATGATGGACCACTGATCGCTATTGGAGGCAGCGGCCGCTTCTTGTCAGAGATTCGCCATCCGCGGGGGCGAACGGTCGGGGGTTTCATCGGTCGGCGGAGTTTTCCACGACCGCCACCGCAAGCCGGCTCGCGTTGATACGTGTACACCTCGCTCCTCTTCGGGAGCGGAGTCGAAGTGACAATCTCGCGCTGCGCTACGCAATAGCCGGATGCATGGTGCACGCAGATCCGCAACGCAGACGCCGCAGCGCAGGCCATCGGTTGTCCGCACGACACACTCTCGCATGGTTGCTTTGGCTTCCGTTGGTCGTAGGCTGCAGCGGGTTCGCGGGCAACCTCGAGGAGCAAGGTCCCTTGGCGCCGCCGGTTGCCAGCACGACGCCTGCAGTCGAACCGCACGGTGTGCCCACCGCACCGGTTCCAACGACGTCAGGTTCACCTTCAACTCCAGGAACGGAGACCGCGCCCCAGGCCTTGCCCTCGACCGCGCCGACGACCACGACCGTTGCGCCCGTCACACCCGTCGATGACGGTTTGCCCGGGCGCGCATTGATTCGGCGGTTGTCCAACGTCGAATACGGCGCAACGATCCGTTCTCTGCTCGGGGACGCAACCGACTACGCCGCTGCTTTTCCTGCGGACACCGTCGTCAACGGCTTTACCAACAACACTGACGTCCAAGACGTCGGGCCCGCGCTCGCGGAGCAATATCTGGTTGCGGCCGAAGCCATCTCGGCGAAGGCGGTTCAGAGCTTGGAGACGCTCGTGGGCTGCGACCTCGACGTGCAAGCAACGTGTGCCTCCGACTTCGTCACCTCATTCGGCAAAAAGGCGTGGCGACGACCGCTCACCGCCGAAGAGGTGTCTGCGCTCCTCACGCTCTACTCGAGTCGAAGTGCCGCCAGCGACGGCGTACGTCTCGTGTTGCAGGCGTTGCTCACCTCGCCCAGTTTTCTTTATAGGGTCGAGCGCGGAACGCCAGTTGCCGGTGAAGATTACCGCGCGTTGACTTCGTGGGAGATGGCGTCGCGCCTGTCTTACTTCCTCACCGGCACGATGCCGGACCCAGAATTGTTCGCCGCCGCGGAGGCCGACCAGCTCACCACGCCCGAACAGATAGAGGGCCAAGCCAGGCGCCTTTTGAGCACGTCAGCGGCGCGTTCTCAGGTCGCGGACTTCTTCAGTGGCTGGCTCAACTTGCGCGCGCTGGAGCGATTGCAGCGCGACGTGAGCCAGTTTCCCAGCTGGGACAGTCAGCTGCCGCTGTTGTTCTTGGAAGAGACGCGTGCCTTTGCGACTGAGGTCGTGTTCGGACAGGACGGCGACTTGAACACGCTGCTCACCGCGCCGTTCACATACGGCGATCCCAGCTTGGCATCGTACTACGGCGGCACGGTGAGCGCGACCGAGGGCAATCTAGCCCGCATCGAGTTACCGGTCGCTCAACGCGCGGGACTGTTGACGCAAGCGTCGTTCTTGGCAACGCACGCCAAGGAGATCCAAACCGATCCGGTGGCGCGCGGCAAGTTCGTGCGTGAACGCATCTTGTGCCAAGGCATTCCCGCACCCCCTGCAGATCTCGTGATCACGGCACCCGAGATTACACCTGGCTCGACGACGCGCGAACGCTTCGCTCAGCATGAAGCGGACCCAGCGTGCGCAGGGTGTCACACGCTGATCGACCCCGTCGGCCTCGCCTTCGAGCACTACGACGCGGTTGGCCAATGGCGCGATCGAGAGCAAGGTTTGGACATCGACGCTCGTGGCGAGCTAACGGCCAGTGACGTGCCCGGCGCCTATGACGGGGTCGTCGAGATGGCAGCCAAGCTCAGCGAGAGTGCGCTGGTCTCCGAGTGCTTCGTCCGATACTGGTTTCGTTATGCGTTTGGCCGTGGAGAGGGCGACGAGGAAGCGGTGCGCATGAAGACGATCGCCGACGGCTTCCAGGCCAAGGAACAACGTGTCACCGAGCTGGTGGTAGCCCTCACCTTGACGCCGGACTTTCTCTATCTCCCCACGGACGGTCGACCATGAGCGCCAAACCCACGTTTACCATTCCAACTCGACGACTTTCGCGCCGGACGTTGCTCCGTGGCGCGGGCGGCATCGTGCTCGCGCTGCCCGCTCTCGACATCATGGCGCCCAGGGTTTCGAAGGCGCAGGACGCCCTGCCGAAGCGATTCGTCGTGGTGTTCACGGCCAACGGCATGATCAAAGACCAATGGCAACCCGCGGGTGGCGAGACGGACTTCACGCTGTCACCAATCCTCTCGTCCCTGGAGCCTCACCGCAACGATCTCTTGATCATGCGCGGACTCGACAACGAGGCGTCGTACATCTACGGACCCAACGCGCACGACGCGTCCAGGACGACGCTGCTAACGGCAGATGCGATGTTGGTCGGTCCAACCGGCACCGGGCGGGCCGGACACGTGCACGACGGGACGGCGGCAGGGCCGTCGATCGACCAAGTGCTGGCCAAC
>CBINDO010000253.1:0-12073 GCA_966249405.1 uncultured bacterium | reverse complement strand
AGTATGTATGGGCCCGGGCGATCGCCCGCGCTTGGCAGGACAACAATGGCAACCAAAGGTGGACTCAAGATTTCCTGAGCCGCGATCCGCACCGAGTACGCGAAGCGTTCCGTCAATTGGGCTACGAGCTTCCACAGGGTCTTCAGCTAACGGTGGTGCCTGCACCTGCTGGAGTGCAGTACAACCCGAATGCCCCCTGGAGCGATCCTCCGGTCAACGGTTGGGAGCACTGTGAGGCTGCGCTGGGCGCAACTCTGACCATGGTGCTGCCTCCGGCACCGGAGAACGTCTCACTCCACGCGATGGCGCTTACCGACTACGAATCGACGGGGCAGAACTACCCCTTCACGTTCTGAAGGAAATTGGTGAGCTCGGCGCCGCTTGCACAGGGTGAGTTCTGCTACCGCATCGCTCCGCACCTAGTGCTGGGTGTGCAAGATGACCACTTGGCCTTCTTGCTGTCGGAGACAGTGCGCATTCCCGTCGTGGGCGCAGATCAAGTGGCGCTGTTTCGGTGCCTGGAACGCGGGGCCACGACCGACGACTTGCAGCTCGCGGCGGGACCTCGGCTGCCGGAGTGGTTGTTTCGATTGCAGCGACACATCGACTCCGGATACGTCGTAGCGGTCGCGCTTCACGAACGAGAACAGAGCGCCGCCGAGCACGACCCCGAGCTCACCTGGTCGGCGGCGCTGGACCTCCCGCGACCCAGCAGCGGGCTTTCGCTCCATTCGTTGGGCTTCGACGAGCGACGTATTACGGAGCGCTTCGCCACGGCCGCGTTGGCGCACGGGGTGGCGATCACCGACGACGCCCCGATTGAGCTGCTGCTCGTGCGCGATTATCTTGCGCCAGACGTAATCGAGGGCGTCACCGCTCGACTCACTACCTCCACCAAGCACCTCGTTCCGTGCAAGCCCGTGGGCACTCGGATTTGGCTGGGTCCAGTGTTGGGCGCAGGCGCTAGCTGCTGGGACTGTCTCACGCACCGACTGCGCGAGAATTCGCCCGTGGAAACGTCGATATACCGGGCAAGCGGGAATCTGGCAGGACCTAGAACGCCGCCCCATACGCCGAGTTCCCTGGAGACTGCCGCGAGGTTCGCGGTAACGCGCCTCCTCCGCTCGGGCATCCTCGACGCAAACGGCGGTGAATTGCCACTCTGCACGTTGGACTTCACGCAGTTCGTAACTCGCGACCACGCGATCCCGCGTCGCCCTCAGTGTCCGACGTGCGGCGATCCCACGTTGATGACTCGTCGGGCCCACGCTCAACCGCGACTCGTCCCAACGCCCAAAACGTTCACCAGCGACGGCGGTCACCGCATCATGCCGCCGGACGAGACCATCCGACGCCTGCGCAAACACGTGGATCCGCTCACGGGTCTACTGAGCAACAGCGGACCGATCAGGCACCGCTCGGACGCTCTTCGTCACGTCTTCGGTGCGACCCATTTCGTCACGCCAGCGCCCGGAGATCCGGCGGAGACGACACGATTCGAGATGATGAGCGTCGGTAAGGGCAAGACCCGAGCTCAAGCCGAAGCTAGCGCGTTGTGTGAGGCCCTGGAGCGAAAGTGCGCGCGTTACCAAGGGGACGAGGCCAAACAGCTGGCTCGCTTCGTCGACGTCGCCGATCGCGCCGTCTCTCCCAACGAACTGTTGCTGTTCAGTGACAGTCAATTCTCCCGCGCCAGAAACGCGAAACACGCACACGTCGCGTCGCCGCGTTCGCAACGTGTACCACTGCGCTTCGATCCCGAGCGCGCGACCTGGTGGACGCCGGCTTGGTCGCTCAGCCACCAACGCCAACGGCTGGTTCCCCTCGCGTTCGCCTTTGCCGGCACGCCGTACGCCGCACCAGGTCGCGACTGCGATTGGGACTCCAATGGTTGTGCCGCCGGCAACTGCTTCGAGGAGGCATTGCTCCAAGGGCTCTTCGAGTTGATCGAAAGAGACGCCGCCGCGGTGTATTGGTACAATCGCATCTGCCGCCCGGCAACGGCCCTCGATGCCTATGGCGACGACTACGGACTCCGCGTGCGAGAGCTGTACGCCTCCTACGGTTATGACGTTTGGGCGTTGGACATCACTCACGACTTGGAGGTCCCTACGTATTTCGCGATGGCTCGCGAACGAGGGGGGTCGCGTTTCGCTGCCGGGCTCGGTTGCCACCTCGATCCGAAACTCGCTCTGCAACGCGCGCTCAGCGAATTGCATCAGGTTTTTGATCCGCTCGTGACGGCACCGCCGCTTTGGGACCTCACGGCCGTCGTCCAGCCTGCTTACCTATACCCCAACGAGGAAAGGTCCGTCGTTCACGAGAACCTAGCCTCGAAAGATCTCGCAACGGACATCACGCTCCTCGTCGAGCGCCTGCGTCGAGCTGGTCTGGAAACACTCGTCGTCGACTACACCCGGCCCGACGCCGACTTGTACACGGTCAAGGCCATCGTCCCCGGGTTGAGACACTTCTGGCCGCGCTTCGCACCCGGTCGCCTTTACGACGTACCAGTGCGCCTCGGCTGGCGCCAATCGCGCGCCACGGAATCACAACTCAACCCCCTAGCCCTCGAAATGTAGAACCAATGCGCGATAGACATCGGATCTTGGACCTCGACCGGCATGTCATCGAACCGCTCGAGATGTGGCCCGAGTACCTGGAACGACGCTTCCTGGAGTTCGCTCCGCGTCTCACCGATCGCCCGGATACCAGCACGACGTGGCAGCAGCGCTTCGATAACTTGGGCGAATTTGCCTTGTGGCGAACTCCTCCAGAGATGACCGTGGCGGGTCGCCCAATCATCGACATCCCAGAACGCGCGGCCATCATCGCCGCCGAGCAGGGCTCACGACGCGGTGCGCACATTGCCCCAAACATGACGGGGCATGCGCACCGGGACGCGATGCTACGTTCGGGAGTGGACATCGGTGTCGTCGTCCCCAGCTACGCGTTATACCTTGCATACAACGAGAACTTCGATGCCGCGCTGACTCGCGCCTTCGCGCGCGCCTACAACCGCTGGATCCTCGACTATTGCAGCGTCGACCGCGAACGCCTGCGCCCGGCAGCATTGATATCGAGACAGGACCCGGCGTGCATGAAAGCCGATCTGGAAGACGCCCTCGCGCAAGGCTTCCGAAGCGTGGTGCTGCGCCCGAACCCAATTCGCGGCCGTACTGTCTCCGACCCTGCTCTCGGCGCGTTCTATGCGGCCTGCGCCGCCACGTCGGTGCCAGTGTTGTTTCACGAAGGAAGCCACAGCCAAGTTGCGACCGTAGGAGCAGACCGCTTCCAGACGCGGTTCGGGCAACACGCGTGCAGCCATCCGATGGAGGCGATGATGGCGCTGCTTGCGCTGATCGAGGGCGGCGTCCTCGAGGCGAACGCGTCGTTGCGGGTTGGCTTCCTGGAGTCCGGCTGCACGTGGCTGCCTCATTGGCTGTGGCGGCTCGACCATGTCGAGTATCGACACATGCAGAGCGAGCTGCGGTTGCCGTTGTCGATGCCGCCTTCGGAGTACGTCCGCCGTCAATGCTGGTTCACGTTCGAAGCCGATGAGGCGCTGCTAGCTGAAACGCTCAATCACGTCTCGCCGCGGCAGTTCGTGTTCGGCTCGGACTACCCCCACGTGGACCACGACCTCGACGTCACCGCCGAGCTCGGTCGACTCCAAGACCAACTCCCCGACGAGTCTTACCGACGACTACTTTGGGACAATGCCACGACGTTGCTCGGCCTCAGTGCCAAGGATTACCCATCATGAACGCATTCAACCCGAACCCGTACCGTGAGCACCTCGACCGCGAGGGATTCGCGCACACCAAGAGCGCCGTGCTCCCCAGCGCCCTGATCGAACGCTGTTGTGAGCGCATGAACGCGCTGGCCGGCAACATCCACGACCGCGGCCGCCAGCCGTACCGGCGGTGGAACGTCGGTCACCCCACCCGCATCCAGAAGATCGACAACGCTCACGTCGCTGACCACGCTCTGTTCGAGTTGGTCTGCCACCCGGCGATCGCAGAGTTGGCCCACGCCGTGACGGGCGCGCGTATGCTGCAGGTTTGGTCTACGCAGCTCTTGTACAAGCCGGCTGGCGGAGGCGACGATGGCTGCGTCGGCTGGCATCGGGATACCCAGTACTGGAAGTGCTGGAAGGGAACGCTGCTCACGGTCACGGTCGCGCTCAGCCCTCTTTCGAGCGAGAACGGCGCAATGCGATTTGTCAGGGGTTCACACCTCTGGTCTAACGAAGACGTCCACGGCAACGCCTACCGGCAAGACCTGCGGAATCACGGCGCTGCGGTTCGCGAGCAGTTCGGCATGCCCTGGGAGGAAGTCGCGTTGGACCTCGACGCCGGCGCGTTGGCGGTTCACCACTCCAGGGTAATTCACGGCAGCGGCCCCAACGCGGGTTCCACTCCGCGACGGAGTATCGCCATCAATTTGCGCGCCGAAGACGCAGTCCAGGTGCCCGACGTTCCCGACTTCGGCATGTGCGACTGCCTCCGCAACGACGTCGATTTCCCTGTCGTTTTCGACGACCGTGCCAAACTGGAACGGCCCCTCGCCACGGCTGACTACAGCGACACACATGCTCGCTCGTCAGCGGTTCGCGCGCCAGGTTCGCCGCAATGCTGAAAAACATGGAATCCTGAAAGGGCTGGCGCAGCTGGTGGAAAAAACCGAGTCAACCGGGGACCAAGTTGCACTAGGTTCGCGCCCATGGCTCACCTTCGACGCCTTCGGGACGGCAGGATCCAGACGCTGATGACCGATCAGCAGGTGGGTCGCTCGCCGAACTGCACGTTCCGCCTCACCGAAACGTACGTGTCCTCGATACACGCCTACATTCGCTGGTCTGGTGAGACGTGGCAGATCCGAGACCTGCGCAGCCGCAACGGCACGCTCGTCAACAACCGGCGCCTGCTCGAAGATACTCCAACCGTGATCGAGCCAGGCGCCACCATCGTGTTCGGCGACGACGACGAGCAATGGTTGGCCGAGGACCTGTCTCCACCGCGCTTGCGCGTGACTTCTCTGACGGGAGGCCCGGGCTACGAACTGGTGGACAACATGATCTGCATCCCCAACGAGGAGGCCCCCACCTGCACGATCTACCAGCTGGGCGACAAGTGGCTGCTCGAGGACAACGACACCACGCGCGAGCTAGAACCCAACGCCTCCTTCATTCATGCAGGCCAGGCATTCCGATTCGAGTGCCCCACCGACTCGACCTACACTCCGCTGCTCACGAAGGCGCCTCCCAGTCTCGTGGCGTCCAACTTGATCTTCACGGTTTCTCCCAACGAAGAACACGTGTCCCTCGCGCTGAACTGCCGCGGTGAACGGCTGGACCTCGGGGAGCGCACTTGTTATTACCTAGCGCTCACCTTGGCGAGGCTACGCAAGTGCGCGCCAGATCCGCTGTCTCGTGAGGCCGGATGGACCGACGTGGAGGACATCCTGCGCAAGCTGCCCGAATACGGGAGTGCCGTGCACCTGAACGTAGACATCCATCGGCTGCGCAAGCGACTCGGCGAAGCTGGTGTCAACGACGCGGCGCGCATCATCGAACGCCGGCGCGGCCAAATGCGTCTCGGCGTCGGGCACATCACGGTGGAAACCATGCGCAGCCCGCAACGTTGAGGTTGTCTCCCCTGCCTTCGGTCGCAAGAGAGGAGTCGCGAGCACAAAGCAGCTCCGCGGAGTCAGCCCTTCCCCGTTGGGGTACCACATGACCAGACAAGGACGCTGGTGGGGTCCGAGCTGACGGGACGTAGTAGGCGACCAGCCGCGACAGGTTACCGGCACCAAGCGCGCACGTACGAACCCGGGCCCGACGAGAGCCGGGCTTTCAGCAAATTTGCTCGGAGTGCACGAATGACACGTTCTTTGTTTTAAGCCAGAGCCGCGCAAACCGAACTTAGAAGGTTGATGCGCGATCCGAACGAAATACGAAGGGGTGTGTCCAAGAAGCTCGATGCTGCCGCGGCCGCGACGGAGATTTACGAAGCCGTCGGAGCGACCGACAGCGCCTTGTGTCTGTTCTTCTGCTCTCCGGACTACGATCTCGAGGCGCTCGCGGTAGCACTACGTAGTCGTTTCGGCGATACTCCGCTCCTTGGTTGCACCACCGCGGGTGAGATCACACCGGATGGCTACCTGGAGCGCTCCTTGGTCGCCGTTAGCCTACCCAAGCGACACTTCACCGTCGCTCAGCGCTGCATCGAAACACTCTCGGGCTTCGAGTTGAAGCAAGGGGGCGCGCTCGCTGCAGAGGTAGTCACCGAGCTCCGAAGCCGTCTTACACCGCCCCACTCGGTGCGGGGTGATCAGTGTTTCGGCATGCTCCTGTCCGATGGCTTGGCGATGCAGGAAGAGGTGCTGGTCGCCTCGATCTTCGGCAGCCTGGGCGACATCCAGCTGTTTGGTGGCTCGGCTGGGGACGGCACGCGATTCCAGCACACTCACGTGTACTTCGATGGCGAGTTCCGCACGGACCGCGCAGCCTTCGTCCTCGTGCACACGGACCTGCCGTTCCGAATGATCAAGACGGAACACTTCGTCGCCTCCGCCGAGAAGATGGTGGTCACGGAGTCCGATCCCGCGCGTCGGGTCGTCACGGAGATCAACGGCCTGCCCGCTGGTCGCGAATACGCCCGAGCGGTTGGCCTCGACGTGACCAAGTTGACGCCGCTCATCTTCGCGACGCACCCGGTCGTCGTTAAGATCGGCGGAGCGCTCTACGTGCGCTCCATTCAGCAGGTGAATGCCGACGAGAGCCTGACGTTCTTCTGCGCCATTGATACTGGAATCGTTCTCACCGTTGCCAACGGCGTAAACATGCTCGACAACCTCGCAGAAGCGTTCGACGAGATTCGGCGCGACATCGGTGAACCACAGTTGACGTTGGGCTGCGACTGCGTTCTCCGCTACCTCGAGTGCAAGCAACACGACCAGGTGGGCCCCATGTCCGAGCTCCTACGTAAGAATCACGTGATTGGATTTGCCACATACGGTGAACAGTACAACGGCATGCACGTCAATCAAACGTTCACCGGCGTCGCACTCGGCGCCGTCCGTACAGGGTGACTTGGATGACCGTCCCCGACGCCCGCGACATCGAGATCGCTCGTCTGACCAAGGTCAACCGTGTGTTGATGGGGCGCGTCGAGCGCAACCTGGAGCTACAAGACGGCGCGTTCACCCTCTTCCAAACGGCGATCACTCTCGAAGGCAAGGTACGTGAGCGCACCGCTGCTCTGGAGCAGACCCTCGCGGCCCTAGAGTACTCCAACTCCGAGCTACAGACGGCCAAAGAGGCCGCGGTGGCGGCCAGCCTGGCGAAGTCACAGTTCCTCGCCAACATGAGCCACGAGATCCGCACGCCGATGAACGGCCTGCTGGGCATGATTGAGCTGTTGGGTCGGACGACGTTGACGGCCCAGCAAGAACGACTCACCCAAAACATCCGACGGTCGGCGACGTCACTGCTGACGGTGCTGAACGCGATCCTCGACTTCTCGAAGATCGAAGCGCATCGCATGGAGCTCGAACACATCGCCTTCGATGCGCGGGAAGTGCTCGAGGACGCGGTAGAGATGTTCGCGGCCGGAGCCGAGACGAAGGGGCTCGAGTTGGTCGGCATCTTCCCGGCCGAAGTGCCGTCCTTGGTCGTAGGTGACCCCAACCGTCTGCGGCAGATCCTGAGCAATCTCATCGGAAACGCGTTAAAGTTCACTCAACGCGGCCATATTTTGGCGCGCGTGGAGCTCGCCGACCTGGGCGCGAGCGACGTCCGCTTGCGCTTCGTAGTGCGAGATACGGGAGTTGGCATCCCCGCTGAAGCATTGCCGCGGCTGTTCGCGCCGTTCACTCAGGCCGACGGCTCGACCACGCGCAGGTTTGGCGGCACCGGACTCGGCCTGGCGATAGCCAACGAGTTGTGTCGGCTCATGGGTGGCGAGATAGCTGTGAAGAGCGTGCTCGGTGAAGGCACGGTCTTCTCTTTCGACGTCACTCTGAAGCTTCAGAAGCCAGCGACAGCGACGAACGAAATGCCGCTGCGTGGTTGCCAGGCGGTCGTGCACCTCAGGAGTTCGTTAGCGCGAGAATCGCTCGGGGAGTCGTTGAAGTACCTGGGCGCGGTTCTGGCGACGTCGGCTGACGCAACGGGCGAGAGAGCCCGCGATCCCGCCCCTTCCTCACTGTTCATTACGGACGACCTCGATGCGCTCGAGCGCGCGGGTGCGATGCCTACGGAGGGCGCCTCCGTGTTGCTCCTCAAGCGTCTGAACGACGTTTCCTCGTCGCGGAAAGGCGTCACCGAGGTCACCATCCCGCTGCGCGTGAACACCCTCGCAGAGGCGGCCTGCGCTGCCCTCGGCGCAGCCGGCGCCGCTAGCATGAGCGGGACGAGGTCGAGTTCGGCGCCTTTCAAATGCGACGGGCTACGGGTCCTCGTCGCCGAAGATCAACCCATCAACCGCGAGCTAGTCGGGCTCATCCTAGAGGAGTTCGGCTGCGTAACGACGATCGTGAACGACGGCAAGCAGACAGTCGAGGTCGCCAGCGTGCAGCCATTCGACGTGCTGCTCATCGACTGTCAAATGCCGGAGCTCGATGGCTACGAGGCAACCCGTCGCTTGCGCGAGCTCGCAGTGACCGTTCCGATCATCGCGCTGACCGCCAACGCCTATCGCGAAGATCGAGAGAAGTGTTTGGAGAGCGGCATGAACGACTTCTTGAGTAAGCCGTTCTCGACTCGCGATCTGGCGGACAAACTCCGCCGCTGGGCGCCCGAACGCGTAAACCAGCCGGGACCCATGGCTGTGGGACCCTCGACAGCCCCCAAACCGGTGGATGTCTTGGATCCGGCCGCGCTCGCGCAAATCAAGGCTCTGCAACGCCCCGGCCAACCCGACATCCTGCACCGGTTGCTGAGCCACTTCCAAGCCCAAGTCCCGGCCAAGTTGGCTGCGCTCCAGGGGTTGCTCGAAGAGGGTAACCGCCGCGAAATCTCGAACGTGGCTCACGCCATGAAGAGCGTGGCGTCCAACTTGGGCGCGTCTGCACTCGCCGCCTTGCTGGCGCAACTCGAGCGGCAGGCACCTACGGAGTCACCGCCCAATCTAACGACACTGATCGACGGTATCCACCGTGAGTTGAACAGGGTCATCCTCGCGATAGAAGGGATCGTGCGCTCATGACCACCAAGGCCAAGAAGTCTCCCAACGCCCCGACCAACGTGTTGATAGCGGACGACGACTTCAGCACGCGCCTACTGCTCACCGAAACCGTGACCGGCGCAGGCTTCAACGCTACGGAGGCAGACAGCGTGCAGGCAGCGTTGGGGGTACTCGACGTCGGCCTCCCCGACATCGCCGTGCTCGACGTGCGGATGCAAGATGGCACTGGCTACGACGTCTGCCGGAAGATTCGGTCGTTGCCCGGCGGAGGCGACATCCCGATCCTCATGGTCACCGGGCTCGACGACCTCGAGTCCATCGAGTCCGCTTACGAGGCCGGCGCCACCGACTTCATCACCAAACCCGTACATTACCTCCATCTGCCATATCGACTTCGCTACTTACTACGAGCGGCGTCCGCGTTTCGAGACGCGCGCGAGGGCGAGTTTCGTCTCGCGCGCGTACAGAAGCTCGCACGTCTCGGTCAGTGGGAGCTGCGTCCCACCGAGGGCGAGTTCACGTGGTCACCCGAAGCAGAACACGTATTTGGCTTGCCCGCGAACACCGTGCCCACCCTCGCGTCTCTGACGCGTTGGGTCCACCCCGATGATCGACCACGCGTGGAGTCGATCATGCACGAGGGCAAGCCCCACCACGTCGACTACCGAATGGTACTGCCCAAGCTCGGCGAACGTCTGATTCATCAAGAAGCCGTCTGGATGAGCGACATCGATGACGGACAGAGCCGACTCATCGGCGTCGTTCAAGACATCACTCAACAGCGCGACACGGAACGGCAGGTAACGAAGCTCGCCTACTTCGATAGTCTCACGGGATTGCCGAATCGCGCTTACTTGGTGGAGTTTCTCGAGCGGGCAATCTCGGCCGCGCAGCGCGCCAACCAAACCATCGCGGTGATGGCGCTCGACCTCGACCTGTTCAAGCGGGTGAACGACACCTACGGACATGGCGTCGGAGACGCGCTGCTCGAGCAGGTGGCGCGCCGGATCCGCGAGTGCATTCGCGGCTCCGACGAGCTCGCGTCGATCCCTCCGTCTCTTCGCACGATGGGCCAAAGCAAAACTTCGGTAGCCGCTCGCTTTGGCGGCGACGAATTCGTGGTCGTACTCACCCAAACCCGAAGCGTGAAGGACGCGAGCACGGTCGCCCAGCGCATCCTAACGCGACTGTCTCACCAATACTTCGTCGGCGGCATAGAGCTGCAAATATGCGCGAGCATCGGCATCGCGACTTATCCGGACAGCGGAACCAACGTCGCGGACTTGCTCCGGAACGCGGACGCCGCAATGTACACCGCCAAGGACTTGGGACGCAGCAACTTCCAGTTCTTCAGCAAGGAGATCCACGAACAAGCGTTGCGTCGTCTGCGGCTGGAGACGTCACTGCGCTCGACCATCAATTCGTTGCGTTCGAGCGCGACGGGTGACGGCACCATGGCCCTCGCGTTCCAACCTCAGCTCTGCGTCCAGAACGGCAAGACCGTGGCGCTCGAGTGTTTGCTCCGCTGGAACCTACCAGACGGCCCTGTCTCACCCGCCGAGTTCATACCGATCGCCGAAGACACGGGGCTGATCGTGCAGCTTGGTGAGTGGGTGCTCGAAGAGGCGTGCCGCACCGCAGTCGCCTTCCCGGATCTGCGGGTGGCGGTCAACGTCTCCGCTCGTCAGCTGCGCGATCCGAACTTCGTCGCGAACGTCCAGCGCATCTTGACGACGCATCGTTGCGACCCGAGCCGCATCGACATTGAAATGACCGAGGGCGTCGTCATGCAAGACACGACTCAAAACCTGGCGACCTTGTCGGAGCTCCGGCGTCTCGGCCTGCGGCTGTCGTTGGACGACTTCGGTACCGGCTATTCCTCGCTCAGCTACCTCACGCGTTTCCCAATCGATCAACTCAAGATCGACCGTTCTTTCGTCAAAGACATTTGGAACCCGGCCAATAGCACGATCGTCTCGGCGATCATCGCGTTGGCGCGCAACCTCGGTCTCGAGATCGTCGTCGAGGGCGTCGAGACCAAAGCGCACGGAGACTTCTTCGAGAGCCTCGGCCCGCTGCTGATCCAAGGCTACTATTACGCCCGCCCGATGAGCGAGCCACAGCTCCGCGAGTGGCTTGCAAGGCCCCAGCCAACGCGCGACGGGAGCACCATGGGCCCAACGGCTCCGATCGTACCGCCGGAAGTAGCAACGCCAGTCAAGTCCGTGGCGCCCCACGCTCACCTCAGCAGCTGAAGCCGGCCCACGGCGCGAGGTGCCTGCCGGCGTTCGCAGACTCCTCGCGCCGCAGCCCCGTCACTCACGGTATGTCGACGCTGGTCACCGTCAGCGTGGTCGAGAAATTGGTCGAGTATTGCGTCGCCATGGTGCGGATGTTGAGTTGGTTCCAAGCGCCGATGCTCAACCAATTGCCCCAACAGTTGTCGACCTGCAACGGCGCGTAACAACCCTCTGTCACCTGGTAGAGCGTCACAGCGCAACCGTCGTCGCCATTCTCGAAGGTGAAGCTCATCATGTCGGGCTCGTTGGTGTCGACGCAAACCAGCGTACCACCAGCGTCCGTGGCGTCCTTGGTGCTCGTGAGCCTGAAGCTGTGCACCGCGAACTGCTGGAACCAATTGGGTATGCTCGTGTCGAATTCGGCGCTCAGACTGACGGCTTCGGCGTCGGCCGAGTACGTGGCGACCAACTCCGGCGCTTCGTAGTAATCGTAACTGATGGCCGTCAAGTACGCCGCAAAAACTCCGACGCGGTCACAACACGCGGTGCCACACGTCAATACGGCGCATGCACTACAGTTGACCTCTACCGACTCACCTTGGGCATCACAATCCATCGCGTTGCCGTCAGCGCACGTGCCAG
>CBINDO010000252.1:0-12189 GCA_966249405.1 uncultured bacterium | reverse complement strand
TCCAAGCCTCAACCTTCCCTATCCGGCCAACAAGCCAAAGCGCGTTGACCCCTCTCTGAATCTTCAAGGTTCCCGCCCATTTGACGACAACAACGCGATTGGCGCCCAGATCCGCTCGGCATAGACTAAGGCTTCACCGCAAACAGGGCGTTTTCTCGACACGCAAACCACATGGCTTCGGCTGACGACGAGTCCAAACAAATCCCGCTCTTCCTTCTTCACGTACTGCGTCGAAGCTGGCTGTGGCTCGTGTTCTTCGCGCTGGTCGGTGGCTGTGTCTCCGCGTTTTATTCCCTTGGTCAGACTAAGATATACTCGGCGTCGACGACAATACAAATCGATCCTCATCCCCCGAGCCCGTTGGGGCCCGACATCCAGAACGTGGCAGATGTCGGCGCTGGCATGTTCTGGGACGCTCAGCAGTATTACCGAACGCAATACGAGATCTTGCGCAGCCGTAAGCTTGCCGCCGACACCGTGCGGCGACTCGGGCTGCACAACGACATCTCGTTCATCCTCAACCGCCCTCCTGGCTCGGAGTTGCCCCCGAACGCCCCGGGACCAGACGAAGACGCTGCGCAATCGGCCGTTCAATCGCGCTTGTCCGTCAACGGAATCAAAGAGAGTCGCTTGGTCGAGGTGTCGTTCACGGACGCCGATCCGAGTCGCGCCGAGCGGGTGCTTCGCACGCTGGTGGAGCTGTACATCGACAACAACGTCGACACGGTGCTCGACTCGACGGAGAACGCCGCCGAATGGCTGAACGTCCAACTCTCCAAGCTCAAGACGGAGCTCGACGACCGCGAAGTCGCACTGCACGAATACAAGCGTAGCAATCAGCTGTTGTCGGTGTCGATCGACGACCAGAACAATCTGCTGCGCGAAGAGATCAACCAATTGAGCACCGCGCTCACGCGAGTGCGCACCGAAATCGAGAACTTGGTTGCTCGCCACGAACACCTCCAGAAGTTGTCCAACGTCGACCCATCTCACTTGCCCTCGACGGAATTCCTCAACAGTGGGGTCATCACCTCGCTGCGCGCTCAATGGGTCAACGCGAAGGCGAGTCACGAGGAGCTGGTTCGCTCCGGTCGCGGAGATCAGCACCCGTCGGTGCTGGCGAGCCAAGCCTTGGTCGATGAACTTTCGAACGCGTTGTCGGCCGAAATCGCCAACATCCGCTCCGCCCTCGAAGCGGACCTGGCGACGAAACGTCGCGAGGAATCGGGGCTGCAGCGCCTGCACTCACGGGCCACGACGCGCGCGCTGGACCTCAACGCCCTCGGGCTCGAATACCGACGGCTCGAACGCGCCAAAGAAAACACGGAGCGTCTCTATTCGGTGGTGCTGGAGCGTACCAAAGAGAGCGACATCACTCGCTTCATGCGCTTCAACAACATCCGCGTACTCGATGAAGCCAAAGCCGGCAGCGGCCCAGTCTACCCGCGCACACCAGTCAACGTCGCGTTCGGGATCGTCGTGGGTTTGGCGGCTGGCTTCTTGTTGGCACTGGGACGCAGCTACTTCGACCGCACCTTCCGCAATCCCAACGAAGTCGAGGAAACACTGCAGACGCCCATCCTCGCCGTGCTTCCCGTCACGGTCAGCACGGGGCGCGGCGAGAAGAAACCCAAGGGTCGTCGACGACCCGGTCTTTCGAACGAGCTGCTCGTCCACGAAAAGCCGTCGAGCAACATCGCCGAGGCGGCGCGAGCGCTGCGAACGAATCTCACCCTCAGCGCCCCCGACAAGCCTCTCCGCAAGTTGTTGATCACCAGCGGCGGCCCATTCGAAGGCAAAACGACGGTGGCGTGCTGGATCGCCACCACGCTCGCCCAGACCGGCAAGAGCGTTCTGCTCATGGACTGCGACCTACGCAAACCTCGGATGCACAAAGTGTTCGAGCGCACCAACGAGGCTGGGTTGACGGCGATGTTGATGGAGCCCGAGTTGTTGGACAAGGTCGACCTGAAGACGCAGGTGCCAAACCTTTCCCTGCTGGTCGCTGGCCCCAGCGTGCCAAACCCGGCCGAGCTCCTGCACAGCGAACGTTTCGCGAAGTTCTTGTCTCACCTCGAGAGTCGCTACGACTGCATCGTGATCGATAGCCCGCCCGTCGCCGCGGTCACCGACGCCACCATCCTCTCGACCTTGGTCGACGGGACCTTGCTCGTGGTCCGCGCCCACGCGACGTACCGTGAGCTCGCCAAACAGGCGATGCGCATGTTGCGGGACGTATCGCCCACGACGTTGGGCGTCGTGCTGAACGCGACCGACCTCGGGCGCGGCGGGTACGGCAACTACCGCTACCACTATTACTATTACTCGAACGAAAAGCCGTCTTGAGGCGCGCCGTTCACGCAGTGGGCGCGCTGGGCGGCAGCTCCTCCACGCGGCCAGCCACGAAGCGGTACTGAAAGCCCGTTTCGGCGCAGCTGGCAGCGCCCGCGGCGTCGAAGTGCAGGCGCGTTCCCCCCCGACCAACCCACCCAACCAAGGCCGCCGGGTTACCTACGACCAGCGCAAACGCCGGCACGTCGCGTGTAACCACGGCACCGGCGCCGATCATCGCATAACGTCCGATGCGTATGCCGCAGCGAATGGTGGAGTTCGCGCCGATGGAAGCGCCGCGTTCGACGACGGTGCGCTCGAACTGCTCGCGGCGCGGCACCTCGACGCGAGGTGTCCGGACGTTCGTGAAGACGACGCTGGGGCCGCAAAACACGAAATCGTCGAGCTCCACGCCGTCGTATACGCTGACGTGGTTCTGGAGCCGCACTCCGTCACCCAAACGCGCCGTCGCGGCGATGAAACAACCTTGCCCGACGGAGCAGCGCTCGCCAATCCGTGCTCCAGCGACGACGTGGCAGAAGTGCCAGATCTTGGTGCCCGCACCTACGGTCGCGCCGGCTTCGCAGATCGCCGAATAGTGAATCATACTCGTGACCCCACACGCCCCAATCGACCGACGCGTGGTGCCGTCGACGAAGCCGTCGACGCGACGTTGGACCCGGAGACGGCAGCGCGTGCATCCCCGAGCACCAGCGCGCAACGCTCCAAAACGACGGCCGAAGAGAACGCCCAGACGTCGAGGACGTGCCCACGCTTGAGCCCCACCACCACGAAGTAGACCCACAATGCCGTGGCGACGCGCAGCAGAGAGCGCGAGTCGGAGTCCGTGCATTTGGGGCGAGCAGTCAGGTAGGCTCGCAGCGCAAAAGCATGCAGGGACACCCAAACGAGCGCCCCGAGGATCCCGCCTTCGGTGAGCGCCTGCACGGGCTGATTGTGTGGATACATCCCGATCAGCATCTGAGAGTAGTTCGTGCCCAACCCGCGAAACCAGCTCTCCGGACTCGAGAAGAATATGGAAAGCATGGTGGACGACGCGAAGTAGCGCACGTTGGCGTCGCCCTCGAGCCGGGCCACCGTGTAACGCGTCCCCACCTCCGTCGCGAGCACGAGATACAGACTGGCAGCTCCCAAAAGTGCAGTCGATGCCACGCGAATACTGCGCTGGGTAAAGCCGCCTTCCGGCACCAGAAGCATGGCTAAGGTGACTGCGGCAAGGGCCGCAAACACCTCGCCACGGGACGCCAAACCGGCCATCGCCAGAGACCCGATCACCAAGGGCCAGCGCGCCAGCACCAGCCACCGTCCAAGGCGCGGCTTGGAAAGCGAAACCAGGACCATCGCGGCCAGAGCGCACGCCTCAGACAACGCCATCGGATTCATGCCAACCCCTTCCGCACCCGCCGCCCCCAGCTGGAGGCGCTGCGTGTTCTGTGTCGCTTCGAGGTGGATCAAGGCCAACAGTCCAACACTGATCCCCAAGATGGCGAGCCAGTCGAACATCGCGCGCGCGTCGGCTCGTGACTGGATGAGAAGTGGTACGAGCACCAATTGAATCGCAGCGTATGGGACGATCGCCACGGTCAGGGCCCACACGTCCGGCAAAGGCCCCCACGAGCACGCCCAAATGAAATACGCGGTCAGTAGCACCGCGCTGATGAAGACAGGGCGAAAGAAACCGCGCAGGCGGTAGCGGCCGCGCACGACCGCCGAACCCAGCAACGTCAATACGACGAAGGCGCTGACCAGATTCCAAACCGTCGGTCTGGCCACGAAATACTGGATGCCGCTCGCGAGCGACTGCTCGATGGCGAACACCAGAAACCCCAACGCGGCGCCAATGCCGGGCCGAAGCAGACCAGCCAGCGACGCCACGACGACCAAGGCCAGGATCGCATACGACGCGAGCTCCATTGCCCCGACCGTAACCCAGTTGCACCTCGGGGGCCAAGCCAGACCCAAAACCCCCCGGCGAACGGCGCGTCCGCAGCGCGCAGATAACGACGACTCCCATTTCCCATTTGGGGCAACGCTGCCGCCTTTACACCGCAAACTTCGCGCGCTTTTCCTTGACTTGGCGCCCGGCAGACCGCTTAGTTCCCGCCTTCGGATGCGCATAGGTATCTTCAGCGACGTTCACGGCAACTACGAGGCCCTCACGGCGGTCCTCGAGCGCTACAAGCAGGCATCCATCGATCGCTATTACTGCTTGGGTGATACGGTCGGCTACGGAGGGTCGCCGGACGAGTGTTGTAACCTGGTGCGCGCCGTAACCACGGCGAGCGTGCTCGGCAATCACGACGCCGCCGTCGCTGGCCGGATGGACTACGACTACTACTACGAAGCCGCCCGTCACGCCTTGGATGCGCACGCCAAGTTGCTCAGCGACGATAACCTGGAGTGGCTACGAAGTCTGCCGTACAGCGTAGACGTCAAAGAACTCGACCTCGGGCTGTGCCACGGAACACCGGCTCGCGCGGAAGCCTTCGACTACATCTTCGCGCCCGAACAAGCTCAAGAGTGTCTCGGCATGTACGACGAGTTGCCTAGCCTGACGGTGATCGGCCACTCTCACCTGTGCAAGGTGTTCCGGCTCACCGCGAACTCCGTCGAAGAACTACCGCCGATCGACTTCGTGCTCGAACCCGACCACAAATACATCGTCAGTGATGGCTCGGTGGGCCAACCCCGCGACTACGACAACCGGGCGAGTTACACGATCTTCGACACCGACGCCCGTCTGTTCGAGTTTCACCGAGTCGCCTACAACATCGAGGCCGCCGCCGCGAAGATCTTGGCGGCCAAGCTCGACCGCAACTTCGCCCACCGTTTGTTCGTCGGCGTCTGACGTCCCCACCTGGTAAGCCCAACAGCCGACGGCGCGCCATCGTGCTCGGCACGCCTGGGTTTCGACGCGGCTCGCACTCGGCACGACGGGCAAGTAAGTAATCAGTCGACCTGGTAGTGTGTGCGTACCAGGTCCGTGCCGCCGCCGACGGGCAACTTCAGCGCTCGAACCTTGCGCAGCAAACACTCCGCGAGAGCCGGTGTCGAAGGGGTCGTGGTGACGGTGGCGCCGATGACGCGCCCTTGGTTGACGGTGACGCACATATCGACGCGCGTTCCGGCTCGGGGCGCGCACGCAGCCACGTTCAGTCGCTGCAGGGCGCGGGTGTAGTCGGCTCCCGACGCGTCGGGTTGCGTCGGCCCGTCCCCGATGTGCTGGACGGAGGCGTCAAAGGCGCGTTGGCACCCGCCGTTCCACGACACACTTGCGTGTTCACCCGACGGCCGCTCGGTCGCGTCCGTCGGAGTCTGGTCGAGCGGCGCTCGACTCGAGTCGTCGGCGCCAGGAGCCGCGCTTGGCCGGAGCGCGACCGGCGCTTCGTCGATGGTCGGTTCACTGAGCCGAGGTAACGAACTCGTAGCGAAGTCGGCTTCGAACGGGTCCGGCTGCGGCGCGCGCGGACGCGGTAGACCGTGAGACGCACCGGCGACCAAATCCCTCACCATGTCCCCCAGCTCGGACCGAGCCGGCTCGGCGCCAGCTCTAGGCGAGGCCGCCGCAGTAACGCGCTCCTGTGGCGCCGCCGCGAAGCGCGGCGTCGCTCCTGTCACCTCGGACGCCGCGGCGGAACCCTCCGATGGCGCCGGACTGACGAGTCCAAAACCGCCGCGATGCACTTGCACGTCGGGGAAAACCACCTTGGGCAACTCCGAGCGAGGCACGGCGGCCGGCGCAGGGCTGGGGGGTGCTAACCTAGGGGCCAACGCCGCCGGCCGCGCCGGAGTCACGGACGGCGCGTTCGTACCCCGGTTGGCGTCGGCCAACACCCCAGCCAACATCGAGTCGCCGGCCTGGTCAGCGTTCAGCTGCCACGTTCGATCGAGCAACCGCGTGGGGTCCACTGCGCCAGCCGCGAGCGCCCACGAGCAAAAACAAACGCCCAGCCAACCGAGCCCCGCGAAAACCGGCAGCGGCCTGCCCTCCGCAGTAGGCCGCACCTCGTCACCGAACGATTCCGGAAGGCGGAATCGACGGAGCGGTCCCTCGGGCAATACGAGGCGGTAGTTGCTGCGCCGCACGGCCTTGGCTTAGGCGATTTGGAGCATGGTGTCGACCACCTCGCGCCGCCGAGCGTCGCCGCGGCAGCCTCGCCGGCGCCAGCCGCGTCCACCCGTGCGAGGTAACTACCTGGAAGGGTTCGGCAATCGGGAGCCTCGCCGCGCTTGGTGTGGACGCCGACAATTTCAGGTATACGGCGCGCCAGCGCAATCGAGCGCGACAGCCGCCCACGATACCCCAGTGACCATTCTCCTGATTCAAGCTACCGGCCAAGACCACCCAGGCATCATCGAGCGCCTCACCGCAACCCTGACGGGGCGAAAGGTGCGAATTCTCGACATCGGGCAGGCCGTCATCCACCGCACGTTGAACCTCGGATTTCTCGTCGAGGTCGACGACGCCGACGACGTCTCCGCCGGGTTGGCCGCAGCCGGCCGCGAGTTGGGTCTCGACGTGCGTACTTCGCCCGTGCCCAACGAGGAATACGAAGCGTGGGTAGCTCGGCACAGCGAGAGCCGTCACATCATCACGTTGTTCGGGCCGTGCATTCAAGCGAGCCACTTGGAACGTTTGGGCCGCGTCACGCGCACGTTTGGCTTGAACGTCGCGGTGGTGACGCGCTTGAGCGGACGCGTCTCACTGTCCAGCGCGTGCTCGGAGAACAACGCCTGCATCGAGCTCAGCGTCCGAGGCACGCCGACCGATCCCGTCGCCATGCGTCGTGAACTCCTGGCCATCGCCAACGAGCTGCAGTGCGACATCGGGTTTCAGGAGGACAACGTCTGGCGGCGCAACCGCCGGATGATCGCCTTCGACATGGACTCGACGCTCATCCAAGCCGAGGTCATCGACGAGTTGGCGCGAGCCTACGGCGTGGTAGATGAGGTTTCGAAGATCACCGAAGCTGCGATGAACGGCGAGCTCGACTTCGATCAGAGTCTCCGTCGCCGCTTGGGGTTGCTCAAGGGCTTGCGCACGGACGTGATGGACTCGATTGCCCACAACCTGCAAGTCACTCCCGGAGCGGAGCGTCTGATCCGGACGGTGCGCGCCCTGGGCTACAAGACGGCGATATTGAGCGGGGGCTTCACGTACTTTGGGCACTACCTGCAACGCAAACTCGGCATCGACTACGTGCACGCCAACGAGCTCGAGATCCAAGACGGCAAGTTGACGGGCAACGTAGTTGGTCCCATCGTCAACGGCGCCCGCAAGGCCCAGCTGCTGCAGGAGCTGGCGTTACGCGAGAACATCGTGCTCGACCAAGTCATCGCGGTAGGTGACGGCGCCAACGACCTTCCGATGTTGGGTATCGCTGGACTCGGTATCGCTTACCACGCGAAACCCCGCGTGCGCGAATCTGCAAAGCAACAGATCTCGACGGCGGGGCTCGACGGTATCCTGTACCTCATCGGTGTGCGCGACCGCGAGATCGAGCCTCTGTCGCCAGCGTCTCACTGCAGCTGAAACGGCGGCTGAATGGCGGTTCGAACTAGTGTGATCGGTGGCGGGTTCGACTCCCGCCGTCGAGTTCGTGCTGACGAGCCGCGGCGGTTCAGTAGTGCCAAGGAAACTTGCTGAAGTCGCGTGGCCGCTTCTCCAGAAACGAGTCGCGGCCCTCTTGAGCCTCGGCTGTGCCATAAGCCAAACGAGTGGCCTCGCCGGCAAAGAGCTGTTGTCCCACCATGCCGTCGTCCGGCAGGTTGAAGCCGTATTTGAGCATGCGCATCGCCGTCGGACTCTTGGAGTTGATCTCGCTCGCCCACTCCAACGCGACGCTCTCGAGCTCGGCGTGCGGTACCACCTTGTTGACCATGCCCATCTCGAAAGCCTCGCGAGCGCTGTAGTTGAAGCCCAAAAAGAACACCTCGCGGGCCCGCTTCTGACCCACTTGGCGCGCCAGCAGAGCCGAGCCATAGCCGCTGTCGAAGCTCGCGACGTCGGGGTCCGTCTGTTTGAACACCGCATGTTCCTCGCTCGCCAAGGTGAGATCGCACACCACGTGCAGGCTATGTCCGCCGCCCACCGCCCAACCGGGAACCACGGCGATGACGATCTTCGGCATGAAGCGGATCAGGCGCTGCACCTCGAGGATGTGCAGACGCCCGAGCTTGGCTGCATCCACCTCTCCTCCCTCGTCGTACTTGTAGCCGTCTTTGCCGCGGATACGCTGGTCGCCGCCGGAACAGAACGCCCAGCCGCCGTCTTTGGGAGACGGGCCGTTGCCCGTGATCAGCACGCAACCGACGTCACTCCAGCAGCGCGCGTGGTCGAGCGCACGATACAGCTCGTCGACGGTCTGAGGACGAAACGCGTTGCGCACCTCGGGGCGGTGAAAGCCGATCCGCACCGTGCCCTGATCGACGGCACGATGGTAGGTGATGTCCTGGAAGGTGAACCCGGAAACCTCGCGCCAACGTCGCGCGTCGAACAGCTGTGAGACCATGCGTCGCGTCTAACACCTTTGGGACCTGGTTTTACAGCGCCTTCACACGCGCGCGTCCGCGCCGGTTCGCGTAACTGCCGCGAGCCCCGAGGCGGGCATGTTTGGTGCCCTTGGCCGAGCGTGCGTTTTGCTTGTGCCGCAGCATCTGCACTAGCTCCCCAGAGCTGCGCCCCGCCTTCCCGACTCGACGCGCCGCGCGGGTGGCGTTCTCGACCGCGATCGGCGAAGCAAAACGCACGTGGAGATGCGTCAGGTGACCACGCGCGTGCCGGATGATGGGTCCGCGTTCGGGCATGGGACCATCGAACATGTATTCGATGAACGCGGCGGGCTCGCCGATGGCCTCGGCGTGTCGGCGCAACGTGTCGTGGAGGCTGCGATCGACGAACACGTATTCGAGCCCCGCGGAGCGCTCCATCGCGCTCACCAACGCCCAGGTCCGGGCAACGTCGAGGTTGTCGGGAGTGGCGGCGCGATACCATCGCGAGTCGTCCGAGTAGTAGAAGCCGAGATCGACGTCGCGACCGTTTTGATGGCTCTTGTGCGGACGCAACCAACCGCCGCCAGCCCGGCTGATGTGTCCCACCGACAGCGGTTTGGTCGCTGGAAATAGCCGATGGACCTCGTCCACTGCGGCGACCAGCCCAGCGATCGTCTCCGCGGTTCCGAAGGCATTCTCGGGCTCTTCGAGCCTGAAGCGTACGCCGTCGTCCTGCAAAGGCACGCCGTTGTACAGGAAGCCTCTGTTTGGACGTCCCGCAGCGACGGCTCCCAGCTGCTCGGGCTTGTCTTGCAGTGCGAGGTCGAACGCGCCATCGTCCAGTCGGACGACGTCGATGCGTGGTGGGTTGGTGAGACGTGCTCCCGGGGCGTCGGCAGGCGCCGCTGCTGGCTCGATGGGCTCGACCACGGGCTTGGGCATATCGAGCGCAGGCGCGCTTGGCAGGGTTACTTCTTCACCGGGCTGCGCGACAGCCCAAGCGATGCCGAGCACCGACACCGCCACACCCAAAACCACAAACCGACGCGAGGAGGAGATGAGCAACCTGGGGAGTATGCCACGCCGCGAGTTCACCACTAGGGGTGACGGCTGCTTTCTCGTGTGGCGCCCCGCGTCTTGCCGTCGCGAGTCGGGCTGGCTCCCAACTAACTCACGCTAGCCAATTCAGCTTCGATCGCCTCCCATTCGTTGGTCCAGCCCTCGACTTGGGCGGCCAAAGTAGCCTTCTTGCGGTTCAGCTCGTCAATCTGGGCCGCTGCATGCGTAGTGTAAAAATTCGGCTCACAGAACTGGGCTTCGATACCGCGGATCGCGGTTTCAGCAGCGTCAATTTGTTCCAATAGCTCGTCGCGACGCTTGGGTAGTGCCTTGAGGCGGTTTTGCTGCTTTTTGCGGTCCGCCCACGACGCTTGATCCGCAGCAGAGGACGCCTTCTTCTCCTGCTTGGCCTTCAGAACGACGCTTTCTTGGTCCAGGTGGTCGTGCTCACCTTGGCCAAGGAACTCCTGGTAAGTCCCGGCGTAGTCCGTAAACCCGTCGGCACGGACCTCGAAGACGCGCGTCGCGAGCTGTGAGACAAACCAGCGATCGTGAGACACGAAGATCACCGTGCCGTCGTACTTGTTCAAGGCCGCGATCAAGGCTTCGATCGATTCGAGGTCGAGGTGGTTGGTCGGCTCATCGAGCACGAGCACGTTCGGCTTCTGCACCATCAGGCGACAGAAGATCAGCCTCGCCGATTCACCACCGGACAACGCAGTGACCGACTTCTCGACCTCGTCCCCCGAGAACAACGCGCGGCCCAGCATGCCACGGACGTACGAAGTCCCCTCCTCTGGACAGGCGTTCCAAACGAAGTTGAGCGGAGTCATACGCACGTCGTCGAGCAACTCGGCGTGATCTTGCGCGAAGTAACCCACCTTCGTCTCGTGGCCCCACTCGACCTTGCCCGCGTCCGCGGTGAGCTGGCCCACCAGGATTTTGAGTAACGTGGACTTGCCGAGACCATTCGCACCGATGACGGCCAAGCGGTCGCCGCGTTTGACCTCGAGGCTCACTCCGTTGAGTACGCGGTTCTCACCGTACGCCTTGTGCACGTTGTCGACCTTGAGCACATCGCGCCCGCTCGGCCTGATTGTCTCGAAGCGCAGATTGGGAGCACGGCGAGTCGTGCGCGGCACCTCGATCACCTCGATCTTCTCGATTTGCTTAGCGCGACTTTGCGCCTGGCGCGCCTTCGTCGCCTTCGCTTTGAAACGCTCTACGAACGCCTTCTTTTCGGCGATGAGCTTCTCGGCACGCGCTTGCTCGGCTTCCTTCTGGGTTCGGATCAACTCTTTCTGCGCGACGAACTGGTCATAGTTGCCCACGTAGGGCGTGATGGTTCGGTAGTCGGCGTCCAAGATGTGCGTCACGACCGAGTTCAGGAACAAGTGGTCGTGAGAGATGATCACAGCGCACCCCTCGTATTGCTTGAGGAAGCCCTCGAGCCAGCTGATCGACAAGATGTCGAGATGGTTCGTTGGTTCGTCGAGCAGCAGCACGTCGGGCTTACCCACCAGCAACTGCGCGAGCAGAACACGCAATCGGTAGCCACCCGAGAGTGTGCTCAACGGGTTCTCGAGCCACGCCGTTCGCAACCCTAGGCCAAGCAAGACCGAGCTTGCGCGCGAGCGCAGGGTGTACCCATCGAGCGCCATGACGCGTTCCTCGAGCTCGGTCACCCGGTGCGGATCCGGTTCGTCACTCGCTGCCAAGCGTTCGAGTTCTTTCAGTGCCTCGTAGGCCGCCTCGTCGCCGCGCATCGCGTGCTCGAGCGAGGAAACCTCGCCGTCGAGGAAGCGGTCTTGTCGCAACACCCCAACGGTTGCCGTCTTGGGGATCGTGACCGATCCATCGGTGGGCGCCTCGTCGCCGATCAAGATCTTGAGGAACGTCGATTTGCCAGCTCCATTGGCGCCGACCAACCCATAGCGGCACCCCTTGTTGAGCTGAAAGGTCACGTCCTCGAACAGCGTTTGAGGACCGAAGTGTTTGGCGAGGCCTTGGATCTGCAACATGCTCGTGACTGCTCGGTCTCAGGGGGCGCTCGGCGCAGGCGCAATGGGCGCCGGTGGCGCAGTGGGGGTCGGGGCCCCGGGTGGAGGTGTCACCAACGCCTGGGGTCCGTTGTCGGTACCAGTCGGCGAAGGCGTGTCCGGAGTACTCGCAGGATTGCCGCCGCAGTCGCAAGGACCGAAGCCCGCTCCCGACTCCAGACACGCTTGTGCTCCGCTGCACGCGCCTGGGCCCAAATCGGGCTCGAGTCCCCTACTCCACGCACGC
>CBINDO010000251.1:0-12293 GCA_966249405.1 uncultured bacterium | reverse complement strand
GTGAGGCTGTCGAGTTCGCGGCGCGCCGATTCCAGGTGGGCAAGCGCCGCGTCCACGGTGCCGCCGTATTTGCGCTTCAAACGACTGATGAGGTGCAGGCGCTCTTCGATTTGGCGAAGCTCCTGTGGGTTTACCGACAGGTTGTCGCTGTAACGGCGTAAATCCGAGGCTGCCTCTTGGACTTGACGGCGCGCCGCCTCGAGGGCGTCTTCGACCGGCGCGATGCGTTTGTCGAGACGCGCCGCCTCCGCGACGCACCGTTGCGCGGCCGACAACTGGTCGTAGAGCGAGTTGTCGCGATCGTACAGCAGATCACTCGCGCTTCCGGTGAGACGGAGCAGAGTTTCGGCGTGACGCAGCACCTCACCGCGTTCCGAGAGCTGCGTCTCTTCACCCGGCGCCAACGCGGCTTCGTCGAGCTCGCGCACCTCGTGTTCGAGCTGGCCGGTGCGGGCCTCTTGGTCGCCCCAACGCTTCGCGAAGTCGTCGAGGGCTTGTTTGGCGTGCCGCAGCGCTTCGTACGCGTTGTGCATGGTCGCACGTTGGCTTTGCAGGGCCGCGTACGCGTCGAGATACGTGAGGTGGGTCGTTGGGTTCGTGAGCGTGTGGTGTTCGTGTTGCGACGAGATGTCCGCCAGGCCCTTGGATAAGCGCTGCAGCTGCGCGGTGGTCACCAAACGCCCGTTGACGTACGCGCGGGAGCGCCCGGACGCCTGGAGCACGCGTCGGATCAAGATCTGCGGGGTATCTCCCGCTCCGCCCGCCTCTTCGAGGCCGAGTTCGGCGAGCGCTTGTTCGGTTCGAGCGCTGTCGAGCTGCTCGAACAACGCCTCCACCTCGGCTTGCGCGCAACCGGTGCGAACCCAATCGCCGGAACCTTTGCCGCCCAACGCCAGTTCGAGCGCGGAAACCAAGATCGACTTGCCCGACCCCGTCTCACCGGTAAGCACGTTCAACCCCGGACCGAGCGCGAGTTCGATGTCTTCGACGATGGCCAGGTTGCGAATTCTCAAAGAGGACAACACGCTGAGGAGGGTAACTTTCCGTGGCGGAAGATCAAGAAAGCCGCCACTTCGGTAGGACAGGAAAGATCCGTGCGGCTTTGGCGTGGAGCCACGGCAGCGTGGTCGCGGGCCGCGTTCGAGTAAGAGGAAGTAGCGTCAGCAAGTAAACGTCGAACGCACGGCACAAGCGCTGCTAAGGGGCCGCGGCCTCGAGCCGTCATCGCGCCGTTCGTGGCGTCGCCGCGCTCTCGAATTACGGCGCGTTCGAACGGCCAAGGGCCGCGGAGTACGCGCTCGCGACGCCGCCGCGCCGTTGATTGGCGCACGCCGTGGAGGCTTTTGACGTGGGAATTGGCGCGGTATTTTTGCGCAGTGGTGTGCGGATTTCGGACACTGTCCGGGGGCAGTGATAGATTCGCGTCGCCTTTCACGTCCTTCTGTGGGAGGGCAGCCCAGTGACCAGCGACCACGCCACTCTCGGAAATCCAACACTTGCAGTCACGCGCGAGGCTGCAGAGACACCAGCTGCGAGTTCGCCGGACCTGGCGTGGTTGATCCGTTTGCGGTGGCTGTCGGCGGCGGGCCAGTTGGTGGGTTATTACATCGTCGCGCCGACGACCGCGCCGTGGGCGCAGCCATGGCTGCTTTCGGTGGTGGCCGCGACGACGGTTTCGAACCTCCTGCTACGTCAGTTTCGAACCCAGGTCGCGGCGTGGGGCGCCACTTCTCGCGGCGAGTCGTCGTTTCTGAGCACGGGCCTGGTGCTCACCTTCGACTGCGCGTTGCTCACGGCGTGGCTCGGACTCCCGGGCGGCACCACCAACCCGTTCACCAGTTTGTACCTCGTGCACATCGTGCTCGGCTCGGTGGTGCTCAACGCCCGTTGGACGGTGTGGCTCATCACTTGGGCGGCGGTGTGTTTCGGCGTTTTGTTCATCGTGCCCTCCCATGCCTGCTGCGTGCCGCAGGCGGAAGGAGTCGAGAGCGCGTACTTGTCTCACATGCAGGGGATGTGGTTCTCGTTCGCGACGGCAGCGATCTTGATCAGCTACTTCGTCCGGCAGTTGACGTTGGAGGCCGAACGTCAGCGAGAACGCATCGCCGCGTTGCGGCTCGAGGCGGAGCGTTCGGCGCACATGGCGTCACTCACGACGTTGGCGGCCGGCGCGGCTCACGAACTGCGCACACCGCTCGGAACCATCGCGGTGGCTGCCCACGAATTGCGCCGCAACGCCGAGCGCGTCGGCAGCAGCGAGGTGCTCGACGACGCGACGTTGATCGCCGAAGAGGTGGAGCGCTGTCAGAACATCTTGTCCGGCATGGGGCTGCGGCTTCGCGCCGGCACGGAACCCAAGAGCCGCGTGAGCGCACGCGCCGTGCAGCGGTCGTTGGCGGAGGAATTTGCTTCGTATGGTGAACGCCTGCGCGTAGAGGTGCCCGACGACCGCCTCGAGCTGCTCGCCGTGCAAGCGGACTTGGTGGTCGCGTTGCGCGGGTTGGTAAACAATGCGCTCGACGCGACGGAGACGCACGGAGCCGTAACGGTCGGCTGCGGCGTCGAGGGCGCGAACGTGGTCTGGACGATCACGGACACCGGCGTCGGCATGTCCGAAGCGGTGCGCGCGCGGGCGCTCGAGCCGTTCTACACGACCAAGCCCGCCGGCAAGGGTGTGGGGCTCGGTTTGTTCGTCGCGTACGCGTTGGCGGTGAGCAGCGAAGGCAATCTGAGCGTGGACTCCAAGCCGGGCGCTGGAACGACCGTGCGGCTCGCGTTACCCAAGGCCGTCGCGAGGGGTGCCGAGTGAACGAGGCCGGGCCGCGCCGCGTGTTGCTGGTCGATGACGACGAGCGCTTCAACGAACGTCTGGGCCGCGCGTTGCGCAGTCGCGGTATCGACGTCGTGTGCGCGACGTCGCCCGCGGCAGCGCTCGGTCAATTGCGCGCCGAGCCGTTCGACGGCGTGGTGACGGATCTGCGGATGCCGGGTATGGACGGCCTCGAGTTACTCAAGGAAGCGCGGCAACACCTGGGCCAGGCGCGCATCATCGTGCTCACGGGCTACGGCAGTATCGCCACGGCCGTCGAAGCGATGCGTCTGGGCGCCAATGGCTACCTCGTCAAGCCGTGCAACGCCGACCAGGTGCTCGCGGAGTTGTTCGGGCAGCCTCAGGCGCCGACGGAGGACGCCGCCGAGCGCGATCCGATCCCGAGCTTGGCGCGGCTGGAGCGCGAGCACATCGAGCGGGTATTGGTCGAGTGTGGGGGCAACGTGACCAAGGCCGCCAAGGTGCTCGGCATCCACCGCCGCACCCTGCAGTACAAGCTCGCGAAGTTCACGCCCGACCGTTGAAGCGGCGCGGGCGTGGGTGTCGAAAACAGCTGCCTGCCGCAGGCGAACGTTACCTCGAGGCAGGTGAGCCGTACAGCGTGGCGCGGTGCGTCGTATAGCCGAAACCGCCACCACCGCCGATGCCACCACCACCGCCGCCACCCGCGCTGGCGCGATAACTTCCGATGAGATTTTGCGTCGTCCCGATCTCGTGGATCACGCCGGAGTTGCTGGCGGTGACGAGGGAGTTGCCATTGGGTAGATGCTGGACGTCGCCTTGGGTCATGGAACTGCCCGCGCCCGCATACTTCCAGTCGAGCACCGCGTTGCTCCCGTTGATCGTGTAGTGGAGGATGGCAGAGCCGTCGCTCGAGTTGTTCGAGAACACGAGGAGTTTGTCGTCGGCGTAGAAGTGGTGCCCGTGTTGCACCCGCCAATCGGTGCCTGCGCCTTCGGCTTGGACGTGTTGCGTCCAACCACTGGCAGGCGCCTTGCCGATCGAGGTCATCGGTGTGCCATCGGCGCCAAACACGGCGAGCGCGTCTTTCTCACGGTCCGACACGGTGAACGCGTCCAACTCCTCCAGGTAGTGGATGCGGTTGGCGTGGCACAGTTCGCCGCTGCCGAGGCCGCCACCACCGCCCTCCTCGAAGTACTGGTAGATTTCCCAGGTGTTCACGAGTTCCACGCCGTCCGTGACCTCCTCGCTCGCGGTGAAGATCTTGTCGCATTCACCCGCAGCGCCCTTTGCGAGGTACGCGATGCCCGTCGGCGTGACCGTGAAGTCGTGATGATCTCCCCCGGGCGCATCCAGCGACTCCAGCCCCGAGCCATCCATGGCGACGCGGTAGAACGTCCCACCATTTCCCGCATCGAACGGACCCAGGTCGCGGGCGAACACGTGTTTCCCGTCCCAGGACATGCGCGCCGAGAAGATCGAGCTCGCGAACTTGTAGCCCCACACGAGTTCACCCTCTTTGTCGAAGATGATCACGTCGCTGCCCCGCGACGTCACGATGAACCCCTCCGCTGCGCCTGCTCCCGTCGACGCCTCGGCGAGACCGTTGACGTCGAGTTCGCCGGTCTCGATCGTCTGGACTTCGCTGTAACACACGTTCGTCCCGTCGGAGACGGCCACGCGGTACTGATAGGTGCTGCTCTGAGTCATCCCGAGGAGCAGCGTACGGTAGTCGGGTTCTGCAAGGTCGACCGGCGCCACCAAACCGTAGCTGTCATCCTTGCCGAACTGAATCTCGGCGGACGTGATACCTGGGAGATCTGCCGAGAACGTCACGACACCTACCGTTTGGATCGCCGCGAGTTCCGAACCGAGGATCGAGACCGTGCAGTTTACTTCGGGCAAGTCATCCATCGAACCGGAGCTCGCGTCCGTGGCGTCCGAGCCGCTGGAGTCCGCGCTGGTGGCGTCTCCGCTCGGCGCGCCCGAGACGTCACTGGACGAAGCGGCGTCGGTGGGGGACGTCTCACCAGTCGTCGCAGGCGACGTCGCCGTCGGGACGACGTCCGTCGGGTTCACGGACGGGGTGGACGAGCTCGGAGAAGGCGTAACGTTGCTCGACGGGGAAGTCACGGGTACGCCGCTCGTGGGTACGGCGTTGCTTGGCGTTGCCGAAGTCGTGGGTACGGCAGTGCTCGAAGTGGGCGCCGACGTCTCGCTCGGCGCCGGATCACTCGTTCCACAGCCGTGAATCGACGCCACGACGAACGACGCGCTCAACCGAGCCGCGAAATCGAGCACGCCGCGTCGCGGCAAGAATCTATAGTCGGGTTTCATCATGGTAATCTCCGGCGGTCCCCACACGCGGTCGCACCAAGCGATCCGGCGACGGGTCAATCGTGAGAAGTCAGTGGCCGCAATCGCCAAACTCGTGCGTGTGTCGTTCCTGGATTCGCTACGGCACCGGCGGTTTGCTGAATCTTCCAGTCGCAATAACACTGGCGAAACCAATCGATCCCTCTGGGGACGCGGCGCGCTGCCTCCTCGCCACGCGTTTGTAACACGGGAGGTCGCGCTCCGACGCGCCAAATCCGTGGCAACGTCTCCCGACGCGATTGGCTTCTAGATCCGCTCTGAGCCGGCCTGCGTCGCGGTCACTACTGCCGGCGTTCGTTTGGACGCGCCACTTTGACACAAACACGCCCGCTACGGTGGCTTCTGGGCCCCTGGATTTGAAACGCGTCGCGCGATAGAAACGCGCATGCCACGCGCGGTGCAAGTCTCTCCCCGTCACCACGTGGCGCTCAGCGAAGATTACCTGACGATGATCGACCGCGCTCCCCGCGAAGACTTCGTGGTGCGGACGCTGGCTCACAAGAAGGCGGGGGAGACGACCCTGATGATGGGCGAGCTCGTGATTGCGGGCGCTGCCACTCGCGAGAAATACGAGTTGGCGCAGCGCTACCCGCTGCACTTTCGCAAGACGTATTACCCAGGCGGGATGCACGGCGATCCGCGTGAGGAGTTCGCGCTACACCAACGCGCTAGCACGGTCGTAAACGTGCCGCCGCCCATCGGTGCCACGCGTGACACGTTCCGCAGTTGCTTGTTGCCCGGGGTGCCGCTCAATCGGCTCTCGGCGCTCGGCACCGAGCCAGACGAGAGCAACATACAAATCGCGGCCGAGCTGTCTCTCGCCACCGCCGCGGGGTTGTGGCGCCTGACGGAAGAGGCCCTCAAGCTGTTGACCCAACTCCAAGCCGCCGGGCTGACGCACGGTGACGCTCACCTGCACAACTTCATCGCGTGCCCGTCACCGCTCGAGGTTTTACCCATCGACTTCGAACTCGCCGTGTTGCGAGAGCAACTCGACCCCAACGAGTGGCAAGAGCGCTGTCGCCGCGACCACGTGCAGCTGCTCAAACTCGCCGTATTTCTACAGTGCGCGCTGGGACGACAGCACGGCGCTTTGGGCAACGAATCGATGAGTAGGCTGAACGAGCTCGTGCAATCGCCCGACGTATTTCAACGGGTGATCACCGAGCGCACCTTCGACTCGTCGCTCTAGTTTGTCGAAAGCGCGCCCGCTCGAGGTGTGGAGCGGGCGCGCTGCGAATGCGCTTACTTGATGAACAGCAGCTCTTGGTAGGTCGGGATCGGCCAGTACTTGTCGCCGAGCTCGCCTTCCAAACCATCGGCGTAGGTGCGCGCTTCGTCCATCAACGGACGCAACACGTGAGCCGAGTGGCTGAGGTGCGCCTCGGTGGAGTCGAAGTCGTGACGCGCCAGCTCGTCTGCCAGCTTGCCCACCGTGGCGAGCAGCTTGTCGGCGAGGCCAGCTACCTTCTTCAAGACGGACGTATCGGCCTGTACGCCGTGGGCGCTGAGCTTCGAGATCGAGTCGCTCAGATCGGAGACGTACTCCATCGCCGCGGGGTAGATCAGCGTCTTGGCCATGTTGATCACCAAACGCGACTCGAGGGCGATGGTGTGGATGAACTGCTCCGAGTAAACATCGAAGCGGCTGCGCAGCTCTTGCGGCGTGAGCACACCCTGTTTTTCGAACAAGGCTTCGACTTCCTTGCTCCGGAGCACCGGCAACGCCTCGGCGCTGGTGCGCAAGTTGGCGAGGCCACGCGCTTCGGCTTCCTTGTGCCATTCGGCGGAGTAGCCGTTGCCACCGAACACGACGGCGCCGTGCTCGTCCATCACGAGCTTGAGCGTAGTGGCGATCGCCTTGTTGAGCGGGGTGCCGGCAGCGACGGCGGCTTCCAGCTTGTCCGCCATCCAGTCGAGCGAGTCGGCCAGGATCGTGTTCATGGCGGTGAGGGGGCCCGCAATCGACGCGCTAGCGCCCACTGCACGGAACTCGAAGCGGTTACCCGTGAAGGCGAACGGCGAGGTACGGTTGCGGTCGCCCGCGTCTTTCGACAACAGCGGCAAGCTGCTCACGCCGAGGCTCATGACGCCCTTGGCCTTGGACTCGGTGGGAACGCCGGCCTTGAGCTGCTTGAAGACGGCTTCCAGTTGCTCGCCGAGGTACACGGACATGATCGCGGGCGGCGCTTCGTTTGCGCCCAAGCGGTGGTCGTTGCTGGCGCTCGCGATTGCGGCGCGCAACAGCGGTCCGAACTTGTGCACGCCGCGGATCACCGCGCCACAGAACACGAGGAACTGCGCGTTGTCGTGGGGGGTGTCGCCGGGATCGAGCAGGTTGCCCTGCGTGGAGTTGCCCACCGACCAGTTCACGTGTTTACCGGAGCCGTTTACGCCCGCGAACGGCTTCTCGTGGAACAGCACCAAGAAGCCGTGGCGCTTGGCCACCGTGCGGAACGTCGTCATCAGCAGCTGCTGGTGGTCGGCCGCGATGTTGGCGCTCTCGTGGTAGGGCGCGACCTCGAACTGTCCCGGCGCCACCTCGTTGTGACGGGTCTTGGCCGGGATGCCCAGGCGGTACAGTTCGTACTCCACGTCTTGCATGAAGGTCTGCACGCGCTCGGGGATCGCGCCGAAGTAGTGATCGTCGAATTGCTGGGCCTTGGCCGGCGCTTTGCCGAACAGGGTGCGGCCGGCGAGCAACAGGTCGGGGCGCAGTGCCGCGAGCTTGGCATCGACCAAGAAGTACTCTTGCTCGGGGCCACAGCTGGAGTTGACCTGGGCGATGTTGGTGTGGCCCAACGCCTTCAAGACGCGCTGCGCGGCCTTGTTCATGGCGGCGTTGGAGCGCAGGAGCGGCGACTTCTTGTCCAGCGCTTCTCCGGTCCACGACACGAACACGGTGGGAATGCACAGGGTCGCGCCGTTGTTCGTGCGCGTGATGAACGCGGGGCTGGTGACGTCCCACGCGGTGTAGCCGCGCGCCGCGTTGGTGCTGCGGATGCCGCCGTTGGGGAACGAGGAGCCGTCCGGCTCACCTTGGATCAGGAGCTTGCCGGGAAATTCGGTCGCTACCGAACCGTCCGGCGAAGAGACGATGAACCCGTCGTGCTTCTCGGCGGTCGCGTTGGTCATCGGGTAGAAGACGTGCGCGTAATAAAGCGCGCCCTTGCTGAGCGCCCACTCTTTCATCGCGCTAGCGACGATGTCCGCCAAGGCGAGGTCGAGTTTGCCGCCCTCCTCGATCGTGGCCTTCAGCGACTTGTAGGCCGCTTTGGGCAACAGGCTCTTCATCTTGTTCAGAGTGAAGACGTCTTCGGCCCAAATGTCCTCCAACTTGGGAAGGGTGATTGGTTGGGGCAATGGACTGCTGGTGATGTTTTCGATGGCTCGAGCGCGGCGTTCGTTGTTCGGCATGGATGGAGTGCCCTTGGTTCGTCAAGTGACCGACACCTCTAAGTGAATTCACCTAAAGGCACACGAGCGAGCCACAGATGCTCGCGCGTGACGGCCCCTACTATCACGTCGATCGAGGTCCACAAACCTCGACTGTGGTGCGCCCCAATCAATGTTGTCGGCGATGCGTCGCGGCTGGATATTCGGCCCAACAAAAGCCGCCGTCGCGACCGCTCCACAGCCTCCGAGTTCGCACTACCGAGCCCAAAACACGCCCTTTGGGCGCGCCGCGCCGGCCCCGACCCCAACGTTTCCGCGCCGTAACGCGAGTTCGCCCGCGGTGGTGGCGGGCTGCGGTGGGTGGAGGCAGCGAACCCGCGCGGGCACCTCGCGACGAAGGCGCGGTTGTGCGGGGGAGCGTTGCCGCCGAGACTCGGCATTGACACGGACGGCGGGCGCGTCGAGCATGCGCGCATGTGCCGCAACATCCGACCTCTGTTCAATTTCGAACCCCCAGCTACGGAGCAAGAGATCCGCGCCGCGGCGTTACAGTTTGTGCGCAAGGTTAGCGGCTACAACAACCCACCCCAGGCCAATCAGGCTGCTTTCGACGAGGCCGTGGACGTCATCAGCGAAGCCGCGCGCGAGCTGCTGGGCAAACTGGTCAGCTTCGCGCCGCCGAAAAACCGCGAAACCGAAGCCGCCAAAGCCAAGGCGCGCAACGCCCTGCGTTTTGGGCCGCGGTGAGCGGGTCGCGCTGCCACGGACCACCACCAGTCCCGCCGAGCTGCGCCGTTTCTGCACTGGCGCGCTGTTCCACGTTTCCCACGCGCCAGGTCGACTCACCCCCGAACACAACCAGTATACGGTTTGGCGCGCCGCGCCCGCCGGAAACGTGGCGCGGGCCCCAGGGTGCTGTAGACTCCCCTCGATGCCTCCGGTCGTTCGTCGCTTGCCCTTGGCCCCACATGCCGCTCCGGCGCTGCGGGATTTGCCGCTCGAGGATAACGTGCGCCCGATCGACAAACGTTCGCGGCCAATCTATGCGGTCTGGGAGATCACGCTGCGGTGTGACCTCGCGTGCACCCACTGCGGCTCGCGTGCCGGCCGTGCGCGGCCCGACGAGCTCACGACCGAGCAGTGTTTCGACCTGATCCGTCAGATGTCGGAGATGGGCGTGAAGGAGGTGACCGTCATCGGTGGCGAAGCGTACCTGCGCGACGATTGGACGGACATCATCGCCGAGGTGCGGCGCCGCGGCATGGATTGCACGATGACGTCGGGTGGGCGCGCGATCACGAAAGAGCGCGCAGAAGCCGCCAAAAAAGCCGGTTTGATGAGCGTGAGCATCTCGCTCGACGGCCTCGAAGAATCTCACGACAAGTTGCGTGGAGTGAACGGCTCGTACCAAGCCGCGCTCGCGTCGATCAAGAACCTGCGCGCCGCGGGCATCCCGGTGTCGGTCAACACTCAGATCAACAAGCTCACCTACCGGCATCTGCCCGAGTTGCTCGAGCTGATGATCGAAAATCGGGCACACGCCTGGCAGTTGCAGATGACGGTGCCGATGGGTCGCGCCGCGGACGACCCGGACATCATGCTCCAGCCGTACGATTTGCTCGAGGTGTATCCGCGCATCGCCGACCTGTTGCCGCGCGCCAAAGAAGGGGGCGTCCGCGTCTTCCCAGGCAACAACCTCGGCTACTTCGGCCCCTACGAGCACCTGCTCCGCGCGCACATGCCGCGCGGTCACGGCGGATCTTGCGGTGCAGGTCGCGGCACGTTGGGCATCGAAGCCGACGGGACGATCAAGGGGTGCCCTTCGCTCCAAACCGAAGACTGGGCGGGCGGCAACATCCTCGAACATTCGCTGCAGGACATTTGGGAGCGTTCGAACCGCCTCCGCTACATGCGCGATCGCACGGTCAAAGATCTGTGGGGTTACTGCGCCACCTGTTACTACGCCGACGAGTGCCGTTCGGGCTGCTCGTGGATGGGCCACAGCTTGTTTGGTAAGCCGGGCAACAACCCGTATTGCCATCACCGCGCTTTGGAGATGGACAAGCGCGGAGTTCGTGAACGCGTCGTGCTCAAAGAAGCGGCGCCAGGTTTACCCTTCGACCGAGGGGTGTTCGCTTTGATCGAGGAGCCGCGTGAAGCAGACGCCGCACAATGAGCGGCGCGCGGCAATGTTCGAGATGGTGAAAGGCAGCAGGGAGTAGAGTTATGTCGCAATTGGTACCTTGTCCGAGTTGTGGTCGTCACGTGCGGTTGAGCGGCGAAAGTTGTCCGTTTTGCGACGCGGCGCTCGACACCAGCGCGCTCGCGGCGCAATACGCCCCGCGGCGCGGCTCCGTGCAAACCGGCATCAAGCGCGCCGTGATTTTCGCGGTCGGTGCGAGCATGGCGGCGGCGTGCGGCGGTGAGACGGAGGAGAACCCGCCCGATCCCGATCCCACGGTGCAACCCGTGTACGGCGCGCCGATCGAACCGTCGGCGAGCGAAACCGGCGAGACCTCGAACCCCCCGAGTGAACCCACCGCGCAACCGCTGTACGGCGCCCCGGTGACGACCGACGACGAGCAGACGTTTGCCCAACCCGAATACGGCGCGCCCGTGCCACCGGCGACGACTGGCATCGAAGACCTCACCGACATTCAAGCCATCTATGGTGCGCCCGTGCCGCCGGAGGACGCGGGTGCCGACGCGGCGGCAGGCGACGCTGGCGCAGACGCCGACGTCCCCGATCAGCCGACGGCCATCGATCCCGACCCGGGTCCGACCGTGCAGCCCCTGTACGGCGCGCCCGCGCTCAATTGACGGGTGTTTTGGGGTTGGGCCCAGCACCTGCTCGGCCCAACCCGGCTCCCGCCCTTCGCTTTGCCTCTTCTCATGCCTCAACTCGTGCCTTGCCCTGGTTGCGGTCGTCACGTGCGATCGCTCGAAGCCAACTGTCCGTTCTGCGGTTGCGGGTTGAACCAAGCGACGTTGGGCGTCCAATTCGCTCCGCGCCGTCTCGAGGTGCAGAGCGGCGTCAAGCGCGCCACGTTGTTCGCGATCGGCGCCGGCTTCGCCGCCGCCTGTGGCAACGCCACGCCGGCTTACGGCAGCCCCGTCGCTCCGGACGTCCAATCTTCGGATTCCTCCCAAAGTAACGGCGTCGCCACGACTGGAGCGGATCTGACCACCGACGGCGACCGCTCGGAGCAAGCGATCTACGGTGCCCCGGTCGCACCATCGACGGACGTGAGCGGCTCTAGCGCTGCCGTCGGGGCTTCGTCCGCGGGTACCCCGGATGGTGGCGCGTCGGAGGCTGGCGTCCAACCGACGCCCGCCGACGCCGGCGCGGCCGACGCGAGCAGCATCGACGCCGACGTTTCGAGCGCAGCGCGCGACGCGGGCCTCGACGCAGATGCCGTCGATGCAGGGTTCGACGTCGAGCCCGAGCCGACGGTGGTGGCGCCTTACGGCGCGCCCCCGGTCGACAACTGACATCGGCACCGGATAACGCGCCGCGGGTGTTGCACCGTGTTCACCTGTGGCATTCTGCGCGCCCACCGGCGTGCGTTTCGCCGGGCTCGAATTGTTCGGGACAATCGGTCGAGACTGGAGAATAATCTGGCTTGCCCGAGAGGAAATCTACCATGGCCACCGCACAACTCGTCCCTTGCCCCACTTGCAGTCGCCACGTGCGGCTCGCCGTGTCTCACTGCCCGTTCTGCAACTCCGA
>CBINDO010000250.1:0-12310 GCA_966249405.1 uncultured bacterium | reverse complement strand
ATTGTTTAGTGGTTGGTTCCTGTCAACACTCGCGAGTTTCATCGGTATTGCTCCGGCCGCAACTCTCCGCGCAGTCAGCACAGGTCATCCATGCCTTCGTCCACCGTCCTATTGCTGCTTTGGTTCGGCAGCGTCGCCGTTATTCTGAAACGATTCCTTCGCCGTGGCCCCGTGGGCTTGGCGGCGGCCACGTTGATCGTCGGCCAACTCACGGGCTGCAAGAACCCAGCGCCCGACGCGCCGGGCAAACTCGTGATCGCTACGCAGACGGACATGGCGGTGCCCGGCGGCATCGACGAGATCCGCGTCCGGGTAACTTCGGACGGTGAGGTACGTCACGAGCAAGAATTCGAACTGCCGCCGGACGGCGACACGACCGTGCCGCTGATCGTCACGCTGGACGCAGCAGACATCCCCGAGGGTGACGTCACGATAGCGGTGGCAGGGTTGCGAGATTCGGAACCGCGCGTATTCGCGCAAGCCGTGACTCAGGTACCCCGAGTCCGTACCTCGCTGCTGCAGCTGCCGTTGGATTTCCTGTGTCTCGGCACTGCCAAAGCGACCGACGATTTCTTCACCAGCACGTGCCCCGACGTGAAGGGCGAACCCGCGACGTGTGTGGCTGGCAAGTGCGTAGCTTCGGCGATCGAAGAGTCTTCTTTGCCCGAGTTCTACCCGGGCAACGTGTTCGGCGGGGCTGAGGGGCCGAACGCCGGCGGCTCGTGTATCGACGTGCAAGCCTGCTTCGCGAGCGCCGCGCCCGTCGTGCCAGACGAGCAATGTGGCGTCGAGCTCTCGATCCCCGACGATGGCAACTTCAACCTGGCCCTGGTGGTGCCCAACGGCGCAGATTTACCCGACGGCGCAGATTTACCCGACGGCCAGCCCGGGATCTGCGGAGACGCCGGTTGCCTCGTGGTCCTGTCGGCAGACGAGCGGCTGGGCTATCAAACGTCGAGCGAACCCGATGGCGCGGGACGAACCCGCGTTCAGCTCCCTCCCGCCGTGTGCAGTCGGCTCACGGCAGGTGACGTGCTCGGCGTCGTCGCGACGTTCGCGTGTTCGAGCAAGACCACCGCCATCCCGACTTGTGGACCGTGGTCGTCCGCCGAGAACGCCCTCACGGTAACCTTGGAGACTGGCGACGCCGGGCCGCTCGATGGAGGAATCGACGCCGACACCGGCGCGGGCATGCTCGAGGTCGCGATCGTGCCCGTTTACGGCTGGGACGCCGGTCCGTTGGTGCCAGGGCAAACCATCCAGCTCGCGTTGGAGGGCGTAGACCCGGACGCCGACGTCGCCTGGAGCTCGACCAACGAGGCCGTCGCGACGGTAGATGAACACGGTCTCGTGACCATCGTTGGCCCCGGGACCACGGTCATCATCGCGACCGTGAACGGCGTCACCGTCGAGCTAGAAATCACCGTCCCCGAGCCTGACGAGCTGTTGGTCCCCTGGATCGCCCTGGTGACCAACTTGATGCTCGAGCCCGGCGAGCTGACCTTACCCAAGGGTGCCAGCGCACCCGTGGTCGCGCGCGCGACGTTGAACGACGGCACGACGCGCGAAGTGACTGACCGCGTGAAGTGGACGTCGGACGACGCGGCGATAGCGACGATCGCTGACGGTCGCGTGTGGGCCAACGCCCCGGGCTACACCGTTCTGCACGCGGAGCTGAACGAGATCCAGGCGGAGATCGGCGTCACCGTTTCCGACGCGAAGCTCGACTTCTTGTTCATCGAACCCGACTACCTCGCGTTGCCCGCCGGGTTATCTTCGCAACTGACGGCAACGGGCGTCTACGAAGACGGGTCTAGTCTGGACCTCACGCCCTCCGTCGTGTGGACGAGTGGTGACCCGCTGATCGCGGACGTCGACGAGCTTGGTCTGGTCACGACCTACGCCGAGGGTGACGTCACCATCTCGGCCGAACTCGACGGCGTGGCCGCGGAGACGGTCGTGCGTGTGAGCGACGCGGTGCTGGTCGGGGTCAGCGTCGCGCCGGAAACATCGGCGATCTTGGTGGGCCAGACCGAGACGCTGCGCGCCTTTGCTTCGTTCTCGGACGGACAGACCCTCGACGTGACGGCCCAAGCGACGTGGTCGTCGAGCGACGAGGAGATCGTCGTCGTTCAAGGCGGCGACGCTTACGGCCTGGCGCCGGGTGAAGCCGAGGTAAACGTGGAGTTCAGTGGTGAGACAGCAGCCGCGCTCATCACGGTGCGGGAAGCGAATCTCGTCTCCTTGCGTTTGGCACCCACCGAGCTGAGCTTGCCGTTGGGAGCTCGCACCACGTTCGCGGTCGAGGCCACCTTCGAGGACGGCTCGACTGAACCCGTCACCGAGGACGCCTCTTGGTCGACGAGCGACGCCACCGTGGCGACCGTACTCGACGGCGGCCTGCTCGTCACGATCGCGCAGGGCTCGGTAACCGTGCGAGCTAGTTTCGGCGGTTTGACCGCCGAGAGCCAGGTCACCGTGACCGCGGCAACACTGGTAGCGCTGACGCTGGAGCCCGGCGCGCTGACGTTGATAGCCGGACGCAGTGAACAGATCCGCGCAGTCGCCTCGTATTCCGACGGTAGCACGGGCGACGTCACCGACTTCGCGACCTGGTTGTCGGACGGGTCCGCGGCGTCCGTGAGCACTTCCGGCCTGGTGCGCGGTAACCTGGAAGGCGCAGCCACGATCACTGCGACTTACCTCGACGAATCGGCGAGCGCCGACGTCACGGTGACGGAAGCCGAGCTCGTCGCGATCACGGTCTTTGCCGACCGCACCTCGACGCCGGTTGGTGAGACACTGCAACTCGACGCGCGCGCGTCGTTCTCGGATGGTACCACGGTGCCCGCCACGGAGGATGTGACGTGGTGGGTCGATGATTTGGACGTAGCGACCGTAAACGCCGGAGGCCTGGTCACGGGCAAGCGCGCGGGCCCGGTCACGGTCACGGCTCAGTTGTTCGGGATCTCGGGTGAGGTCGAGCTCGAGATCACGGACGCGGTGGTCACTGGCGTCACCTTGACGCCCGAGTCCGTGAGCCTGCCTAAGGGCACGACCACGACGCTCAGCGCCTTGGCCGAATACTCCGACGGCACCACGCGCCCGGTTTCGGCCGGGGGCGTCTGGAGCAGCGACGCGACCAACATCGCAACCGTATCCGACGGCGCGGTGCGCGCAGTGGGCAGCGGAAAAACGCTCGTACGCTTCGCTCTGCAAGGTTGGCAGGACAGCGCCGAGGTCACGGTGACGAACGCGGTGCCCACCGGGTTGACGGTGGCGCCGGCCGTAGCTTCGGCACCCAAGGGCGCCCGCGTGCAGTATAACGCCGTCGTTTCGTATTCGGACGGCACCTCGGGGGCCGTGAGTGACGTCGCTTGGCGAAGCCTCACGCCCAATACCGCGTCGGTGAGCAACCTGGGAGAGGCGCTCGCGCTCGCGCAAGGCACGGCGACGATCGAAGGCAGCTACGGCGCGTTCTCCGCCGCGGCCTCCTTCCAGGTCACTCCTGCCACGGTCGTTGGCCTCACCGTCTCACCGGAGTCCGCGTCGACACCGGTCGGGGTTCCGGTGGTGTTCACCGCGACCGCGGTACTGACCGACGGAACCACGATCCCCGCAACGAACGTCGCGTGGACGTCTTCGGACCCACTCACCGCAACCGTCACCAACGGGTCCGCCAACGGCATCAAACCGGGCCAAGTCACCATCACCGCGTCAGCAAGCGGATTCTCGGATACGGCCGTGTTGAACATCACCCAGGCCGTCGTTTCCAGCCTCGCTCTGTTGCCCCAAACCGCCAGTGTCGCGCTCGGTGAACCGCTGCAGTTTACGGCCATCGCCACCTACAGCGACGGCACCACCAACTCCGAGAGTGCCACGTATAGCTCGGACAACGTGAACGTCGTCCTGGTGGAGAGCACCGGTAAAGCGACGACCAAAGGATTGGGTTCCGCCACTGTCACGGCCACTTTTGCCGGCAAGTCGGCAACCGCGAGCGTCACAGTCACCGATGCGGTCGTCAAAGCGATCAGCATCTCCCCCGACCCGGCTTCGGTGCCGAAGGGCCGCACCATCACCCTCACCGCAACGGCCGCCTACAGTGACGGCCGCAGCGTCGACGTCACCAAGCAGGCGACCTGGGCAACCCAGTCGCCCGACGTGGCTTCGGTCCAAGGCGGCGTCGTAACCGGTATAGCCAAGGGCAGCGCCGGCATCAAGGCCAGCTACGGTGGGGTCAGCACGAGTCTCACCGTGACCGTCACCGACGCAGTCGTAGAGCGCGTCGCGATCGAAGCAGACGTCACGTCCATTCCGCTGGGCCGCACCACGCAGCTGCTCGCCCGCGCGTTCTACTCCGACGGCACCTCCAGGCTGGTCACCAGCGACGCCCAGTGGCTCCGCACCAGCGGAACGAGCGTGTCGGTGACGGCGGGGCTCGTCAACGCGCTGGCCGTCGGCGAATCGACGATCGTTGCCAAGTTCGACGACAAGCAGAGCGACGGCGTCAGGATCACGGTAACCAGCGCAGTAGTGACCGGGGTGAACATCAGTCCGCTCAAAGACAGCGTCATCGTCGGCAACACCGTGAGCTTTACCGCCACGGCGACGTATAGCGACAACACCTCGCAAAACGTCACCAGCACGGCGACCTGGACGACTAGCGACGCCAACGCGGCCAGTGTCAACCTAGGCGTCGTCACGGGCCTCGCGGCGAGCAAAGCCGACGTGACCGTCACTGCCAGTTATCAAGGCTCGTCGGGGACCGCGACGGTTTCGGTGATCGCCGCCAGCGTGACGCGCGTCGACGTAACGGGACCCGCCACGTCCATTCCAGCAGGTCGCAGCCTGCAGCTCGTAGCCACGGCCGTCTACAACAACGGCACCAGCCTCGACGTCACCAAGACGGCGGCTTGGCGTTCGGGCGATACCAGCACGCTCACCGTCGAGTCCGGCACGAACGGCGGCATGGTCCGAGGTGTAAAGGCAGGCACCACCGCCGCATACGCGAGTTTCGGCGGGAAAGAAGGCAACCTGCCGATCACGATCACGACCGCGGTGCTCGAAAGAATCCGCACCGTGCCAGCGAGCCTCGATTTGGTCGAGAAGCTGCGCGGCAGCTTCGAGCTCCTCGCCGACTACAGCGACGGCACTACGCAAACCGTCACGTCGAGCGCTACCTGGACGAGCAAAGACACGTCGATCGCGACGTTGACTGGACCTGGTCAAGTGCTCGCGGGGGTCTCCGGTGATACGACCGTCCGAGCCGTATTCTCCACGCTCTCCGTGGAGTCGCCGGTAAAAGTGACCAAACCCGACGCCGTCAGGCTCGAGGTGAAGCCGGCCACGGTGACGTTGCCCGCCGGCACAAGTACACCCGTCGCCGTCACCGTGTACTGGAGCAACGAAACGACCTCGGACGCGACCACGCTCGTGAGCTGGACGAGCACCGACGCGGCCGTCGCCACGATCTCGGCCGACAAGAAATCGATCCAAGCTGGCGCCAAGCAGTCGACCGCCACGCTCACCGCGACTTACGTGGGACTCACCGCGACGTCGGTGGTGACCGTCACGTCGCCAACTTTGAAGCAACTGATCGTCGATCCCGCGACGGCCACGGTAACGGCCGGACTGAACGTGCAACTCAAGGCGATCGGCACCTTGACCGACAACTCCACGGTAGATCTGACGAGCAAAGCCAAGTGGTCGAGCTCGAACACCGCGATCGCGACCTTGCCACAACCTGGTCTGGTCGCGGGGGTCAGCGCAGGCGGCGCAACCATCACCGCGGACTACCAAGGAACACTCGCCACGGCAGCGGTCACCGTCGTTGCTCCCAAGTTGACGGGCGTCAAGGTCGTCCCCGACGCGTTCTCGGTCGAGGTCCAAAAGCTTTACACCCTCAAAGCCACGGCCGAATACGACAACGGGCAGAGCGTCGACGTAACCACGAACAGCGCCTGGTCGAGTGACAACACCAACGTGTTGTCCTTCAACAGCGCTGGCGTCGCGCAAGGCGTCTCGGCTGGCAGCGCCGTCGTGACGGCGAAGTTCCAGGGCTTGTCTGGCACCGCCAAAGCCACGGTCACGGCGGTTCCCGTCGCGCGCATCGCCATCAGCCCCAGCAGTCCGAGCGTGATCCTGAACGCGACCGCTGCGTTGCAGGCGCAGGCTTACGACGCCACCGGCCTGTACCTCGGCGACTACACGACCAAAGTCACGTGGTCCGCCGATGACAAATACGTCAAAGTCGACGCGGGCGGCGTAATCACCGGGCTAACGGTTGGCACCGGCACCGTCTGGGCAAAATACGAGCAGCTCGAGGCCAGCGCTACCGTCACCATCCTCTCGGACAAACTCGAGCTCGAGCTCCTAGAAATCTATCCGAGCCAAGCGCAAGTGCTGGTCGGTGTGCCGTTCGCGCTGGTCGCGATGGGACAACTCGTCGACGGCAGGCTGGTCGATTTGTCCCACCAGGTCGAGTGGAAGAGCGACAAGGATGCGATCCCGGTAGATCCCAAGACCGGCGTGGTAACCGCCGCCAAAGGCGATAGCACAGCAACGATCCAGGCGGTCTACGGTCAGTTCACCGCGCGCACGTCGCTGTCGTCGGTCTCCGTGTCGAGTTACCTCGAGTTCTCGCCCAACGTCCTCCGCGTCTCACCCAAAGTCACAGCTGGTACTCAAGTGTTCCTGGTGACGAGCAAAGCCAAAGAAGACGTCACCAAGAGCGTCTCGTTCCGAACTGGAAACACCAAAATCGCGACGGTCGCCTACGACGAAAAAACCGGTAGCCTCGTCGTCACTGGCATCGACGCTGGCGTGACGCACTTGGAGGTCACTTTGGACAAACAGGCCACGGCAGCGATCCCCATCTCCGTAGCGAACGAATGACCGTCGCGTGAACGCCGCCGGCCGCCGCTGCAGTCGGTGATGAACGGCAGACCCGGGCCAACGGCTCGGCACGTTGAAGCCGCGACCGAGCGGGCGTGACGGCACTAGGTGCCCCGCCCGCCTTCGTTTGGGCCCGTCACCGCAGCCCAACCACGCCAGTTTCAGCTTCACGCGGGCGTAGCTCATTCTAACTCGACGACGTCTCACTCACGCCAAACGTGGAAGAGCTCGACATGCAGCTCAATCCGAACTACCGCCACCCGCATCGCCACCGCCGCCTGAGTCACTGCCGCCGAAGTCACTGCCGCCGAAGTCACTGCCGCCGGAGTCACTCGAGCCCCAAGAGTCCGACGCGCCGCCACCACCGTAGCCTCCGCCGTTCCCCGCGAACTCCGTACCGTTCGTTCCGCTGTTCCCATCACCCGACGCGGACCCATCCCAATGATCGGCCGGTGCCCCAAGAATGGCGTCACCCGTGCCGCCATCCCGACCCGTACCCACGCGAAGTCCCGGTTGGCGCCGGTTCCGCGATCTCGAGGGCTGACTGATCGCTCCGTGCACCACACACACAAACATCACTAGCGTCACCATCAACAGCCCAGACAGCAACTCCCCCGAATACATCGTTCACCTCCTTCCGCACCGAGTTTACTCGATTCGCACCAACGCTGGAACCATTGCGGCTCGTAGTCTGACGCTAAGCGCGGTGAAAATCCCTCTACGAGACATCGACGCTTCCCAGCGAACGCCGCGGGGCCAGACCGCGACGCAGCGCGGCTCCAGCGCAGCCACGTGCACCACTCCGCGCTGTTCACCACCCGCGGTTTCCCGCGTGCTGTTCGCCCCCCGCGGTTTCCGCGCGTCGTTTACGACCCGCCTTGTGAAGCCGTTGCGGCTTGCGAGCGCGCGTGGGACGAGCGTTCAATCCGAACTACCCCCACTCGAGTCACCTCCGCCGCCAGAGTCACTGCTGCCGAAATCGCCGCCGCCGAAGTCGCTGCTGCCGGAGTCACTCGAGCCCCAAGAGTCCGACGCGCCGCCACCCCCGAAGTCGCCGCCTCCGCCGGAGAAGCTGCTCCGCGAAGCGTCGTCGTTCGTGCCGCTCGCCGCGAATGGCTCGAAGGGGTTCGAGTTCGTCCCGAAACCCAAGTCGGACGAGTGGCCATACGTCGAGTTCGACGAATCGAAGTGGGAGGTCCCCGAGTCCCATCGCTCACGCCCGGGGCGCCGGCGTCGCCGCCTTTGAATCGCTCGATGAATGGCGAGGGCGAAGAGACCCAAAAGCGCCACGAGGATGAGTGCCGGCACTACGTCGTCCGAGGTCATGACGAAGGACTTTAACCGGGCGCGCGTGCCCGCATCAACCGTCCAGTGGCCGAGTGTCCGACGCGCGGTGAGAAGCGCGTGAGACACAGCTATTCGTGGCACGAGGTCGCGGCGGGAAAACTCGCGGGTCGCGGCTTCCCGCTAGACGACGGACCGCGCAACATGCACGCCGTTCGACCCGCACGACGCGCAGTACCCACTCGCGACGAGCGCGCCTAGGGGGCGGCTGGGCGCTCGTGCATCGTGCGTCGTTAGCGCTCGCGGAAGGTAGGGTGCCGGCCGCCTGTGTGCTCCTCGTATCCGGTCGGAGCGTTTCGCATCGAATCAAACCCGACACCCGACCCAGTGGATGGTGAAAATTACCAGCCCTGCAGTTCGAGTGAGTGTCCTCGACGTTCCTGCCTGGAGCAGGGCCGCGTCCCTCGAGTCGCGCGACGTCGCGGTCGCGTCACAATGCGCGCATGGCATCCCGCAGCTCCGTTTACGGTTCCCGTGCTCGCGTCCAATGTCTCGCCGTTGTGTGCCTCGTCCCGTTGTTCGGCGCATGCGCCAGCTCGGGAGGCGATGGCCCACCTGTGGAGCAGCGCTCCGATGACGGCGTTGCAGCGACCTCGGACAATGGCACCACTACGACTCCAGAGACGACGTCCGGCGGCGCTCCCGCGTCGAACTCCGAGAGCGTCGAGCCATCGACGACCTCCCCGCACCAGAGCTCGGCTGGCGAAGGCGCCGCGTCGAGTGCGCCCCCTAACACAACACCCCCCGACGAAGTGTCGTCCGACGAAATCCCACCGCCAGACGCGTCCGAAAACCCACCTCCGCCGACGCCCTCCGGCGACCCAGCCAGCTCCGGCAGCGACCCCGAGCCACCAAATAGCACGGCGCCGATGCCCCGAATCCCAGCGATCTCCGGGACGTGTCCCACGTTCGAAACCGGCACCGTGACGGTAGCGGGCCTCGGCGGCATCTCGCTGCAAGTCGGTCCCAAGAAGGACGGAACCGGGTCCCTCGTGTTCTACTGGCACGGCACCGGCTCGTCCGCGAGCGAAGTAAACACCTTCTTGCCACGCGCCGTGCGAGAAGAGATCCTCGATGCGGGTGGCATCATCGTCTCGTTCGACGATTCGACGGGCACGGGCGGAGACTGCTCCGGTACCTCGACGTTCAGTAAAGACGACTTCGAGATCGCCGATCTGATCGCCGCCTGCGCGGTGCGTGATCACGCCGTCGACCCACGGCGGATTTACACCACGGGCTGTAGCGCCGGCGGGTTACAAGCCGGCTGCATGGGCGCGATGCGTTCGAGCTACATCGCGGCGGTGGCGCCGAACTCGGGCGGCGAAGTCTCGCGGCAATCGATCGAAGATCCGTCCCACACGCCCGCCGTAATGACGATGCACGGCGGCTCGACCGACGTAGTCGTCGTCGCGTTCAGCCGCACGAGCGCCACTTACGACGCGCACATGAAGGATGCGGGCAGCTTCGTCGTCAACTGCGACCACGGCGGGGGCCACTGCCGTGCACCGTCGGAGCTGTACAGCGCCGCGTGGGAGTTCATGAAGGCACACCCATTCGGCGTCGAGCCTAGCCCCTTCGAAGACGGGCTACCGGACACCTTTCCCGACTACTGCCAAATCTACTGACGCCGAACCCCAACGCCAAGCCACTGCGTCGCCGCGACGTACCTCGCACGTACACCTCGGCGTACAACCGTGAAGCTTCGAAGCCGCGCTGCGACGCGGTCTGGCCCCGCGGCGTTCGTTCGGGTCCGTCGCTGTCTCACGCGTGCGCCGCGCCGCCGCGGCGTTTCAGCACGGCGTTTCGGCGTGGGCGGCTCAGCGCGGCACTTCGACGACGACCGCGTAACGTTGACCGGCGTGCGGGGTGAATCGCCCGGCCGCACACGTCTCACCGTTGACGGAAACCCGCGTCGCGGTGACGTCGGCGCGACGCACCACGAGGTCAATCGTGGCGCCCCGGAACTTGCGCTTCGCGCTCGCTTCGTTCCAGGCACGCGGCAGCTGCGGGTCGACGCACAACTGCTCGCCGTCGCCGCGCAAACCGAACAGCTGCTCGATCAACGTGCGGTAAACCCAAGCCACCGTGCCCGTGTTGAACAGCTGACTCGATCGCCCGGCGGTGCGCGGATGTTGCCGCCACGCGCCGCGGTAGTAGTTTGGAATGAACACCGGGAGCTGACCGCGTTGACGCAGATCTTCGACGTCGGGGCCCGGCAACATCTTGCGGATCACCTCGTACCCGAGATCGCCGCGGCCCACGTGATAGAGCGAAGCAGCGTAAAACGCGGCCGCGTGGTTGTAGACAGAGCCGTTCTCGGCCGACCCCGGGAACTTCTGGGTAACACGACCGATGTCGTCGCGCATCTTCGTGAACGCGGGGGCGCACAACTCGACGCCGTAGGGTGATTCGAGTTGCGTGGCGATGGCCTCGAGCATCTTCGCGCGTTGCTCGGCGTCGGGCGCGCCGCACAAGAACGCCCAACTTTGGGGGTTGAGGAAGATGCGTCCCTCTGGATCTTTTTTGGTGCCGAATACGACATTGTCGTCGGTGATGCCACGCGCGTACCAGTCGCCGTCCCACATGTAACGGTTGATGACGGCGTTGAGTTCCGTGACAGCGGCCTCGTAACGCGCGACGCGGTCTCGGTCACCGCGCTTGCGGCACACGGGCAACAGCAGTTGCAGCGCATAACACGCCGCTTCGGTGAGCCAGCCCGAGACACCTTTGCCCTTGTAGCCGACCATGTTCATCGGGTCGCACCAGTCACCTTGAGCAATGAACGAGAGGCCACGTTCGTCGCGCGCGCCGAGCAGCCATTCCATGCCGAGGCACAGGTGTTCGTAAACGCTCGCGGGCGCGCTGTCGTCCGCAAACGGCAACTGCTCGTCGAGTAACGCCCAGTCGTTGGTCTCGTTCAAGTACGCGTCGATACACAACGCGATCCACACGCAATGGTCGGTGTGGGGGATCTGGTTGATGTACTTGAGCTCGGCGCCCGGATAGAGGAGCACGCCGTCCGGCATCTCGCCGTTGCGTTTCTGCTGAGCGAGCGCGAGCAGCAGCGCGGCACGCGTCTTTTCCGGGAGGACGTAGGCCATCCCCATCGCGTCCTGCATGTAGTTGCGGGTTTGCGGGTCGGTGGTGAGACGATTGACGTCGCCGTGGTAGTACACTTGGCGCGGTAGCCACGCGTTGACGTAGTCGTCGAAGGTCGGATCGGGCGTCTCTACCGTGAGACACCCGGCGCCGGCCGCCTGATACGTCGCGTATTCGCTGGCGGCGCGCGCGAACCCCTCGGCGGAGAGCCACGTCGCTTTCAGCCGGGCGATCTCGGCGTGGTCCTTTGCCGGACCGAACAAGAGCCGGACCGTACGCCCTTCGCTGGCGCCGAGGTCCCACGCGAACTGCAGCACACACGCCGGGATCTCGTGCAGGGCGTCGCCCTTGGCCAGCCTCGGCGCAGCCAGCGCGCTCGGGGCGTGTAACCCGCCCTCGCCTTCGAACGCCGTTTGATTGGCTTCCCACGCCGTGGGGGCCGTGTCGGCGACCAGGTACGTGAGGTCCTTCCACTCCTTGCGTTTGAAGTAGTCGGCCAGCTTCTGGTACGGCGCGACGCACGCGGCCACGATGCCGCCGAGCGCGGCGTCGTAGGCCGCGTGCATGTTCATCCACGACGAGTATCCGACCGGGAAATACGGCACGAGCGAGATCTTGCGCGCCCGCCCCGAACGGTTGTTGACGGTGACCGTCCAGAACTCCGCGACTTCGTCCACCGCGAGGTTGAGCTGCAACACGACCTCGATGCCGTCACACACGACACGCCAACGCAAGTCGCACAGGCCGGGCGAAAACTCGAACTCGTCGGCGCGGCGCACCGGCTCGAACGGCGCGGAGAACAAACTGCCCGTCTCGTCGTCACGCACGTAGAAGAAGCGCCCAGGATGGTGCGCGAAATACGGCTGCTCCGGCTGCATGAAGCTGGTGGCCGCCAACGCCGGGATGTGTGCGTATTTTGCAGGTTCGGGTTGCATGAACTGCGCGACCGCATACCCCCGACACGTCACCTGGA
>CBINDO010000249.1:0-12313 GCA_966249405.1 uncultured bacterium | reverse complement strand
GACCTCGAGTTCAGTGGCGGAGCGCAACGCGTCCGTGACCTGGTGCAGCCTCTGCTCGAGGCGCATCCTCGGGCGTTGGTCGTGTTCGCTTGTCGTCAAAAGACGGCCGCGGCAGCCGACGCGCAGCGCGCGCTCCAGACCCAACTCGACCCGGCGCGGGTGCGCTTTGCAGGTGAATTGCCGAGTCTGCCGGTGTTGCTAGCGGCGAGTAAGCTCGTGGTGTTCCCCGTGGCAGACCTGTTCGCCAAGGTCGACATCCCGATTGCGCTGCTCGAGGCGATGAGTTTGGGCGTGCCACTAGTCGTTCCAGACCAGGGCCCGGTGGCCGAACTCGAAAGCGCCGTGCGTGTTCCGCTCCAAGACAACGTGGCTTGGGTTCGCGCGTGTTCGGAACTCCTTGCGCCGGGGCCGATGTGGGAGACGATTCGTACACGTCAGCGAGTGCAACTGGAATCCGAGTTTGCGGCAAAAGTCGTTGCAGGTCGCTACGAGGACCTCTATCAACGAGTATTGGGCAAGGCTGAACCTGGGCCCAAAGGCTGACAGGCTCGACAAAGCAGACGTTCGAAAAGCTGCGTCGGGTCCTCAGAGATTTGACGACGTGTCTGCGAACCCTGCCGATGAAGCTGCCAACCACGATCGCGACGGCCAAACGTCGTCCGCGCGAGCGCTCGCGGCAGCCACACCCGAGGCAAACCCAGTGTTAGCCCCGGACGAGGCAGTGTTAGCCCAAGAGCGCGCCAAGGCGGCGTCTGCCAACGCTGGCTCGCTCGGTGATGTGGCCGACGCCTTGGTCGGCAAGACGGTGGCCGAGCGCTATCGCATCACCGCGTTGATCGGGTTGGGCGGGATGGGCGCCGTGTACCGCGCCGAACACATCCACATGAAGAAGACGGTCGCACTCAAGGTCTTGCACCGTGAGATGACCGCGCTGCCGGAGGTCGTCGCCCGTTTCGAACAAGAGGCGGTGGCTGCTGCGCGCATCGAGCACCCCAACGTCGTGCAAGCGCGCGACTTCGGTCGCTTGGAGGACGGCGCTTTCTACCTCGTGCTCGATTACGTCGAGGGCCGCAGCTTGAGCGACGTCATGCAGGAGCGCTTGCCGTTGCCGCGCGTGCTCACGATCTCGGGGCAGATCGCCGAGGCACTGGAAGCTGCGCACCAGAACAAGATCGTCCACCGCGATCTCAAGCCCGACAACGTCATGCTCGTCGAGCGCGACGGTGAGCCCGAGCTCGTCAAGGTGCTGGACTTCGGCATCGCGAAAGTGAGCTTGCGCGACCGCGGTCAGTCGGACCGGCCCATCACCAAAACGGGCACCGTGTTCGGAACGCCGGAGTACATGTCTCCGGAACAAGCCGCGGGGCAAAAAGTGGACTACCGCGGAGACATCTATTCGCTCGGCGTGCTGATGTACGAAATGTTGAGCGGCGGCCCGCCTTTCACCGGAGACGAGGTGAGCGCGATCTTGCTGATGCAGATCACCCAAGCGCCGCCACCGCTGCCGAGCACCGTACCGCTCGCCGTGCGACAGCTCGTGGGCGAACTCTTGAGCAAAGAGCCCGGGCAACGGCCGCAGAGCGCCGCCGAGGTGGTCTCGCGCATCTTGGCGCTGCTCGGCGCTCAGGTGCCGGTAACCCAGAGCAAGACGCGCACGCGACTGATATCGGTGCGAAGTTACCCTCGCATCACCTGGATCCAACGTCTCGATTCCGGACCTTGGGGTCGGCGTGTGACGTTCGCTGGACTCATGTTGCCGGCGTGGCGCCTCGGCGCGCTGGTGGTCGGTCTCACCGGGCTCGGCTTCGGCATCGCGCTGGCCGTGTTTGCGATGCGCTCTCCCAGCCAACCGCTGCCGCCGGTTGCAGACGCGGCACCCGTCGTCGAACATGCTCCGGCGCGGCCCGCGACCTCGGCGCCCAAAGCCGAGGCGGCAAAGGTCGCCGCTAACCCCGAGCAAGACAAGTTGCTCGGTCTGGCCTTCCTCGGGGATCCAAAAGCGCTCGAACAACTCGAGGCACGGCCGGAAGCAGCGCGTTCCGCACGCGAATGGCTGTCCATCGCAGCCGGTCGCGAGAAAGCGGGTCGCGCTCTCGAAGCACTTGCGGCTTACCAGAAAGCGCTCGAACGCGAGCCGACGCTCGGTGAAGACCAAGCGCTCCGCAAGTTCGTTTGGGAGATGAGCCACAAGCCCGAGGCCGGCGAAACAGCGATGCGCCTGATGGCCGAATATTTCGGCTCCAAGGGCGCCGACATGTTGTACCGCTCCTGGGTGGAGTCGCGCGAGGTGACGCCCATTTCGCAGCTGGCGCGCGAGCTCGTTTACACGAAGCGCGTGCGTGACGCGGCGACCCCGATGTTGGCGTTCGTGCTCGACTGGCGCGAGGCGGTAAGTTGCGAGGACTACGCGGCGATCTTGCCGCGAGCGCAGCTGAACGCCGACCAGCGCGCGTTGATGGTGCTGCAACGCGCGCTGCGCAAGAACTCCTGCAAGTTGCCGGAAGAGACGCTGCGCGCCGCCATCGTCGTCGCCAAAGAGCGCCCCGAACCCGTCCCGTGGTGAGTCGAAGGCGGCGGAGGCCAACACGTGACCACGTGCCCTCGCCGCGCCATCGACGCCGCGAGCGAAAACCGCGCCTGCGGCGAGAGGTGCCCGCGCGGGTTCGCGGGCTGCAGCCACCGCAGCCCCGCCGTGAGTCGCGTGCGCCGTAAATTGCCGAGCGCCGTGAGTCGCCGAGCGCTGTGAGTCGCCGCCCCGCTTCGTGAATCGCCTGCGCCGTGAGTCGTCGCCCCGCCTCGTGAATCGCCTGCGCCGTGAATCGCCTGCGCCGTGAATCGCCTGCGCCGTGAATCGCCTGCGCCGTGCGCTCGTGATTTGGTCGTCGTGCGCCCACCGCGTCGAGCCGCGCCGGCGTGCCGCGACGCGCCGCGGTGGGCGGGAGCCGCCGAGGGCTGGACAAGTGCTGGGCCCATCCCCACAAAACGGACTCAGACGGCCAAACCCTCGCATTTTCGACGCGACTTTGGCGCCTGGCTTTGTGCTAGGAGGACGCCGCGATGTCGAGGACAGCAGACCAAGTTCGTAATTCTTTCCTTCAGTTTTTCGGAAAACGCGGCCACGAAATCGTGCCCAGCAGTCCCGTCGTGATCCCGAACGACCCGACGTTGATGTTCGCAAACGCCGGCATGGTGCAGTTCAAGGACGTGTTCACCGGCAAGGAGAAGCGTCCGTACACCCGCGCCACGACTAGCCAAAAATGCATCCGCATCAGCGGCAAACACAACGACCTCGAGAGCGTGGGCCCTTCGCCGCGCCACCACACGTTCTTCGAGATGCTCGGAAACTTCAGCTTCGGCGATTACTTCAAGGAAGAAGCGATCGTCTACGCGTGGGAATACATCCAGGAGCTGGGTCTGCCGAAGGACCGTTTGGCCGTCACGTATTTCGGCGGCGCTGAAGGTATCCCCGCCGACGAAGAGGCGCGCGGGTTGTGGCGCAAGGTGAGCGGCCTGTCCGACGACCGCATCATCGGTCTCGGCATGAAGGACAACTTCTGGTCGATGGGCGACACCGGCGCGTGTGGTCCGTGCAGCGAGATCTACTTCTACCACGGTCCGAACCCCGACCCCTCGAAGCTCACCGACGATCAAACGCCGGAAGGGGTGGGTTGGCTCGAGTTCTGGAACCTGGTGTTCATGCAGTTCGAACGCGACGCTTCTGGCAAGCTGACCAAGCTGCCGGCACCCAGCATCGACACGGGCATGGGCTTCGAGCGCATCTTGTCGGCGCTCCAAGGCAAGATGACGAACTACGACACGGATCTCTTGCGCGCACTCGTCGACAAGGCGGCGCAGATCTCCGGCAAGAAGTACGGCGGCACGATGTCCCCCGACGACGTCAGCATGCGCGTCATCGCCGACCACTCGCGTCTCACGGCGATCTTGCTCGCCGAAGGCGTGATGCCGGACGCCAACGGCCGTGAATACGTGCTCCGGCGCGTGATGCGCCGCGCGATCCGTCACGGTCACCGTCTCGGGATCACGCGTCCGTTTTTCCACGAGGTCGCGCTCGAGGTCGTAAACCTGATGGGCGGTCAGTACCCCGAGCTCCGCGAACGCAAAGATCACATCGCGGCCGTGACCGAACAAGAAGAGGTCAGATTCCGCCGCCGCATCGAACGTGGGCTCTCGCTCCTCGACGACAGCTTTGCGGCGCTCGAGAACCAGAAGAGCAAGGTGCTCGACGGCCGTGACGCCTTCAAGTTGTACGACACCTATGGTTTCCCGCTCGATCTCACGCAGGTCATCTGCAGCGAGCGCGGTTACAGCGTCGACGTCGCCGGCTACGACGCGGCGCTCGCCGAAGCGCGTGAACGCTCGGAGTTCAAGGGCGTCGAGAGCGCCGTCGAAGAGGTGTACCGCGAGGCACTGGCGCTGGTGCCGGGTAAACAGGTGCAATTCTTCGGGTACCACCAGGACGAAGCGACCGCCAAGGTGGTGGCGATCGTGCACGACGGTGAGCTCGTCAAGGAAATCGACGCGACGACCGGCGTCGTGGAGAACGTCGAACTCGTGTTCGACCACACCCCGTTCTATGGCGAGTCCGGCGGTCAAGTGGGCGACAGCGGCAGTGCCAACGGAGCTGGCGTGATGTTCACCGTCAGCGATACGCAAAAGCCTATCGATGGGTTGTGGACGCATCGCGGGCGGCTCACGGAGGGTAAACTCGCCGTGGGCGCGACGTTGACGCTCAGCGTCGATACCCGGCGCCGCAACGCAACGCGCCGGAACCACTCCGCCACGCATCTGTTGCACTGGGCACTGCGTCAGGTGCTCGGCACTCACGCGCAGCAGAAGGGTTCACTCGTTGGACCGGAGCGGCTGCGTTTCGACTTCACTCACGGTAAGCCGCTCAGTGACGTCGAGCTGCGACAAATCGAGGACTTGGTCAACGACCGCATCCTTTTGAACGTGCCCGTCGAGACCGCCGAAGTCGGGATCGAGGAAGCCAAGACCAAAGGCGCGATGATGTTGTTCGGCGAGAAGTACGGCGAGCGCGTGCGCGTGCTCACGATGGCCGAATCCGTCGAGTTGTGCGGCGGTACTCACGCCAAAGCGACGGGCGACATCGGGTTTCTGAAGATCACGGGTGAACAAGGCGTCGCAGCTGGCGTCCGCCGCATCACCGCGATCACGGGGCAAGGCGCGTTCGCTTACGTGCGCGATCTCGAGCAGACCATCGAACGCTCCGCGGCGTTGCTCAAGACCAACGGCAGCGAGCTGCCGGTGCGTCTCGAGCGCTTGATCGCCCAAGAGAAGACGCTCGAGAAGCAAATCGCCGAGTTGCAGCGCAAGCTGCTCACGGGGCAAGGCGGCGGTATCGACGCCCTGCTCGCCAAAGCGCAGACCATCAACGGCGTGTCCGTGTTGTCCGTACGCACCGAAGTTACGGAACGCGGAGCGCTCCGCGAGCTCGCCGAGCAGCTGCGTGACAAGTTGGGGGATGCGATCGTGCTCGTGGGCAGCATCGCCGACGACAAGGCTCAGCTGGTGCTCACCGTGAGCAAGTCGCTCACCAACAAATACAAGGCTGGCGCGCTCATTGGTCCAATCGCTGCGATCGTCGGGGGCTCCGGCGGTGGGCGTCCGGACATGGCGCAAGCCGGGGGCACCGAACATGGGCGGCTCGACGAAGCACTGGCCGCGTTGAGTAAACAGATCGCTTCCTGACGGCCCCCGTCTCTGGAAATGGCGACGCCGCCACGTCGAAGACGGGCGGCGTCGAGTCGCGCTCCGGCGCGGCCGAAATCGCGAGCTCGCCGTTAGGCGCGCAGTGCCTTGACCGCCGCGGAGACGTCTTTACCCTCGACCAACGCGCCTACGGACTTCAGGTGTTTCACGGCGAGTCCGGTGGCTGGCCCCTCGCCGGCAGCGCCGCGGATGGCCTCGACGACGGGCGCGAGAGCGGCCTTGATTTGCTCGACGTTCAGCGTCTGCGGCAAGAAGCGCTTCAAGATCTCGAGCTCTTGAGCCAGCTTCTCTTTGGTTGCCTCATCGGCTGCCGCCGCCTGCGTCTCCTCGTTGTTCTTCACGAACTTGCGAAGTAGGGCGGTCATCTGCGCGTCGTCGGGCTTCTCACCGGTGGCCGTCGCTTCACCGATGGCCGTACGGAGCAGCTCCTTTTCGACGGTCTTTCCTGCCTTCATCGCCGCAAACATCGCGGCCTTGATGTCGTCTATCAGCATGTCCGGGTTCCTTGTTTCGAGGGCGCAGAGGCGCCAAGTTTCGAACTTACGGGCCCGCGGCTGGCAAGCGCAAGGCAAAACACGCGCCCGCGTCGACGCCCCGCAAACACTCGATCGTCCCGCCCTGTTGCGTCACCAACGCGAGCGCCGACGCCAGCCCCAGACCCAAGCCTAGGGGTTTGCTCGTGATCATCGGCTCGAACAGCAACTCCCGGTGCTGGTCCGATACGCCAATCCCCGTATCGGCGATACGCAGCTCGATCATGGCCGGCGCGGGTGAGGGCACGCTCGTCGCGGAGAAACGCAGTTCACCTTTTCCGGCCATGGCTTCGTAGGCATTGCGGATCACCTTGCGCAGGGCATCGCGCACCTGATGGGCGTCGACGAATACGTCGAGCTCGAGGTGGTCCGCGCCGATCACCACGCCCGGTGGCGGCGGCGTCAACTCGAGCGCGTCAGCGACGATCTCTTTCAACGAGACGAGCATCGGCTTCGAGGGGCGAGGCTTGGTGTAGTCGAGCAAGTCACCGATCGTCGTGCTCGACTCGAACGCGGCGCTGTTGGCGAGCTCCAGCGCTTGGTGGGCGATCTTGTCTTTGGGCGCCACGTGTTTTCGAATGATCGCGACCGCGTTCGTGATGGCGGCGAGATGATTGCGCAATTGGTGCGCAAGCCCGGCGGCTACTTGGCTGAGCACCCACATCCGCTCGCGGCGCAGCAGGTCTTGCTGCATGGCGCGTAGCGCCGCCGTGCGTTCGACCGCGTAACGTTCGAGCTCCTCCTGGAATTGGTCGGGGTGAGTGACGGGTTCACCTGGCCTTCCGACGACGCCCACCACGTGCGTGACGGCGCCCTGCCCATCGATCAGCGGCACGAAGGTGGTGTGTCGCACCAGCGGAGTGCCGCCGCTCGTCGTAAACGTACGCAATCCGCCGGTGGGCGTCCCATGGTCGAAGACCGACTGCTCCAACGGGGAGGGCGGCGTCACCGGCAAAATTTCCGTTTCACACTGATGCAACAGCGTCGGCCGCGTACTCTCCACCAAGTCGCAAAACGCGCCGTTCACTAGCACGAAGCGCTGCGATTGGTCCTTGGCGAACACGGGCTGGTCCAAATGTTCCACGATCAAGCCCAAAGCCGCCAGCGTCAGCAACGTACCCTGCTGCGGAGGAACGGGAACCCCATCGCGCGCGGGGGGATCTTTGGTCAGGACCTCGGGCATACGGCGCACGAGCGTACACAATCCGTGGAGTCGACTGCAGCCAAACTGATGGGCACGCCGATCAAATTGGTGATACTACCACTGGCCAGATCGCCCCTCCGCTCACACCGTCACGCCAGCCGCCGGGACGGGCAGCCGATCGGCAACGATGGACTGTCCGCCGTCACGAGTTTGCGGGATAAGCCTCGGCGGTCGTTGCTCCCGAAGTCTTTCACGCCATGAAGTTTGTGCATGCTGCGGATTTACATATCGACAGCCCGTTGGTGGGCCTCGAGCGCTACGAAGGGGCGCCGGTCGAGCAAATCCGTCAAGCGACGCGGCGCGCCCTGCAGAACTTGGTCGATCTGTGCATCGACGAATCGGCCGGCGCTTTGGTGCTCGCTGGCGATCTCTTCGACGGCGAGTGGCGCGACTATTCGACGGGGTTGTTCTTCGGCCGGCAGATGCAGCGCCTGCGCCAAGCGGGGATCGGCGTCGTCATCGCCAAGGGTAACCACGACGCGCAGAGTCAGATCACCCAGCGGCTGACCTTGCCGGACAACGTGCGGGAGTTCGGGAGCGAGCGCCCCGAGACGTTCACCTACGCGGACCTCGGCATCGCGTTTCACGGGCAGAGCTACGCGCACCGGGCCGAACACCGCGATCTGGCGGTGGGCTATCCCGACGCGATTGCGGGCTTCGTCAACGTCGGCGTCTTGCACACGTGCGCGACGGGGCGACCGGGGCACGAAGCGTACGCGCCGTGCAAGCTCGAGACGTTGCGTTCCAAGGGCTACGACTACTGGGCGCTCGGTCACGTCCACGAGCGCGAGGTGCTCGCCGACAAGCCGTGGGTAGTCTTCCCTGGTAACTTGCAGGGAAGACACGTCAAGGAAACGGGCCCCAAAGGTGCCACCTTGGTCGAGTACGACGCGGCCGGTGTGCAGAGCGTGGAGCACCGCGTGCTCGACGTGGTGCGCTTTTCACGCATCGAGGTCGCGGCGGACCAGGCGACCTCGGCCGAAGAGGTCGTGGAGCGGGTGTTCGACGCGATCGGTCGCGCCTGGCACGCTGCAGAAGAACGCGTACTCGTGGCGCGCGTCACCGTCTCGGGCGTCACCGGCGCGCATCAGAGTTTGCATCGTGACCTCGAACGCTGGAACGCCGAGGTGCGCGCCCGGGCCAACGAACTCACCGGCGTGTGGGTCGAGCGCGTGCGATTCGACACCAGCGCCCCGGAGGCACCCGCCGAACTTGCCCGGCGCGCCGACGCGCTCGGGCACATCCTGCGCTCGCTCGCGGAGCTGCGAGCAGATTCGGCGGCGCGCGGGCGGCTGCTCGAGGCGTTCGACGAACTCAAGACCAAACTCCCTCTCGAGGTGAAGAAGGGAAGTGGTGGCGTCAATCTCGACGATCCGGACGCGTTGGTCGAGGTCCTCGACGACGTTGGGGAGCTGTTCGAGTCGGTCCTCTACGGACAGGGGGAGCCGTGAGGATCGAGCGGCTGGAGCTCTCGGCGTTTGGCAAGTTCACCGGTGAGACGTTGGAGTTTGGCGGTTCCACCGCCGGCTTGCACGTCGTGTACGGTGACAACGAAGCGGGCAAGAGCACCGCGCTGCGCGCGATCCGGAGTTTGTTGTTCGGCGTGCCCCAGCAGTCCGCGGACACTTTCGTGCACGCGGGCAAAGACATCCGCCTCGGGGCGGAGTTGTCGCGGGTGGTGTTGGGCAGCGACGGAGCGCCACTCGGAGAAGTGGAGCGGCTCGCCTTCGTGCGCCGAAAGGGTCGCGTCAACACGTTGTTGAGCCCGACCGGCGAGGTGCTGGAAGAGAAGGAACTCGCGCGTTTTCTAGGCGGCGTCGATCAGAAGTTGTTCGATTCGATGTTCGGCCTCAACCACGAGACGTTGCGGCAGGGCGCGCAGTCCCTGTTGGCGCTCGAGGGAAAACTCGGCGCGACCTTGTTCGAGGCTGGGTTCGGTACGGCTCACCTCCGCCAGCTGCTGCAGTCCCTGCGCGAGCAGGCCGAAGAGTTGTTTACGGCGCGTGGGCGCAGTAAACGCCTCAACGTCGAGATCGGCAACGTCCGTAAAGCGAAGGAGCTCGTGGCATCGCTCGCCACGCCGCCTCAGACGTATTTGGACTTGCGCTCGCAGCTCGAGGAGACTCGAACCTCTCTTTCGGAAGTCAGTGAGACGCGGCAGGAGCTTCATCGTCGCAAGTCCGACGTCGAGATGCGACTGCGCTTGTTGCCGTTGGTGGCCCAGTGGCGGAGCTACCAGACGCAACTCACCGCTCTCGGGGCGTTGCCACCTCTACCGCTCGATGCCGAGCAGCGCGCTCACTCGGCGTTGCGCTCCAAAGATGCTGCGTCGGCACAGCTGGAGCAGGCGCGCCGGGAGCTCGGGCGTGTCGAGCAAGAGTTGGCGGCGATCGTCGTCGACGAGCGGTTGCTCGGTTTGTCCGTGGGGCGCATGGACGATTTGAACGCACGCCTCGGTAGCGCGCGCAAGGCCGCAGCCGACTTGCCCAAGCGTCAGGCCGAGCTCTCGGCGGTCTACGACGACGTGATTCGTATCGCCCGGCACTTGGGATACGAGCCGGATCGCGAGAGGGTCGAAGAGTACCGTCTCACCAAGGACGAAGAGACCCAAGTCCGGCGCTTGATCCGCGAGCGCACCCAATACGACACCAAGAGCAGCACGCTCGAGGGCAAGATCAAAGAATACGACTCGAGCCTGCAGAGCCTCAAACGCGAGCTCACCAAGACGCCCGACGAGACCAACCTGCGTTCACTCGAGATGGCGCACGTGCGCGCCCAAAAACACGTGGATCTCGAGTTGGCTCTCGACCGGGCGAAGCTGGAACTCGACGCTGCGGACCGCAAGTGGGCGGCCCTGGTTTCAGAGCTGCGGCCGGCCTTGGCCCCGCAGTGGAACGCGCGGGAGTCGGGAGCTCCGCCCGTGTTTACCTGTGAAGAGCTGTGGGCCGACAAGCAACCGGTTTCGGCCGACGTGGTCGCCGAGTTCGTCCAGCAGATGGACAGTCTCGGGCGCCGCGAGGAGCAGTTCGAGGCCGAGACGTTCAAAATCCGCGAGAGGGTCGTCGAGCTCTCGCACGCCGTCAAGGAACTCGAAGAACGCGCGGCGATCCCCACCGAAGAGGCGCTCGCCGAGCTGCGGCGCGGCCGCGACGCACTGATCGACGCGCTGGAAGCTGCGCTCACGAGCGCGAGCGAGCGCTCGCGCCGCAAAACGACGGAGGCTGAGCCCGCTCCGAAGCGGCCGCGTGAAAGGTTGTGCGCCGAGCTTCGCCAGCAGGTGAACGCGTGTGACGAATACGCGGAGAAGCTGCTGCGGGCCTCGGATCGAGTCGCCGAACATCGGGCGCGGCGCCGAGCGCTGGCTGAGGCACTCGAGCAGCTCGAGCTGCGAGAACAGCGCCACGCGGAGCTCGCGCGTGAACGGGACGTAGTGACGGGGCGGTGGGAAACGTTGTGGGCGGGGACCGCGTTCGTTCCGAGCACGCCGCGGCAAATGCCTCAGGTTTTGGCGCGCGTAAACGAGCTGCGTGGCGTCGAACACACCCGCCGCGAAGTTCAGGCTCAGGTCCGGAAGCTCGAGCGAGAATTGGCGACGGTCGTCTCCGAGCTATCGACCGAGCTGATCCAGGCGGGTGAGCAGGGGCGATACTTGTGGGAGTCGCTCACGCAGCTCGTGGCGCGTCTCGACGCCGTCCTGCAGAACCGCAGGACCAACAACGTCAAACGCGCCGAGCTCGTTCAACGCATCGACTTGCAGCGGCAGCAGCTCGAGCAAACGCAACGCGAACTCGCCGAGCTGAGAGAGGTGAACCGCACCCTGCGCAGCGAATGGCCGAAGGTTACCAAACGTTTGGGTCTCGGCAGAGACGCGGGGCCGGAGGAGCTCCAGGCAGCCCTCGACGCGCTCGCCGATCTGTTCAAGAAAGTGGAGGAGGCGCGCGGGCTAGAGCGGCGCATTGCGGGCATCCAACGTGATGCCGACGCCCTGCGAGACGACGTTTACGCGGTCGCTGCGCTCGTCTACACCGATCGGCCGGAGCTCGGTGTCATCGAATTGCTCGAGCGACTGCTCGACACTCACCGGAAAAATCTGGCCGCGGCCAATGAACGTCAGCGCCTCGGCCGCGAGCTCGAACAGCGGCGTGAGCACCTGCAGCAGGCGACGCTGCGTCAAGATGCCGCTAATCACGATTTGGCACGGCTGCAGCAGTTGGCCCAGGTTACCGACGTGGAGGCGCTGCTCGCGGTGCTCGAGCGCGTGACTAGGGCGCGCGACCTCTCACGCTTGCGCGACGAGGAGGAGCGCAAGATCATCGCCCAAGGTGAGGGGCGCGGGTTACAGGAGCTCGTCGCGTGGTGCGAAGGGCAGGACAGCGGTGCGCTCGCGGCCGAACGCACTCGTATCCAAGAGCAACTCGGCGCTCAGGACGCGCGCTGGGAGGAGCTGACGAAACAACGGGTGGGTCTCGAGCAGCGGCTATCCCAGCTCGGCGAAGGCGCGGCCCGAGCCGCTGAGGAGCTGGAGGCCGAGGTGGCCACCCTGCAGGCGTCGGTGCGCCGCTACCTGCGCCTCAAGGTCGCCACCACCGTCCTCGAGACGGAAATCGAGCGGTACCGTCGCACCAACCAGGGCCCGGTATTGGGCAGGGCACGCGAGTTCTTTCCGAAGTTGACCTTGGGGCGGTACAACGGGCTGACGGTCGGGTACGACGGCAACGACGAGCCCGTGTTGCTGTGCACGACCGCCGACGGGCGCGACGTCGGCGTCGAGGGCTTGAGCGACGGCACGCGGGACCAGCTCTACCTGAGTCTGCGGCTGGCTACG
>CBINDO010000248.1:0-12414 GCA_966249405.1 uncultured bacterium | reverse complement strand
ACATCGAGGTCACGAAGGCCACCTTGGGCAAGGTGCCCAAGGCGTGGCGGCGCAAGCAGACCGTGGCTACGGGTGAACGCTTCACGCTCGACGAACTCGACGAACTCGCCGAGAAGATCGCTCACGCCGACGACGCTCACCGGCAACGGGAACTCGAGTTGCTCCGCGAGCTCAACGCGACGGCGCACGCTGCCGCAGCGCGCATTCGGGCGCTCACGGCGCTCCTTTCGCAGTGGGACGTCGCCGCTGGGCTCGCCGAGGTGGCGCACCGCTACGAATACCAGCGTCCGCTCGTCGACGACAGCGCGTGCCTCGAGATCCGCGACGGCCGACACCCCGTGGTCGAGCGGCTGGCCGCGAGCGGCCAGTTCGTGCCCAACCGCGTGCCATTGGACGCAACGGGGGAACGACTTTGGCTGATCACCGGCCCCAACATGGCCGGTAAGAGTACGTTTCTTCGCCAGGTCGCGTTGATCGCGCTCCTGGCGCAGATGGGCAGCTTCGTCCCAGCCGCGAGCGCCCACGTCGGCATCGTCGATCGCGTGTTGTCGCGTGTGGGTGCGAGCGACAACCTGGCGCGCGGCGACAGCACCTTCATGGTGGAGATGCGCGAGACGGCGTGGATCCTGCGCAGCGCCACCGAACGCAGCCTCGTGATTTTGGACGAAATCGGACGCGGCACGAGCACCTTCGACGGCTTGGCGATCGCGTGGGCGGTCGCCGAACACTTGGAAGAGGTCACGCGCTGTCGAGCCTTGTTTGCGACCCACTATCACGAGCTCACGGACCTTGGTGAGCAGAGCGAACACGTGGTCAATCGCAGCGTGAGCGCCAAAGAGCACAATGGCGACGTCGTGTTCCTGCATCGCGTCGTGGCCGGCGCCGCGAGCCGCAGTTACGGCGTCGCGGTGGCCAAACTGGCTGGTTTGCCGGAGTCGGTTTTGGCCCGCGCGCGAGCGATCCTCGCGGGCCTCGAGGGCACCGCCGTGGAGGAGGCCTCGCCGCGCCGTAAGCCCAAGCGTCGCACAAACACGCGTCAACTCGACTTGTTTGGCGGCGCGAGCGTCGAGAGCGCCGCCGATCCCGCCGGCAGGGAAGTGCTCGACACGCTGCGCGCCGTGGACGTCGAGCGGCTATCACCACTCGAAGCGCTGACGTTGTTGGCCAAGCTCAAGCGCCGCCTCTGACCGAGGTCGTCGCGTGGGGCAGCGCGCACACCGACGTTGAGTGGTGGGCGGGAGCCGAACACTGTCTCACGGGGCTGGGCCCAACCAACTCCAGTGGATATAGGGTAGTTACTAGCTGAAAACGGGGTGGCGCCTTCGGTGACCACGGTTGGCGTGGGTGAGTGTCTCACTCAAGGTTGGATCTTCGCTGGCACGACTTCTCCTCGGGCCTCGAGGGCCGCCAACTCCGGCAGCGGCTTGCCCTCGTTGCGTTGTCGGTAGCTCACGTAGCCGTGCAAGATCGCGTTCACGAGGTACTGCGCAACCGCTTCTTGGCCCAACGTCACGAGGTGCGCGTAATCGCCGTTGGCCCAAGCCGGTTTTTTGCGTGACCAGCGATAGATCGAGCCTTCGCCACCCATGGACTGAAAGGTGTTGAAGAACGCGCAACCTTGCTCTTTGGCGACCTCGCGTTGCACCTCGACCATCCGCGGCACGACCGAACGGGTTTTGACGACGCCGGGCGAAATGTGGTCGGCGTGATCGGTCACTGACATCACGAGACAAGACGCCTCTGGACGCGCCGCGCGGAATTTCTTGAGCACCGCCGTGTATTCTTCGCGATAGGGCGTCATCGGACGGCTGGGACTCAGATCTTGGGTGTGTCTCAAGGTGTCGTTGCCGCCGAGCAGAAATACGATCAGGTTGATCTGGCGATGCTGCAGTTGGCTCGCGAGGTGTTTCGGATCTTGGTAGTCGAGGCGCTGGGTAAACGAACCGATCATCGACAGTTCGTCCCACACCACACCGGGGCCGTGGGTTTCGAAGGTCGCGCCGTACACTCGCGTCGCTCCATTGCCCAGGGCGCTGACCTTGAAGTGATGGGGACCCGGCTTCGTGTCGAAGGCCTTCCAGCCGTCGCGGAACGTGTCGGCGTTGGTGTCTATGACTACGGGCTCGCCGTCATCCAACGTCGCTTGCAGCCACCCGCCGTCGGGCTGTTCGGCGAACCACAGCTCCACGCGGGAAATTCCGCTGCCTTCTCCGCTCTCTGGGGTCCACCAGCGTGACAACGCGCCGCCACTCGAGTCGGAGGCCACGGCGCCATAGCCGTAGTGGTCGTTCTTGCGACACCGCGTGATGATCAGGCAGCTCGCCCATTTGTCGCTCGAGAACCGGATGCCGCGGTGCAGGTACGCCGTGTTGTAGCGGCTCGCGATGTGAAAGCCGTGTCCGCCATTGCCAAAGCGCTCTTGCATCAAGGCGCGGATCTTCGACGTCAAACCATCGGCAGCAATGATCGAGTCGCCCCAATGGCCGGCGCGAGCCAACGTGTTGGGCACCTTGAGGTCGACCAACGTCAGTTGCCGGTAATACGGGTCCATTCCTTCGATGAACTCGATGGGAACCTCGGGCGCCGCAGCAGGCGCGCCGACGAACGGCGGGAACACGGGGACTTTTGGCACCTCGGCAGTGGGCACTACCTCGGCCTTCGGGGGTTCCTCCGGCGCACACCCCGCACCCAACCACCAAGCGACCAGTGAGAGAGCAGCGGCGAATCGATTCATGGGGTTTCGGGAGCCGGAGTGGGTGCCTCTGGCTGTGCGTCCGAGGTTACTGGCGGGGGGGCCGCAGGAGCCAAGGCAGGATCGAACACGCAGCCAGGAAACAGGCTGTCTGTGCTCGCGGCTTCACAGGCGGCTTGCGTGAAATAGAGACGTCCCCCACCGTCCACGCCGATCGAATGCGCGTCGGAACTCGACAGCTTGAGATCCTTGTTACAGGCCCACGGGCCCTCGTCGGTGGCACGGCTCTCGGGGGATGGGAGCGGCCCGAAGACTCGCAAGTCGTTGCCTCCCAGCCGATAATGGTAAGAAGCGCTCGTGGCGGAAGCGTCCGTGGAGCGCAGCGTCCCGAACACCGCGCCGCGCGCGACCGGCTCGAGACGGTACGCGCGACACTGAGGCGCCTTGGCTGTCTTTAGGTAAACGGTTGCGAACTCTGCGGACACGGATTCGAACAGCTCTCCCGGCATCGCCGAACACAAGTAGTTGAGGAGCCGCTCGTTGGTGACGACTTCTTCGAAACGCACGCCAGTCTCGTCCCAACTCCCCGAAAACTCCACTTCGAAACTTTCGACGTCGGCGAGCACTTGCTGAACGGTGCGCAGCGGCATGCTCGCTTTGCAACGCACGTCCTTGAGGAAGGCTGCGGGCATCGACCCGAGCGCGACGTTTCCCGCGCGCTGTTCCGCCGCGAGCAAGTTGCGCAGGCCATCCGGGTTGATGTCCGCACATTCACACCGGGGCACGGCTTCGATCATGGCGCGCTTGAGGGTCGGCCAACGCGTGGCTTCCGGCGCGGTCGCGCTCGCCGCGGCGGCTGCGTCCACCGCCTCACAATCGGAATATTCTTGGTAACCTGAAGCGGCAATCTGGCGACGGGCTGCGGGATCCCGTTCCAAGAGCAACTTCTCCGAAAACGCGGTGTCCTCGGAGTTGGGCTCGTCCGAGTCCGCGCGGGCGCCGGGAGGTTCCGTCGGACGCACGAAGGCGAGCCGCAGGTCGTAGGCGTCGGGAACCACGGCCAAGTAGCTCTGCAGGGTACGTATGTCGACGTTAGCCGTGGCCGCGACGTAGAGCGGCGATGCGGATGTCGTGGCAGGGATCGCCGTCGCCAAGGCCTTCACCCGTTCTTCCTGGGTGGTGCCCGGGACTTCGCTGCCGTTGAAGAGCGCCCGCGCTTCGAACACCTCGAGCACGGGGCCTTTGCCGAAAGCGCCCGCCAACGCCGCCGAAGGTAGGGGCACGGACAACGGCGAGTTGAGCGTTTGGTCGGGAAGCGACTGCAGGACGCTCACCAGCTGACGCTGGCGTTCCTCACACGACGGGCCACTGGCGTAACGAGCCCCAGCCCCGGAACAGGCCGCAAACGAGAGCATCGAGAGAGTGAGGCAAGACCTCTGAAACGACACCGACGCATCCTACAAAACCGCTGCCACCCGTGGCTATGAAAGACTCGCACCCCGCGCGTCGATTACTTGCTCTGGGGCACCCTGGCGCCTTGCGCGGAGGTCACTTAGGGGTGGGGGGGCGAAGCTTGCCAGGCGGCGGCGCCTCCGCGACCCGGCCGTCCTCGGGCCAGTGGTGTTTGGGGTAACGTTGCCGGAGTTCTTTGCGCACGGTGGCGTAGTGCCGCGTCCAGAAACTCTCGAGATCGTTGGTCACTTGGACGGGTCGCTTGTTCGGCGCGAGCAGGTGGATGGTGAGCGGTACCTTGTCGCGCAGGACGCGGGGCGTCTTGTCTTGACCGAAGAAGTCTTGGATCCGCGACTGGATCCATGGCGGCTTGTCGTACTCGTAGTGTACCTCGAGCGAGTGCCCCGTTTTCAGCTGGACGCGCTCGGGGCACAAGGTGTGCAGCGCCGCGAGTTGCGGGGGCGTGAGTTGCTCCACGACCCAAGCGCCGAAGTCGAGGTGTTCGAGCTCGGCGAAACTGGTGCGTTCTTCACAGGCGTGCCGAAGCAGCGCCTCGTCGTCCCACTCCTGCGCCGCGGGTAGACCCAGATTGGGTTCGTATTGAGCGAGCAGCCGAAGTCGATGTCTCAGGTTATCGACCCTCGAATCTTTGCCGAACAACTGGGCGCGTTGGTTGCGAGCATAAGCGAATAACAGCGCCCCAGCCTCGGCGCTGGGTTTGGCGGGCAAACGACTCTCCTCCAAGGTGACCGAGCCCAGGGTCAGTCGGCTCGACGACTCGACTCGCTGCTTCTGCACGTCGAACACCAGCTCCTCGACTGCGTCGATGGCGTCCGAGAACGCCTCGAGCAGCCACTCTGGCTCCACGGCGCTCGCGAGCCGCACGACGGGGGTGGTCGTTTTGCCGCGGAGTTGGTCGTCGACGTCGAGCGCGATCACGAATGGCGCGACGCGCACGACCGATTGTTCGGAGAGTCGTGCGCTGCTGCCGTCGCGGAGCACGAGTTCGCAGCCGCGTTCGGTCTTGCGTTTGGCCACGCGGTCACCGAAACCGGCGAGCAACGCCTTGCCGAGCCGTTCATCGCGTTCGTCGGGCGAGAGGTACTCGTCGTTTTCGTCGGCCTTGCGACGTCGCGGCGCGAGTTGATCGAACACGCGCCGCACCGCTGCCAAACGCGCGCGATCGACGCCGAATGCCGGTCGCTGCCTCCCGAAGTCGCACTCGAGAGTACGGTCGATGCGCTCGACGAGATCGCTTTGCTCGGTCGGCAGATCGTTGGTCCGCTGATCGCGGGTTCGGACGTCTCGCTCCGACAGCAGCGCCACCGCCAGGCGCGCATGCTCCTCGATGCCGAGCCGCTTGCCCTCGAGCAACACGCGCGCGCAGCGCGGTGGCAACGGAGAGTCGGCGATGTATTGTCCCACCGCCGTGAGACGTCCGTCCGAGATGGCTCCCAACTGGGCGAGGAGGGCCGAGGCGGCGTTCAACGCCGGGATCGGGGGCGGGCAAAGCCACGGCAAGGCCAGCGGATCGGGGACCCCGAGCGCAGCGAGATCGAGCAGCAGCGGGGCGAGATCGGTGCGTTCAATCTCGGGTGAGTCGTGGTCCGAAAGCGTCTTGAACCGCGCCTCGGGGTACAGTCGATACACGGTGCCTGGGCCTTGCCGGGCGGCGCGACCCGCGCGTTGCACGGCGCTGTTTTTGCTGATCGGTTCGGTGCGAAGCACGGAACGACCGCTCCACGGTGAGACGGCAGCCACCTTGGATAGGCCAGTGTCGACGACGATCCGGACGCCATCGACGGTCACCGAGCTCTCCGCGACGTTCGTCGAGAGCACGACGCGTCGTTTCGAGGAGGCCGTCACGGCGAGCCGTTGCGCTTCGAGCGGCAATTCGCCGTAAAGAGGGCAAACGGTGACGCCGAGGTCTGCGGCGTTGAGCGCATCCTGCGCGGCGAAGATCTCCGACGTACCTGGCAGAAATACCAAGACGTCGCCCTGCTCATGGCTGCGCAGCGCTTGTCTCACGGCACTCGTCACACGTTTCTCGAGCGGGCGATCGTCGACCTCGGCATCGTGAACGACGGTGAGCGGGTACGATTTGCCCGGCACGTGTACGTGAGGACAACCCCCGAGGAACGTCTGTAACGGCGCCGGGTCGAGCGTCGCGCTCATCACCACCAGCAGCAGATCTGGCCTGCGGCGACGCAGCTCGGCGAGCAACGTCAAGAGCTCGTCGGTCGCCAAATGCCGCTCGTGGAACTCGTCGAGCACGACGCAGCTCACCTTCGGTAAGCCTGGCTCGGCCACGAGACGTCGTAGCAATATCCCCTCGGTGACGTAGCGCACCTTGGTCTCGGCGCTCGCCACTTCTTCGAACCTCACGCTGTAGCCTACGCGTTTACCTAGTGGGCTGCCCGACAGCGTCGCGACGTACGACGCGGCGAGGCGCGCCGCCAGGCGACGCGGCTCGGTGACGATCACTTCTCCCGGCAGCGCCAGCGCTTCGGAGAGGAACAACGGGACGCGCGTCGTCTTACCGGCACCCGGCTCGGCCGTGAGCACCAAGCAGCCGTGGCCGCGCAGCGCGGTTGCCAGCTGAGGTAGGGCTTGCTCAACGGGCAGTTCCGTTGTCGGCGAAACAGGAGTAGTCATGGTCGAGAGGTTGGCCGTAGCCGCCACGGCCCGAACCAATGTGGACTCGCGCGGCGCCGCTGGGCCTCACCCTACTACGACACGGCAACCGGGCACTCAACGGTGTTTCGCTTCTGGCTTCGGGGCGGGAAGGGCGTCCGCGCCGCTCCGTAGCGCTTGACGAAGCACGGTGACCGGCTAAGGGTGCAACCGCCGTGAGCGATATCAAACAAAGAGTTGAGCAATGGGTGCGGCACGCCGCGATTTCCGCTTTGGGCCCCGCTGGGGACGTCGATCCCTTGGTGCGCGCCGCCAAGGATGAACGTTTTGGTGATTACCAAGCCAACCTGGCGATGGGATTGGGCAAGGCTCTCGGTAAACAGCCCCGCGAGATCGGTACGGCAATCGCGGAGGCCTTGAAAGGTCAGGCAGGCGAGTTGTTCGCCCAGGTCGAGGTCGCCGGCCCTGGCTTCATCAACTTGAAGTTGTCGGCGACTGCGGTCGAGGCGGCGCTGCGGGACATGGCGAGCGGCACCCGCTTGGGCGTCGACGAGTCCAAGGACGGCAAGACCGTCGTGGTCGATTACTGCGGCGTGAACCTCGCCAAAGAGATGCACATCGGCCATCTGCGTTCGACGATCATCGGGGACTCGGTGGCGCGGATCCTCGAATTTCGCGGCGACAAGGTGATTCGGCAGAACCACACGGGTGATTGGGGCACCCAGTTCGGCATGTTGCTGGAGCACCTCATTGACACCGCCTGGAACGCGGAGGGGGAGCACGCGATCGGCGACCTGAACGATCTCTACAAGGAAGCAAAAGCGCGCTTCGACGCCGATCCGGCGTTTGCCGACCGTTCGCGTGCCCGCGTGGTAGCGCTCCAAGCTGGCGACGAGGTCGCGCTCGGTTTGTGGCGCAAGTTGATCGACGAGTCCGTCCGGCACATGGACGAAGTGTGCGGCGCGCTGGGTGTGCTCTTGACCCACGAAGACATCCGCCCCGAGAGTTACTACAACGACGCGTTGGTGCCGTTGGTCGACGAGTTGCGCCAAAAGGGCCTGCTCGTCGAAGACCAGGGCGCGCGCGTCGTGTTCTGCGATGGGTTTACGAACAAAGACGGCGAACCGTTGCCCCTGATCGTGCAGAAGAGCGACGGCGGGTTCGGCTACGCGGCGACGGATCTCGCCGCCGGGAAGTTCCGCGTGCAGTCACTCGGAGCACAGCGGGTGATCTACGTCGTGGACGCGCGCCAGTCGGACCATTTCACCCAGGTGTTCTGGATCTTGCGCAAAGCCGGCATCGCGCCGGCCGAGTCCGTGAGCCTGGAGCACGTGGCGTTCGGCATGATCTTGGGCAAAGACAAGAAGCCGTTCAAGACGCGCGCGGGCGATAGTGTGCGTCTGGCCGAGGTGCTCCACGAGGCGGAAGAGCGAGCGGCGGCGATCATCGCGAGCAAGATCGAGAGCCGAGGTGGGACACTTTCGGCAGACGAGCAGCGCAAGATCGGGCGCGCCGTCGGCATCGGGGCGCTCAAATACGCCGACCTGTCGAGCGAGCGCATCAAGGACTACGTCTTCGATTGGGACCGGATGTTGGCGTTCGAGGGCAACACCGCGCCGTACCTGCAAAACGCGTACGTCCGCATCCGCTCGATCTTCCGCAAAGGTGAGGCGGACTTCGACGCTGCGGCACAGACGCCGATTCACATCGAGCAGGCCGAGGAGCGCCGCTTGGCGATGCAGCTGCTGCAGTTGCCGCAGATCATCGAATCCGTGGCCAGTAGCCTCGAGCCTCACCGGCTGTGCAACTACTTGTGTGATCTGGCGACGGGATACCACTCTTTCTACGAGCACTGCCGCGTGCTCAACGCCGAATCCGAGGCCGTCAAGAGCAGCCGCTTGGCGTTGAGCGCGCTCGTCGCGCGTACCTTGCGGCTCGGTCTGACGCTGCTCGGGATCGAGGTCATCGAGCAGATGTGAGCGCGGCTCAGTGCTCCCATTGGCCCGAGCCGTGACTGAAGGCATGCCCTCCAATCCCAACCGCATCGTGCTGTTCGACATGGACGGCACGCTCGTGAAGAAGAACACGGGCCGCCTGTACGTGCAGTTCGAATACGACCGTGGCCACATGTCGCTCGCGCGCGTCGCCGAGGTGGCGACGTGGCACGCTCGGTATCTCACCGGGTACCTCGACATCGACGGTCTCGCCGAACGCGCGATCGGTTGGTACCAGGGCCGCCTGATGTCGGAGATCGATGCCGAAATGGACGACTGGTTCGACCGATACGTCGTGTCTCACATCACTGGCGCCGCGCGACGCTGCGTGGCGTCTCACTTGGAACGGGGTGACACGGTCGCGATCGCGACGGGCGGTACGACTTACGCGACGCGTCCCGTGGCCAAACACTTCGGGATCGCGCACTGGATCTGCTCGGAGATCGAACTCGTCGACGGCCGCATCACCGGCAAACTCGTACGTCCGGCGTGCGCTGGTCGCGGCAAGTTACTACGCACCCAGCGCTGGCTCGCCGAACACCACCCCGACGTACCGCTCTCGCAGGTCGTGTTCTACTCCGACAGCATCACGGACTTGCCGTTGCTCGAGGCCGTCGGAACGCCGATCGTCGTCAATCCCGACTTCCGCTTGGGGCTCGTGGCGCGAAAGCGCGGTTGGCCAATCCTCTCGTGGTGACTTGCGATGCCGAGTGAGTTGCAGCGCCGTGGTGACTTGCGGCGCCGCCATTGTGGCCACCGCGCGTCGGCTCTAGCCCTTGATCCGAATCGCCCAGGTGAGTTTGGCGACGCTCTTGAGCACGTTGGGCACGCGTTTGAACAGGTTGATCGACGGCGGGCGCTTCTCCATCACGCGGATTGGGATTTCCTTGACCTTGAGCTGGTCTCGGTAGGCGCGGATCACCATTTCGCTCGCGAACACGTCCTTGTTCACCAAACACGCGTTCACTACCGGGAGCAACTTCGAACGGCGGAACGCCTTGAGGCCGTGGGTATCGGTGCCTTTGAAGCCGAGCAGGCCGCGCAGCAAGCCCGTGTACGCGATACTGGCGGCATGACGCAGGAGCGGGCGTTCGTCCTCGGCTCCTTCGATCAGCTTCGAACCGATGACCAGGTCCGCGCTGCCCGAATCGATGGCGGCGACGGCGCGCTGGTGGAAGTCGGTGTCACACAGATCGATCTCGTCGCAAATCACGATCTCGGCGGTCGTCGCCAAGATCCCTTCGCGAAGCGCCTTGCCGTAGTCGGGAGCGCCCGCAGTGATGAACCGAACCTCCGGGTACTTCTCCGAAAGTGACCGCGCGAGCTCGACGGTACGGTCTTTCGAGCCGTTTTCGGCCAGAATGATCTCGTAGCTCCAGCCCATCGGCGCCAAACGTTCGCGCAGGTCCACGACGGCGGAATGCAGGATCCCTTCCTCGTTGTAGACGGGGATCACGATGGCGATACGCGGTGCGGACTCAGTCATAGCGGTGCGGTTTGTCGTCAAGCTGCGCCCGGCTGTAAAGAGTTAGGTGGCCGTTTGTGCGGTCGAACCGTTGGAAATCGCCCCCAATTGGGCGACTTTGGCCTAAGGGTCGGAGGCGCGCGAACACGCGGTGGTGCTGTCACGGTTCTGGGACGCCGGTCTGTCACGAGCGACGACGCTCCTCGGTCGGTGCGGTCGCGCCTGACCTTGGTGCAGCGCAGCATTCACGTCGCGGGCACTGCTCGTGGATACTGACGGCGCGCCGAGCGAGGGCCGCGCCGTGGTGGCGAGGACAGCGAGCAACCCCCCAAGAAAAAGCAGCGCCGTTCAATTACCAAGTGAGTGTTTTGGGTGAGCAATCGGCTCGGGTTGAACTAGCCCTGCGAGATCTCGACCGCTCGAGCGCCTGGCTGCGTCTCGGGTCGCGCATCGAGAGTATGTCTCACCCATGATTCGGCAGGGGAGCTCGGGACATCAGGTGCGGACGCGAGTGAACTTGAGCGCATCCTTTGGGTTGGGATGGGACGCTGCTGCCGGCGGTGTGCGTCGGCACCGCGCCGCGACCGCGAAGCGGGATGGGCGTGTTGCAACGCAACGGGACCGCGAGCGGAAGGAACGGGATAACGGCGCCAACCCCGCGCGCCGTGTCCGTTTCGACGGCCCGCGAGTTTCGACGGTGCGAGTTTCGACGGTGCGAGTTTCGAAGCTGCGAGTTTTGAAGCTGCGAGTTTCGACGGTGCGAGTTTCGACGGTGCGAGTTTCGACGCTGGTCAGTCGTGGCGCGGACTCAATGAGCCTTGCTCCAGTTCGGTCCCGAACCCACGTCGACCACGAGCGGCACACGGAGTTCGTAGACGGACTGCATGGCGTCGCGGATCTTCGCCTTCGCGACCTCGACCTCGGCGTCCGGCACCTCGAACACGAGCTCGTCGTGGACGGTGAGGATCATGCGCGCGCCAGAGGTTACCGGGGTCACGAACCGCAACATCGCCATCTTGAGCAAGTCGGCAGCGGTGCCCTGGATTGGCGTATTCATCGCGATGCGCTCGGCGGCCAAGCGGCGAGCGCGGTTGGCGTGGTTCAGGTCGGCGATCAGACGACGGCGCCCGAACAGCGTGCGCACACTGCCGCTGGTGCGGGCCGAGGCCAACGTCTCGGCCGTGAACTTGCGCACGCCTTCGTAACGACGGAAGTACGCGGCGATGAACTGGCTCGCCTCCATGCGCGTGATGCCGAGGCTCTTGGCCAAGGCGCTGTCGCCTTGACCGTAGATCACGCCGAAGTTTACCGCCTTGGCCTTGCGTCGCAGATCCGAATCCACTTCGTCCGCCTCGACTTCGAAGATCTCCATGGCGGTGCGTTGGTGAATGTCTTGCCCGGACTCGAAGGCGTCGATCAACGTGGGATCGTTGGAAAGATGCGCGAGCACGCGCAGCTCGATCTGACTGTAATCGGCGCTGACGAGTTGGTGCCCTGGCGGAGCGATGAACGCAGCGCGAATTTGGCGCCCCAAGTCGGTGCGGATCGGGATGTTCTGGAGGTTTGGGTCCGAAGACGAAAGGCGGCCCGTGGCGGCGACGTCCTGGTGCCACTGGGTGTGCAACCGCCGCGTCTTGGGGTGAATGAGCTGTGGGAGCGTCTCGATGTACGTGCCTTGCAGTTTGGCGAGCTGCCGAATCTCGAGGATCACGGCCGGCAGCTCGTGCTCCTCCGAGAGCGCCTCCAAGGTCTCTGCGTCCGTCGAACGCGACGTCTTGGTGCGTTTGATGGGCTTCAGTCCGAAGTCGTCGAACAGCAATTTCTCGAGCTGTTTGGGGGAGTTCACGTTGAACTCCTTGCCCGCGATCTGGTGCGCTTTGGCTTCCAGCGTCCGAAGTTCAGTGCTCACGGTTGCGCCCAAACCTTTGAGCGCCGCCGTATCGACGAGCACGCCCACCTGTTCGAGCTCGGCGAGCATCTTGCACAACGGCAGATCCGTCTCCCGCCAAGTCTTGCTCAAGGTGTCCTCTTCGAGCCGGTTGAGCAGGGGCTCCCACAACTTCCAGATCACATTGGCGCGCGCGGCTGCGGCCGTGGCGGCAGTCTCCACCGGAATTTCGTCGATTTGTAGCTTGGTTCGACCCTGGCGCGGGAGCAGGCTCTCCAAGGTTGCGAGG
>CBINDO010000247.1:0-12471 GCA_966249405.1 uncultured bacterium | reverse complement strand
TCAACTCTCGAAATGAGTTGTCGCCCTCGAGCGCGCCCGCGAGCATCTCCTCGAAGCCATCCAGCTTGATCACTTCGGTCGCACGCCGCCCGAGGATCCCCGAGTTCAGATACAACATGTCGATCACCGCGCTGTTGTACAGGACGATCTTGCCAGCCTCGTCCATGAGCAACACGCCCTCCACCATGCTACGCAGCACGCGCTCCAAGCGGTCCCGTTCACCTTTGAGCTGCTCCAAGGTCACGGACAGGTTTTGTGCGAGCCCATCGAGGGCACGGCCGAGCACGGCGAACTCGTCACTGCCGGCCATCGCGGAACGCACCGTCAAGTCACCGCCGCTCATGCGCAGCGCCGTTTGCGTGAGACTGCGCGCGGAAGCCGACGTCAGTTGCGCGGCCACGGTCGAGACGAGCAGCGCAATCAACAGGGCCACGCCCATCGATACCGTGAGCCCCTTGGTCAACCCGTCTACTGCCGCGTCGAGTTCGGTCGCCGGCAACGCCACGCGCACGACGCCCAAGGTCCGGCCGCCTCGGACCCACGGTGTAGCGACGTAGATCAACGGGACGCTCACGGTCGAGCTCACGCGCTGCGCGACCCCGAGCTGGCCGCTGAGCGCCGCCTTCATCTCGGGGCGACTGGCGTGGTTCTCGACGTTGGGAAGTCGCTCGAGCGACACGTCGGAGTCACCGAGCACCACGCCGTCGAGCGCCATCAGGGTGGTCCGGGCTGCGGCCACACGCCCCAACCGATCTGCGAGCGCGTCCCACTTGGCAGCGTGGTCCGGGCTCGGGGGCGTCTCCCCCGCTTCGAGTTCGACACTGGTTTGCACGAGGCGCACGCGCACCACGAGATCCCGCTCCAAACTCTCGAGCAGCGCCGCCTCGGTGGTCGTCCGAAGGTACCAATACCCCACCCCCAGAACGACCAAGATCGAGGCCATGGTCACGGCAAACAGGCGCGCTCGAAACCCAAACCGGGGCATACCCCGCTCGTTTAGCTCGGAGCTTCCCCGAGTGTCGAGCCGCACGACCTTCAACCGAGGAGATGCTCGCCCGCCGGCGGTGCGGTCGTCACACGCTTGTCACGGATGCAAAAAGTTGGCCCCCGCCGGAGCGCCGTGCGAGTTCGCTCTTTACCCGGTTCGATAAACGATTGTCGGAGCGGATATTAAAAAGGGTGAGACCATGCCGGACCTACTTCAGACGTGTTGCATCTGCAACAAGGCATTCCACGTTCAGTTCAGCTACCAGATGGAAGAGCAAACCCGCGCTACGGCCGAGGGTAACCGTACTTCGTTTCGCTTCTTCTGTTCACAAGAGTGCGTCAAGAACAGTCACCAATCGCCGAGCGGCGTGCCCTGCGACGCTTGCGGCACCGATTTCCAAGTGACGCACGCTGCCCACGTGCTCGTGATCACCGGCAAGCGCAAGTACGCGTGCAGCACCGGCTGCCGTGAACAACTGGTGGCAGAGGCCAAGGGCTTGCGCCTGGGGGACATCGTCTCGGCCTCGCAGACCAAGCCGGCGCCAGCACGTCCCTACGTGCAAGCGGTCAGCAACGCGACGCCTTCGGAAGCCGACGCACCTCCTTCCGCGGCCGCCAACGACACCAACGAGGCGCAAGCTGCGGCAAAGACTGACGCACCGTCCGTGATCGCGGTCTTCAACCACAAGGGCGGGACCGGCAAGACGACCAGCGCCGTGACTTTGGCGGCAGGTTTGGCTCGCGCCGGCAAACGCACGCTCCTCGTCGATACGGATTCTCAAGGCAACGTGGCGGTGTCGCTCGGACTCAAGCCAACGCGCTCGTTGTATCACGTACTTGTAATGGGTTTACGCTTACAAGACGCCATCGTTTCGGCGCGCGACAACCTCGACGTGCTTGCGGCCAACGAAACCCTGGCCGCGGCCGAGCTATACCTCGCCGGTCGTCAGAACCGGGACCGCGTGTTGTCGACCCGCCTGGCCGAGGCCAAGGCCAACTACGACTACGTCGTCGTCGATTGCTCGCCGAGCCTCTCGCTCCTCAACCAGAACGCTTTGGTCTTCGCGGATGGCGTGTTGTGTCCGGTCGCTTGCGACTACTTGTCTCTCGTCGGGGTGCGGCAGGTCGTCAAGACCTTCAAGAACGTCAACCGACTCTTGTCTCACCCCGTCCAGATTTGGGGCGTGTTGCCAACCATGTACGATACACGCGCCCGCATCTGCCAGGAGGCACTCGAGACGCTCCAAGAACACTTCGGTGAGCGTTGCTTCTCGCCCGTCCGTTCCGCCATCCGCGTCAAGGAAGCGCCATCTCAAGGACAGACCCTGTTCGAGTATGCCCCCGACTCGAACGCGGCGGCCGACTACCAGTTGGTCGTCAATCGATTGATCTCCGGGGCCATTGCCCCAACCCAGGTAAGCCAGCCAGTTACCCACCCCGAACACCTAGCTGCAACAGCGTAATCAGAGGAGGAGTCGTGACCGAACGAGGAGACTTAAGACAAGCGACAGCCCGCGTCTTGGACCGGGACGAAGTAGAGGGCGTGTTATCCGGCACGTTCTACGAAAGGACTCCGGCGTCCTCCGTGACCCCCGTCAAGGATGTCGAAAAACGTGACGAGAAGCCGGCACACTACAAGGTGATCTGCATCTCGATGTACACCGATGACCTCCAGCGTCTGGATGGCATGGTCGACCAGCTCAAGGGACGCGGTCTGACCAAGGCGAACCGAAGCGCACTCATCCGGTACGCCCTGGCCGAAATAGACCTGGATCGAGTGCCCAAAGGTCTCTGAGCGGCTTTCCTCTGTCGTTGGTTGCCGTAGCGTGAGTTATCCTGGCATCGAGTCCCCTCTTGGAGCCAGCGTGACAATCAACCTCACGGCACGTGAAACGCCCGAACAGTGCAGCAAGCGGCTTCGAGTTTCGCTCGAGGCCGCTTCGCTATTTCACGACTCCGAGATCGTGGACCTGCACGTCGATTCGTACATCTGGTCGCGCGTCGCAGGCTACGACATCTCGCGTCACCACACGCCCGGCCCGGCCCCTGGTCACTTCTTCCGACACGTCGACTTGCCACGCCTGGCGCTCGTCGGCATCGGCAGCGCCACCTGGGTGATCACGACCAATCCTTGGCGCAATGCCACGTCGCGCAGAGCCGTTCTGAAACTCAACGTGGAACGTCTCACGAAGCTCCTTCACGACTCCGGCCAAGCCCGAGTCGTGAGCACCTACGAAGACTACCTCGCCGCGCGGAGTTCGGGATTGCACGCCGCGTTTCTCGGCGTCCAAGGCGGCAACGCGCTCGGGCCTCCCTACGAGCTCGACCCCACTCTCGCCAAGAGTTTGCTGCGCGTCACCTTGGTGCACCTCACGAACTCGGCGCTCGGCTCGACGAGCAACCCCGTGAAGCTACCGCAGCGCGCCCGCGCCGACACCGAAGCGCTGGTCGCCGAAATGAACCGGCACCGTGTGTTGGTGGATCTCGCCCACATCTCACGTCCAGACTTCGACCGCGTTCTCGCGATGCACAGTCGCGACGTACCGCCCATCGTCACGCACACGGGGGTGTGCGGGGCTCGAGATCACTGGCGGAATCTGACCGACGAACAACTGCGAGCCGTCGCGGACCGCGGCGGAGTGGTTGGCATCATGTATCACAGCCTGTACATCCGCGAGGCACCACGGCGCGCCCGGGCCGCGGATGTCGTGCGTCACATCCGACACGCCCTCGACGTTTGCGGCACCGATGCGGTCTGCCTCGGTAGTGATTGGGATGGCCTGATCACGACGCCCTCGGACATGCCCACGTGCCTGGAGCTACCCCGGTTGGTGGAGGAGATGCTCACGTCGGGCATCGATGCAGACGTCGTGCGCAAGGTGCTCGGCCAAAACTTCCTCCGCCTGCTGCAACGCGTCCGGCCGTGACGAGCGAACCGCTGCGCCTTCCGAACTATTGGAAGGTGGCCGCGAAACGGCTTGAACCCGGATCGCCGCTCCGCTAAGGGCGACAGCGCCATGGACGAAGCCTACCGGAGCCCCATCAATCGCGACGTCGAGGTTGCGCGCCCTGGTGAGTTTGCGCCGCTCGCGATCGGACCAATCCAAGTCGACCCACCGGTGGTGTTGGCTCCGATGGCAGGCGTCACGAACTACCCGTTCCGCAAGTTGTGCAAGCAGTTCGGGGCCGGGCTTTACGTGAGCGAGATGATCACGGCGCGGCCACTGGTGCAGGGTGTCGAGAAGACGTTACGTCTGGCGGACTTCGGGCCCGACGAGACGCCCCGCAGTCTGCAGCTTTACGGCGTCGACCCGTACTACGTTGGAGAAGCCGTCAAACGCTTGGTGGGGGAAGGCCGCGTCGACCACATCGACATGAACTTCGGGTGCCCGGTACGTAAGGTCACGCGCAAAGGCGGTGGCGCAGCGATACCGGTCAAGCCCAACCTCCTGCGCCAAATCGTGCGCGCCGCGGTGACGAACGCCGGCAGCGTCCCGGTCACCATCAAGTTCCGGCTCGGCATCACCGACGATCTGCGCACCGATCGCGACGCCGGCATGATTGCCGAGGAGGAGGGTTGTGCCGCGGTCGGCCTCCACGCTCGCACCGCCGCGCAGCTCTACGACGGTGACGCTCGCTGGGACGAGATCGGCGTGCTCAAGAGCAGACTGCGGATCCCAGTGTTGGGCAACGGCGACATCTGGGAGGCCCACGACGCCCTGCGCATGATGCGACAAACGGGTTGCGATGGCGTCATCGTGGGCAGAGGCTGTCTAGGTCGTCCGTGGTTGTTCCGAGACTTGGCGGACGTCTTCGCTGGCCGCGACCCCCAAAACCCGCCGAACCTGGGCGAGGTCCTCGACGTGATGTTGTCTCACGCTCGCCTGCTCAGCGACTGGGTCGGCGAGCGCCCCGCCATTCGAGCGTTCCGACGTCACAGCACCTGGTACACGAAGGGGTTTCGAAACAGCGCTGCGTTACGCCAGAGGATGATGCAGGTAAACACCTTGGAAGAACTCCACCGCGCGGTGGATGACGCCGACAGGTCGCAGCAGTTCCCGCCGGACGCGATGCGCGTGCCGCGCGGCAAGAGCAGTGGAGTTCAGCAGGTCAGCCTGCCCGACGGCTATTTGGAAACTCGTTACGACACCACCGTGCCCGAAGCGGAAGACGCTTCGGACGGCGGCTGACCTGGCGGAGTGCTCAGTCTTCGTCTTCTTCGTTGGCTTCGACGTCGCTCTCCAACCGAGCGTCACGCTCCAGATCTTCGGGGGACAAGTCGAAGGGGTGCTGATACTTGATGTTTACCCCTGCCTTGTCTCGAGCTTGGCTCAGCGCTTCGGCCTGTTTCTTGATCTCGGCTGCGTCCAAAACCGGCATCCCTTCCTGGGAAGAGAGGCTGTGGCGAACGATGTGTTCGTCATCCGCGAAGGGAGAGTTGTAGCCGTAACTTAACGTACCAGGGCGGGTGGATTTCGGACCCTTGGCGGTAGATGGGCGAGTTTTTTCCGGCATGTTTCTTCCTGGAGCTCACGCTCCTTGGCATCCAGTGCCATTCGATGATGTGGTGAACTACTGGTGATGTGGCTCCGAAGTCCGGGGGTCGCCACCCCTTTTTTCCGTTTTTCGCTATTCCTGGAAAGAAACCGAAGGACCCCTACGGTGGTCGATGCGACTACTCCCCTTTGAGGCGCTCCAAAGCCCGTCGGTCGGCTTTCGTAGGACGACCGGCTCCGCGATCTCTGACCGCAATTCCGATGCGCTCTTCGCGCGGAGGTGGCGGGGGTGAACGGTCCTCGTAGAGCTCGCGCGCAAGAGTTGCGCTCAGCCTTTTTTCCGCCAATTGTCGCACGATCAGAACAACTGGACCACGCGGAGCTTCAGCGCGAACTTCGTCACCACATTTGACCAGGTGGCTTGGCTTGACCGCCTGGCCGTTGATGTGAACCAACCCCCCAGAACATGCCGTCTGTGCTGCTCCGCGAGTCTTGTACAGCCTGGCGGCCGTGAGCCAGCGGTCGACGCGTATGGCGCCCGGGCTGAGTCCATCGAACCCTTGCATGGGCGAGAACGTAACCCATGTCCCCTTTCGGTGCGACAGGGTTCGATTCGTTGTGTTTTCGCCCTTGCCTGACAGCCACCCCGTCCACAGTGGAACGGAAAGCGGTGTTCGGTGCCCGCCCTCGGGTTCGGATAGTGATGTGCCAACACGAGAACTAGCGATCGTCGTGCAGAATTTATTGAATTACCTCTGAAGCGAAGAAGACTAACTGCCGTTCCCCCAGGATACGCATGAACTCGTTTCCCGCGCCCGAACCTCGCCGCCGGCTGTCGACGGGAATCTTCTCCCTCGACAAGTGTCGCCCGGCAGTCATGCCGGAAGAGCTCGCCCGAGCCGCGCAGGAACTGGTCGGGCTGGGAACGGCAGCCGTATTGGTGCTGCCGACTTACTCTAGCCCAGCGCAAAGTGCGGTAGCAACCGCGGCCCAAGTCGACGTGGGGATGACGAGTCCGCTACTGGATTGGTTGGGTACGGCGCGCCAGCCAGGCGTGATCGCGGTTCCTCATCATCTCCGACGCTTGATGCGATGTTTCCGGGCCGTGTTGGTTCCGGTGGCTAGTCCGGTAATGCAGCTCGGCAGCCTCGTGGTGCCGGCCCCCGTCGATTCGCCCGAACTCGCCCGCGACCTCGAAGGCCTCGCGATAGACTACGCCCTGCGCCTCGACGTGAACCAGCGACGGCAGATCCTCGAGCGCCTGGCAGACTGCGACGGCACGTCGGAAGAACCCTCGTCCGGAACGCGCCCGAAAGTCACGATCACGCCAAGCTCACGTCGCATCGCCTGAAGCGGGTGTGCGAAACCCCGAGACGCGGACGGGTGTGACAGGTGGGCGGTCGACCAACAGGCAGCCCTTGAAGCCCGAGTGCGGCAAGTGCTAGCGGGGGACCCGTGAATTACTTCGGCCATGCCGTCGTCGCTGCCGAGTTCGAGCCAGCACCGGCGGTCGTTTTGGGGGCGATGTTGCCGGACTTCGAAGGCATGGTCGACTCAACGGCCAGCCGATTCGCGAGTGGCGAACTCGCACGCGGCGTCTCCCTGCATCACGTGACCGACACAGCGTTCCACGGCGGGGATGCTTTTTTGAGCCACCAAGATTCGGCGCGTGTGCTGCTGAGCACCCTGCCCGTGCGGCGCGGTCCCCGTCGCGCGGTCGCGCACGTGGGGGTGGAGCTGATTCTGGACGCCGCATTGAACACTCCCGAGCGCCTCGGGCACTACCTCGCCGCGCTCGAGGCGGGTTTGATGGCGCCAACGTTGCGGGGCGTACCGTTCCTGGAGCGACTGAAGTTGCGCTCCTTGTTCAAGACCTTGATCGCGCGCGCCGCTTATGTGACCCCGACGTCCCCGGGCGGCGTGGTCGAACGGTTGCAGCGCGCGTTGTGGGCGCGGCCCGTGCTCCGGCTCCAAGACTCGGAGCTCCCGCACGTCCAGACCTGGGCAGAACTTGCCTGGAGACCGATTCACGAGCAGTCCCAAGGCTGGCTGCTCGCGCTCACGCAAGCCGTCGCCACCCTCGGTACGAGCGCCGATGCCTCGGTCCCCGCGTCGCGAAAGTAAGTTACCTGACGGAATGCGGGACCGTGTAAAACCCGACCCGGGCCTCCTGCCCGTCCGCTGCTTTTCAGGATCCTATGAGTGCCAACGAACCCGAAGACCTACCGTCGCGCATCAACAACCTGGCCGACACGATCTTCGATGACTTGCGAACCAAGATCCTTCGAGGGCAGCTGCAGCCGGGCGAAAAGCTGACCGGCGAAAGAGAACTAGCGGCCGAATACGGAACGAATCGAAACACGCTGCGCGAGGCGGTACGGAAACTGGAACAGGCGCGGATGGTGACCGTTCGCCATGGCCGCGGAGTCATCGTTCGAGATTACCGTAAGACGGGGACGCTGGAACTGCTCTCTCCCTACCTGAACAGCGCCCCGAACGCGGCCGAAGCCGCCAAGTTGGTGTCGGACATCCTCGAACCCCGCGTCCTCTTGCTCGAGCACGCGACGCGCGTCGCGGCACGTTTCGCCAACCCGGAGGACATCGTCCGGCTCCGCGAGCTCTCGGTGCTGTTGATCGCGGCGTTCGAGAGCAAAGACGCGATCGTAGTCGCGCAAGGTTCACAGCGTTGGCTGGACGCGCTCGTAGACGCTACGCACTCGGTGGCCATCCGCTGGATCGCCAACCCGTTCTTGGAGGCGCTGCGCCAAACCCTGGAGCGGGTGCCGATGTTGTGGATCCTGGAACCGACGTACCCGGCGCACCTGCGCGAAGTGGTGGAAGCCATCGACAAAGGCGAGGAGGAACGGGCCGCCGAGAGCACACGCCGCTACTACCAGCGCGTCGACGAACACTTGATCAAGCTCCTTCAGTTCGGGCTACGGACCGCAGCGCAACAGCCACGCCCAGCACCGAGCGCGGCAGCCGAAGCCCCATCATCGGCGACGCGCGCCGAGCTGGCAAACGGCCATGGGTGAACGGGTATTGATCGCAGGCTGCGGGTTCGTCGGGACTCGCCTCGCTCAGGAGCTAGCCGCCGCGGGCCATGAAGTGTGGGGGCTGGCGCGGTCGCGCCCGGAGTTACCTCCGGGTTGCCACTGGATCGCCGCAGATCTCACGGTCGCCGACACCCTGTCGCAGCTACCGACGGTGGACTACGTCGTGTTTTGCGCCTCGGCGGGCGAGTCGAGCGACGCGCGTTACCGCGCCGTCTACGTCGATGGCCTCACGAACTTGGTCGCGGCGTACCGAACACGAGCGCCGCGACGTTTGGCGTTCGTGTCCAGCACTGCAGTGTATCACCAGTCCGACGGCAGCTGGGTGAACGAGGATTCGCCGACCGAGCCCACGCATTTCTCCGGTCGGCGCACTCTGGAGGCCGAGGCAGTAGTGCACGCTGCCCCCTTTTCCGGTGTGGTCTTGCGGTGCGCGGGGATCTACGGGCCCGGCCGAACGCGTCTCATCGACTCGGTGCGCAACGGAACCGCCAGGTGGACCGAAGGTCCACCCCGGTTCACCAATCGCATCCATCGGGACGACGTCGCAGGCGCGCTCAGCCACCTCCTGTTTCACCCGGACCCGTCACCTACGTATGTGGGGGTCGACGAGGCTCCGACACCGGAACGTGAGGTCTTCGCGTTCTTGGCCGGCAGGCTCGGGCTACCCGAACCTGCTACGGGGCCTGCCGAGGCGGGTCATCGCCTGGCTGGCAACAAGCGTTGCGACGGTTCCAAACTACGCGCGTCCGGTTACCCATTTCGGTTCCCGAGTTTTCGCGAGGGCTACGCCGCCATGCTCGACGGTGCGACATGACGATCTTTCGAGCGACGTTGCTGGGAACGTCGTCGGCACAACCGACCATCGGTCGTGGCTTGTCGGGCACGGCGTTTTCCGTGTTGGGAGAGCGGTTCCTGATTGACTGCGGCGAAGGCACCCAGCGCCAGTTGCTCAAATTTGGGTTGGGTTTGCGCTTGGACTTCGTGCTGTTCACGCACTTTCACGCCGATCACTATCTCGGGATAATCGGGTTGCTGCGGACGCTCGCCATGGCCGCGAACGCAGACGAAGCACCGATGCAGATTTATGGTCCACGTCCTTTCATCCACGACGAACTGCCGCGCATGGTGATGACCGGAGCCGATAAACTCGGCACGCGCCCCGACTTTCACGCGCTCGATGACGGTGACGTCGTGGAGCGTCGCGGTTACCGAATCCACGCCACGCGCGTCGAACACCGCGTACCGACGTTGGGCTACGTGGTCGAGGAAAACGCGCGTCCCGGCAGGTTCGACGTGCAGCGGGCCCGGTCCTTGGGGCTGCCGCCCGGGCCCCTTTATTCCGAGCTGCAGTCGGGGAACTCGGTGATGACCAACGAGGGCCGGACGATTTCACCCGAAGACGTGATGGGGCCAAGTCGCCGCGGTCGAAAGTTGTGCATCTCCGGTGATACACGGCCGTGCGCGGCCCTGGCGCGAGCCGCCACTGCAGCCGATGTGTTGATTCACGAAGCGACCTTCTCCGAAGAAGAGAAGGAGCGCGCCGTTCTCACCGAACACAGCACCGCCTTGGAAGCGGGTTGGGTGGCCCAGCAAGCCGGCGTGCAACGACTCGTCTTGTCTCACTTCTCGAGTCGGCACGACACGCGTCCCGAGGCGCTGGTTCGAGAGGCGTCACGCTCGTTCTCCGGAGAAATCGTCGCCGGTTACGACGGCTACACGATCGACCTACCGCGGACGGACGGCGCCGTCGAGTAGCGCACGGGCGCGGCCCGGGTGATGGCCGCCATAACGACAAACGATACCTAGAAAACGCCCACGATTTCAAGAGCTTGAGGGTGGTTATGGGTGCCATGAGCACAAGCGATGAGCGTTCGGCTTCGAACTCCGTCATCCATGACACCGTCATGAAGTACACGCTCGAACAAGTCACCCACGTCCACCACTGGACGGACCGTCTGTTCTCCCTGCGCACTACTCGTAGCGCTGGTTTTCGATTCGACAACGGTCAGTTCGTCATGATGGGCCTCGAGGTCGAGGGCCGTCCGATCTTGCGAGCCTACTCGATGGCCAGCGCCAACTACGATGAACATCTGGAGTTCTTCTCCATCAAGGTCCCCAACGGCGCGCTCACTTCCCGCCTCGCGCACATCAAGCCGGGGGACCCAGTGTTGGTGGGCAACAAGCCGACCGGCACCCTGACCATCGGTAACCTGCTACCCGGCAAGACCCTTTGGCTGCTCGCCACCGGCACCGGGCTGGCCGCATTTTTGGGGACGATTCGTGATCCCGAGACCTACGACCGTTTCGACCGAGTGATCCTGGTCCACACGTGTCGCGAGATCAAGGACCTGGCCTACCGCGACTACCTGACCCAAGAGCTGCCGAACGACGAGTTTCTGGGAGAGGCCGTCACGGACAAGCTCACCTACGTTCCGACGGTGACACGCGAACCGTTCGAGACGCGCGGCCGCGTGACCGAGTTGATCCAAAACGGGGGTCTGTTCGAACGCTGCGGTCGTGGTCCGTTCGATCCTGCCCACGATCGCGTGATGTTGTGTGGCAACGTCGAGATGCTCGAACAGACCCAGAACATGCTCGAAGGGCTCGGCTTCTCCCATGGCAACAGCGGTGAGCCGGGGCACTACTTGACGGAACGTGCCTTCGTGCAGAAGTAGACGCTCGATACGCATCGCAAACTCGCGCCGCCGGCCACCGACGACGTCGAGGGGACCCTGAGTCTCCAAATGTGCCGCCAGACGCCGCTGGTGCGATGTTCCGCTTGGAGCAGCGCCATGAATCTGAAACAATGGCGTGTCTTGCTGCAAAGGATGTAACGCGTGGGTCTTGGTTCGATTCGTCGCACGGCGCTGGTGACCGGCGCTGCCGGCTTCGTGGGTTCTCATTTGGTCGATCGGTTGTTGGCCGAGGGCTACGAGGTAGTCGGGCTCGACTCGCTCATGACCGGCGACTTGACCAACTTGTCGAGCGCGATGCGCGACCCACACTTCCACTTTCAGCTAGGGGACGTGCGTGAACCAATGCACGCCTATGCGGAGCTGATCTTCAACTTGGCGTGTCCGGCCTCGCCCGTTCACTACCAGCGCGATCCGTACGCCACGTTCACGACCAGCGTCCTTGGCGCGCAACGCTTGATCGAGATGGCGCGCGGCCGCTCGTGCACGATCGTGCACGCATCGACTTCGGAGGTTTACGGCGACCCCACCGTTCACCCCCAACCAGAAACCTACTGGGGCAACGTCAACCCGATCGGCCCGCGCGCTTGTTACGACGAAGGAAAACGTGGCGCGGAGACGTTGCTCGTAGATGCACGGCGCGCTTGGAACGTGGACACGCGCATCGTTCGTATCTTCAACACCTACGGACCACGCATGGCGTTCAGCGACGGCCGTGTCGTCTCCAACTTCACGATTCAGGCGTTGCGTGGCGAGCCCCTGACGTTGTTCGGGGACGGCGCGCAGACCCGTTCGTTTTGCTTCGTCGACGACCTGGTCGAGGGCCTGTGCCGCGTGGCGCGCTTGCCCGAACTCGATGGCCCGATGAACTTGGGCAACCCCAGTGAGTTCACCGTGCGCGAGTTGGCTGAGCTGGTCCTCGAAGTGACGGGCAGCACGTCGGCGCTCGAGTTTCGTCCCCTGCCCGCCGACGATCCCAAACAACGTCAACCCGACATCACGAAGGCGCGCCGCCTGATTGAGTTCGAGCCCAAAGTAGCGCTCCGGGAAGGCCTCGAGCGTCTCACCGTCGATTTTCGCGACCGTTTGAGCCAACTGCAGAGCGTTCGTTGAGAGCGCCCGGCACCTCCAGCGGCTGGTTTCGCGCCGCGGACTCGTGATAGAGGTGGACCCATGCTGCGAGAGCTCGGCCACCTCGGAACCTCTCTGCTCCTCGGGGCGTGTCTCGTTGCCGCCGCG
>CBINDO010000246.1:0-12477 GCA_966249405.1 uncultured bacterium | reverse complement strand
GAAGCGGCGCGGCTCGGGCAGGCTCAGGCGACGCACCTTGGTGGCGGCGCGGTAACCGTTGGCCATCGACACCATGCTCGCAGCGTTCACCACGAACAGCACCCGCTGCGTGGTGAGACGCAGCAGCCCACCGGCCGAGACCAACGCGCCGATACTCGCCGCGCCCAGAGCGATGTTGACGGCCTGACGACTGACGGCGCGCGCAATCTGGGCAGCTCGAATGATGTGCTGCACGTCCGCGAGGTCTTCTCGGCACAATACCTCGGCGCCCCAGGGCGTTGGTTCACCGCTCCGGCACAAGCCGATCCCCAGGTCACACACCGCGAACCCCGGGGAAGCACCCGTCGCGATCAGCGCCACGCCGAGTCCTTCGCGCTGCAAGCGGCGGATGCCCGAGCGCAGCCCTTCCGTCGGTGCGATCACGTCGTCGGCGTTGAAGCGCTCGAGCACGCTCTCGTCCAGGGACGCAATCACGACGCGCATCTGCGCTTCGTGAGCCGCGGTGATCACCTCGTCGACGCCGGTTCGAGGGATGATGTCGACCTCCACCATCGCCACGACGCGTCCAGCACGCTCGAGCGAGAGCAACATCGCACCGACCGACTCGCGTTGCGCCGCGTATTGCAGCAGCCCGACGTCGGCGCTGGCGTTGCTTTTGCCCCAGGGTCGCAGCCGCCACAAAGCCTCCTCGTGCTCGGCGAGCGGGTGGTCGGGATCGAACATGCGCTTGACGCGGTCACGCGCGTCTTCGACTTCATCCGGGTCTTCACACCGCACGCCGCTCACGACGAACTGTTCGCGCACGAGCAGGTCACCTTGGATGACGATGCAATTGATTCGATCGAGCTGACGCAGAGCGTCTGGCGACAGCGGCAAAATCCCGCGGTTGGCGAGCCCGCGGGCGACCTCGGCGGCGAACACGTCGCGCCCGAGCCGTGCGGGGCCAGGTAAACCACCGAACAACGCCGCGGTAGCGCGCTGGATGCTACGGGTCGTGAGGAAACTGAGGGCGAAGCCGCTCAGCGACACCACCCATGCCTTCTCACCGTATTGCTCGATGGGGCCCAAAGGAAACGGGGTTGGGCGCGACTCCTTGCGTCCAAAACCGACGCGGCCCGAGGCGCTGCTCGCGTACAACTCCTGCTCGCGCAGGTTCCACGCCGCACGCGTCGCTTGCAGTTCGCGGAGCAGGAGCCACTTGTGAGTGCCCTCTACGAATGAGGTCGACGGTCGCTGTGCCGCAACTTGTAGCAACGAGTTGACCAGGCTCAGTGCAAACTCGGCGCGCTCCACGCCGAGGCGTTGTTCGATCCCAGACCGCAAGCGCGGAGAGCCACGCACGATCGACAACAAGCCCGACAAGTTGCCGCTCAGAGGTAACGCCGGCACCAGCGAGAACGTGAGCCCCACTCCGGCGGCGAAACTCGCGACGTCGAAGCAGAGTTCGACGAGGCGACGGAGCGCCAGCTCGTCGTCGAGAGGGTGCGGCTTGTCTTCCCGGAAACGCCCACTACCGAGCCCGGAGAGACGCTCCGCGCGCTCGACCAATTCCACGAGATCGTCGACGCCGAAGGCGTTTTGTTCGTAGGCAAACACTACGCGATGGGTGTGAACATTGACCTCGACCCACTGCAGGTAACGGAGCCCCTCGCACAAGCGTTGCAGAACTTCGACGAAGGTATCGACCTCCGATGCGTCGAGGTCGCGAAACTCGACATGCGCGCGGCGGGCCCCCACTTGAACACGACGGGAACGCGCCTTGAACAGGTTCGCAACGCGAGAAAGTGCGCTTTTCAACTGCATGATTCTGCTCGAGGTTCAACGCGTTTCGCATGAGCAGGCACGAACCGCAAGCGCACCACCGCGAGCCCGCAGCACCGAGGAATCGACCGAGGCCCGACGGCCGGTAAGCGGCTTCGAGCCAAATCACGGCGCACGCAAGCCGTGGCGTTCGTGTTAGCACGTCCGAGTGGAGCTGCCCTCTGACGATCAGGAACCGCTGACGTACAACGACTTGAGCAACGTAGTGCGCACCGCACGCCGCGGCTTCCGAAGCGATGTCGCACAACTCGCGGCGGCATTGCCGGGTGGCGCCTTGCTGGTGCCGCTGGCGAAGGCTCTGGCGGACGTACCCCTGGGTGAGGACGTGGTGCCCGAAGACGGCCAAGTGAGCCTCGTGCCTCACCTTTTACCCGAGGAAGACGGCGCGCTATTCGTGCCCTTGTTCACCGACGCCGACGTGCTCAAGACGGTCGGTCAGTACCTGGAGTGGTCGACCGAAGGCGACACCGAACTGCAGTTTTGCACGCTGCCCGCGTTGGTCGCTTTGGACCTCGCGCTGCAGCTCGTGGATGGAAAACGAGTGGTTGGCGCGGTGATCAACCCATCGGACGAGTACGAACTCTTGCTGGCCCGCAACGAACTCGGCGCGCTGGCGCAGGGTACTGCCATTCCGCTCGTGGGCTACGTGCAGCAAATCCCGCTCGACAAGAGCGAAGCATCGTTGATTGCGCAGAGCGACCAACCGCCGAGCGCCGAGCTGCTCGCTGCCATCAAAGAGTGTCTCTCGCATTTTCCCGACGTCACGGACTTCGAGCTGCGTAACACCTTCAACCCGGAGCGTGATCTCGAGCCGCACCCGACGTTGGTGTTGAAGGTGACCGACGAGGCGGCGGTCAACCTGGAAGCGCTCAACGAGCGGCTCGGCACACACGTCGAGGGCAAGCTCCCGGACCCAGGCTACATCGACGTATTGTTCGAGACGAACGAGCCCTGACCGCTGTTTTCCCGTCAAGCCAAACGCAACCTCGTCGCCAGTGAATACCGCACCCTCGTCAATCCCCCCGTCACGCGTACCGGAAAGCGTCGTTGGACGTCCGGACCTGCTCAGCGCCGGGAAAGATTTGCTCAGCCCCGTGGAACGCGCGCAGCTGGCCTTCGTGCGTCGCAGCTTCGAACCCGGGGCGTTCGCTTCCTCCGTGCGTTGGTGTCAGCGGACGCTCGGCTCTCGTTGGCTGCGGTTCGCACTTGGTAACTTATTTCACGCACACCATCGCGAGCGCTTGCCGGACTTCTCGACCGGGGAAAGCTTCATCATGGTCTGCAACCACCGCAGCTTCTTCGATCTGTATGCGGTGGTATCAGACCTAGTCCACGAAGGGCTGCAACAACGCATCGTGTTCCCGGTGCGCAGCAACTTCTTCTACGACAACCCGCTTGGGCTCTTGGTCAACGGCAGCATGAGCTTCTTCGCGATGTACCCGCCGGTATTCCGCGATCCGAAGAAGGCGCAGCTAAACATGCTGACGTTGGACGAACTGGCCTGGCTGTTGCGCCAAGGTGGACACTTCGTCGGCTTTCACCCGGAGGGCACGAGAAACATGGGTGACCCTTACACACTCTTGCCGGCGCGCACCGGCATCGGCCGGCTCGTGCACAAAGCTCGGGTCCGGGTAGTTCCGGTGTTCATCAACGGGCTGGAACCGAGTGATATGTGGGGGCAAATCCGCCGCAACTTCGACAAGACGGGCACCCCGATTCACGCCGTGTTCGGAGGGCCCATCGACTTCGAGGGCCTACTCGACGAACCTGCGAGTCAGTCGACGTTCAAGAAGATCGCCAACAAGACTCGGGACGCCTTGGTAGGGCTCGCCGAGGAAGAGCGTCGAATCCGCTTCGGTTGACGGTCACGTCCGCCACCAGCCACGAGGACGGTGCTGCGCAAATCGGCGCCGCCCGTTTACTCGTCGTAGAAGAGCGGTTCACGCGTCTTGAGGAAGCTCTCGATCGTGGTCAGCGAGTTGCCTCGCAGCTCGATGAAGCGGATCCCGACACCGGGGGGCACGTTGCTGGTCTCCGAATACACTCTCACCCAACGCACCTCGCCGATGCCACTAACGGGCTCGGCGAAGCCGGGGAGGTGCACGGTGAAGTCGACCTTCTCGCCAACGTTCTTCTTGGTGTGCGTGGCGATGAACAACCCGCCCTGCGACATGTTCTCGACGAACCCGGCGTAGAAGTTGTGCTCACTACCTCCGGAGACCTCGAGTTCGACCCGGAAGCGGTCGAAGCGCCGAAGTTCGGCGCCGCTGCTGGGCCGCGCCGAGGCAAGAGCAAAGTGAGCTTCATTATTGCGGTTGTCCAACATGTTATCTCCGAACCAAGAAGGAATGCCAAAACCGATGCCCGGACTCAGCGCCCTGGACGAGCGGGCCGCCACTTCAACCGATCACCCAGACCAACCGGTTTCAAGAGCCCGACTTGCTGAGTGATGTTACCCACCGTGCCACCGAGGAACCGATCGTCGAATGTCTCACACTCGGTACAGTTGGCTGGCCTCAACGCAGCCTGAGACACGATCAATCCGCCATGCCACTCGGATTCCACGCGCACGACCTCGTACCACGTCTGCGACTGGGAGTATTCGCCACCAACCCCGAAGGCGAACAGCCCTGCGGACACGACCCCGCCGAGCCTGGCCAAGCGTGAAGCGCGACGGCGCGCCACGTGCGAGAGCATGAACACCCCGAACATGCCGACCCACCACGCTTGGTGTTCCCGACGTCCAGCGATGTTGGCTCCCCCACATCCCACCTCTTCTGGAGCTGCGGACGGTTCGTACAAGTGGTCGATGGTCAACGTATCTCGATCGTTGAGATCTCGCTTGTTGGTCTCACCAGGCAAGCTGTACGCGTACATGGTGGCGCTGTGATCGTCGTAATCTTCACCGAGACCCAAGAAGTGCCCCAACTCGTGGGTAAGCACGTTCTGAATGTCGTAGGCCTTACGTGCCGCCAGGCTATCCATCTGATCGACGACACCGAAGCGGTGTTCACCATTTACGACGATATCGGCGTCCAGTATCTCGCCAGCCTCTCGGTCGAAGGTCAACACCGTGATCGCGAGGGCACCGTTCGCCATGTCGGCCCGCTGGGGCTCGAAGTACACGGTGTTGGTGTTGGCGCCGTCGACGTTGTAGCCAATCGTGTTGGTTTCGCCACGTTGAGCCACGAGCGTCGGCAAGCCGACCGCCGACTCCTGCCACGCCGACACGGCGCCAACCAGCGCCTCGAAAGCTTGTGGGTCGAGTTCATCGAAGGACTTGTCGACCGTGAGCGCGACGACACCGTCGTTCCATCGCGCTCCTTGTGCGCCCGTGCCCTGGTGTTCGTTCGGGGAGCCGGCGAGAGCTGGGGTCGTCAGCGAAACAGTGGCCGCAATCGAGAGACAATATCCAGCGCGCACCGGCCAACGAACCATGTCCTGTAGAACGGCCAGGTAACGAGTCCCTTTAATAATCGCCGGTCACCCATCTTCTACTCGAGACAACCTGTGCTAAGTTCGGCTCCTCGATTTCGCCCGGGATTGAAACGTTCGACGCCCGAGCGACCCCTCCGAACGTCATGGCTGCACTACTCCCCCACTACGAGTTGCTGGATCCTCTCGGCAAACCGACTTTCCTCGTCGACGTCCTCGGTGGCCGCCCCACCCTGTTGTGTTTCCTGCGGCACTTCGGTTGCCTGTTCTGCTTCGAACACGCATCCGGCTTGCTCTCCGAGACGGTCGCCCTGAACAATCAGGGCGCGCAGTTGGTGTTCGTCGGCAACGGCAACCCCGGTCATGCTCGGGAGTTCATGAACGAATACAACCTCTCGAGGGGCGTATTCACCGATCCATCCCGCCGCTTGTACGCGGCGCTCGAAATGCGACACGGCGTTAACTCGACGCTCAACGTCAGCACCGCCCGTCACGCGCGCCGCGCCTACCAGCGCGGGTTCCGTCAACAGGGCGTAAAAGGTGACCCTTGGCAGCAGGGCGGTAACGTTGCCATCGGGGCCGACGGCACGATCCTCGCCATCGAGCGCGCCTCGGTGGCAGGCGAGGTGATTCCGGTCCGCAGCGTGATCGATGCCCTGTTGCGCCGCTGACGCTTCTCGGGTCTAGGCACCGATCACGAGCTCGTAATTAGAAGGTTCCCCAGAGCCCGAGCTCGTTGGTCCCGACCCAGGGGTTGACCAACGCGGACGCAGCCTGCTCGTCGTCGTCACCCCCCGCCGTGATGAGTAGGATGGTGCCCAGAATTATCGCCCCGGCACCTACTCCCAACCCCACCGTCGCGATCGTTCCCTTGTTCTGAGCCGACTCGAGGTTGTCCGCTTCGTCGGCAGGACACACATTGTTTTGACACTTGGGGGCAAGCACGTCGTAGTCCTTCTTCGCGCCCATCCCATAATAAGCACCAACGCCGAGACCCGCCGCCCCAACGATGAACGAGACGTACGCTGGCGCGTAGCTCGGCTCCGCCTTGTCCTCCACGGTAGCGGGTGGGCGCGTGTCCGAGGCAGGTGCTGCCGTTGGCCGCACTGGTGCGGGTGATTCGGTGTTTGTGGTCGCCACGGGCTCCAACTTGGGCGGCTCGGGTCGCAAGGCAACGGCAAGCTCGAGCTTTTCGCCGGCCGCCAACGTGACGTGTTCGGTCTGGGGATAATAACCCTCCGCACTCACCTCCACGTCGGCAGCTCCCGGATTGACTGGGAACTCGACCCCGAGACCCGCCGCCGGAACGACGTTGCCGTTGATCTTCACGGTCGTCTTCTCGGGTTTCGGACCGCTGATCGTCAGTTGCAGATTCGCGGCCTTACCGTTCGACTCGTCGAGCACCTGCTTTGCCTTGGCGATCGCGCTCAACACCGCCGGAGTCGCGTTGTCGGGGACTGGTTCACGGAGCAATCGACGCAGCCGCTCCGTCCCCTCCACGATGCGTCCCAGCTGGATCTCACATTCGCCCAAACGGCTGGCCACGACCTGGGAGTGGTATAATGCCTCGGCTTGCGTCAACTTCACGGCCGCACCGGCGCAATCCCCGCCGTCGGCCAGCTTGATGCCGTCGATCGCGAGCGAGCGCGCCGCGGCCACGGACGCAGCGTCGGCCTCCTGCGCGTGGGCCCCAGGCGAACGGAGGAGCAAACTGCCGAGTATTCCTGCAACGCTGACTACCCGGAGACTCAAGGCAAGGGATCGCTTCATACAAACCTCATCGACGACAGAGCGCAGCAACCCTGCTGCACCACCGGGAACGGCTGGTTCGCGCACGGGTTAAGGGACAATCCCTTGACGCTTTCGTCAGCGACACCGCCAAACGAAAAGGGGTACGGATTTCCGGCAGCGCGCCGTAATCCCGGGGGAGGCCACGTTTGTGGCACGGGAGTCATCTATGCGCACCAACCGCTCTGCAGTCTTTGCATCACTGCTCACCCTCAGCTGCAACTCAGTCATCGGTCTCAGTGACCTGGAGGTCACGACCGAGACCGTCACCCCTCAACTCGAAGGCGAGTGCACGACCAACGTAGAATGCACGGAGAAACTCTCCGCCGAGAGTGACGGCGGCGTCATCGTTCCGGCCGTCTGCATCGGCGAGGTCAAGCACTGTGTGCCACTAGTCAACGAAGATTGTACGACGATCACCGGTGACTACGAGGACGACGACATCATCATCATCGGCTCGTTGTTCTCCACGACCGGTGCTCAAGCGGCTACCAATCTCGCGCGGCAACAGAGCGCAGCATTGGCGGTCGAGCAGATCAACGAAAGCGGCGGGGTACCGTCGAACGGTGACGAACGCGCGCGCAGACTCCTACTGGTGTCGTGCGACGAATCGGCGAACCTATCGCGCGCCACGTCTCACCTCGTGCACGATCTGGGCGTACCCGCGATCGTCGGACCCAACACCAGCGCAGACACCCTCAAGATCTCGTCCGATTTTACCATCGAAGCCCAGACCCTCGTGATGACTCCGACGGGCGTTGCGTCGAGCATCGCCGCGCTCGACGACGACAATCTGGTGTTTCAGATGGTGCCAACCGACGTGCAGCGCGCTGGGTTGATGATCTCTCAGCTCAACACTCTGGAGCAGACGATTCGAACCACCTCCGGCAAAGACAAGGTCAAGCTGGGCGTGGTGTACCGCGACGATGCCCTCGGTATCGGCACTCGCACCGCACTCAACGACCTAACGTTCAACAGCAAGCCGCTCGCCGACTCGGTGAACTTCCAGAACAACGTCCAGATCTCGCCGTACGATCCAAGCAAGCCCGACCAAGCCGAACTGGTGGCGAGCTACGTCGAGTTCGCACCCGACATCATCGTGTTGGCTGGAACTGCAGAAGCCATCACCCAGGTTCTGGTTCCGCTGGAAGCTGCCTGGACCGCACCACATCGTCCGCTGTACGTGGGTATCGATTCGGTCAAGGTGCCGGAGCTCTTGATGGCGACCACGGGTAACGACGACCTGCGACGCCGCGTGCGCGGCACGGGCATCACTCCGTCTCCAGAATCGAAACCCGCCTTCGATGCCTTCAAGATCGACTACGGAACACGCTACACCGGGTCATCCACCACCATCTCGGGCATGGGCCCTTCGTATGACGCCGTGTTCTCTATCGCGTTCGGTATCGCTGCCAACCGGGCAAAACCCGTGACCGGGCCGAACATCGTCGAAGGGTTCTCTCGACTGGTCGGTGGAGACATGCAAGTCGCGGTCGGCGCGACGAAGGTCCTCGCAGCATTTCGCGAGCTGGATGCCGGCCGCAACCTCTCGGCGATTGGCACGTTTACTAGACTCGATTGGAACGAGTTTGGAGCAGTTGTCGGAGCCACTCTCGAGATGTGGTGTATTGGAAGTTCCGGCGGCAAGACGGCGTACCAAAGCTCCGGGCTCACCTACGGCATCAAAGACGGCATCTCCTACGGCACGTACGCCGACTGCACGGCGGACTGACCGTTGCACCACAACGGTGCTCAAGGATTGCGCGCCACAGTCGTTCCTTGGACAAACAACCATGATCTCGCCTGTTGAGTTACAGATTCCAAGGAGCCTCCCATGAGTGCGTCGCGGTCATTGCAGACGAGCATGCCTGTCGCTCGCCAGGGCGCGAGCGCCGCGGACCTGGGCCTGATCCCCGGTGAGGTGCTCGGCGGAAAATACCGGATCGTCAACCTGATCGGCGAAGGCGGCATGGGTTACGTCATGGCCGCGACGCACGTGGAGCTCGGAGAGCTCGTAGCCCTCAAGTTCCTGCGGCCCGAAGCCCTGCAGTTCCAGGAGTTGGTTGGAAGATTCGCTCGCGAAGCCCAGGCGTCGGCGCGCATCCGGAGCGAGCACGTGGCACGAGTTTACGATGTAGGCAATACGCCGCAGGGCGTGCCTTACATCGTGATGGAGCACCTTCAAGGCCAAGACCTGGCGAGCCTACTCGAGACGGGCACGCGGCTGAGCGTGGAGACCGCGGTCGACTACGTAATGCAAGCGTGCGAAGGCTTGGCCAGTGCCCACGCCCTCGGGATCGTTCACCGCGACATCAAACCGGAGAACCTGTTCCTCACGACGCCTGCGCCGGGCGCGCCATCCGTCATCAAGCTGCTCGACTTCGGCATCTCCAAGGTCGACCTCACGATGCCTCAACCGCAAGGCAGCCGCGCCATGGCGCAGACGACGACGCTCCTCGGGTCGCCGCGCTACATGTCGCCGGAGCAAATCAGGAACTCGACTCAAGTCGACGCCCGCGCCGACATCTGGGCGATAGGGTGCGTGTTGTACGAGTTGTTCACCGGACACCCAGCATACAATGCGCCATCGCTGATGGAGCTCGGGGCCGCAATCCTCGGCGATGATCCGGTTCCAGTGAGGGTCCTGGCCAGCAACGTGCCAGCGGAGCTCGACGCCGTCGTCACGCGCTGCCTGCAGAAGCGACCGGCAGATCGTTTCAACAACATCGCTGAGCTGGCTGCAGCTTTGCTTCCGTACGCTCCGAGGCGCGCACGCATGTTCGCGGAACGCTGCCAGTCTCTGTTGCAGTGTGTTCATCCCGAACTGGCTGATCTGAACCTGCCGAGCATAACGCCCCCGAGCTCGACTGCGTCGGTTACGCTCGATCAACTGTCTACGTCGAACTCGGTCCCTGAACAGCCCGTCAAGCGACGATCGAACAAGTTGGCGGCCGCGGTCTTCGTGACGACAGCCGCATTTGCTGCTGGCGTGTTCGTGACGTCGCGCAACTCGACGCGGGACCCCAATACGTCAGCGACCGCCGTGGCGGCCCAGCCCGGCGCGAACCCGTCACTCCTCACCGTCTCCGGCGCGGCTACCCCGTTGCCTTCGCCCCCGCCTCAGACGGCGGCGCCCATCGTCAAAACGGAGTCGCTCGAAGACGCGCCGTCTCCACGTGTTGCCGAAACTCCGGCGGCTTCCAGCGCGACGCCTTCGACGCCGCCAGCCGTAGCCGCCGCACCACGTCGTTCATGGCGGCCGCCACCGCCGCGCCCTGCGGCTCGGCCGGTACCCACGACGCCCGCTAGGTCTGCAGCTGGCGAACCCGACGTTGGGTTCTGAGTTCTCCGCGAGGCCGTGTGCCGCGCCGGGCGCGCTCCGTGTTGCCGGCTAGACTCGTGGCTCGAGGGGCGTCGCGATCACGACGCGCTCGAGCCACGATCGTTTTCGTCACCGCAACGCATGGTGAACAACACACGCGTGTTCGTGGGCCGTGTCCCGCCAGGCGGGCCCACACCATATCGAACGGGCGCCAGCCACACGTACGACAGCAACCGTTGCGCGTGCGGCTCGTCGCGCGCCTCGACTCATCTGCTCGCTCGACTCATCTCGAGCGTATAACCCTGAAGCGGTGGACGCGGTCAGTTTGGTCCGAAAGCGCGATACGCGTCAGGGGCCGTGCGTGCCTTGAGTCGCTAGCTCGCGCTCGACGGCGATGGCGTAGAACGTCATGCTCACGACGATGACGGCGGGGAGAGCCACGCTCAGCAGTCCCACCTCTCGGGTGAGCCATGCTCCGAGAATGGCCCCGCCGAAAAACGCGCCAAGCGGTCGAGCCAAGCTGACTACGCGACGCAAAGATTGGTGCAGGTGCTCTCGTTCGGCGGTGGAGTCGAAGCGCCCGCATGCCCAGTTGAGGAGCTCGGTGATAAACTGCGTCAAGTTACCGGTCATCACCGTCGTTGGCAGCGTCCCGGACAGTGCCGAGCGCATGATCGCGTTCTGAACGCCCATGGCGAACACCGCGGCACCCGCCGCCGCCGTGACCCAAAGTCCGCCGCCTCGGGTTATTCCACTGGCGCCAAACCCTAGGAACGCCAACAACGTGGCGCCCAGCAAAGCGAGTTGGAAGGTGTATTGTGAGCGACGGGTCCTCGTGGTCCAGCGGCCCAGGAGCACGCTGACTACTACGCCTCCCAGGAACAGCGCCGCCAACAGCGCTTGGTGATGCGCCGGAGCATCGGTGGCCGTCAATTGTGCCGACAAGGCCACCAGCTCACCAGTGACGTGCGCGGGAAACAGCCCCATGAGCGCGACGAACCCGACTGCATCGACGTAACCGCCCACGAAACTCAGCCCCGTGTTGAGCTGGTTCTTGAGCTCGGCGAGGAGTCGACCCGTCGTTGGCAACCCGGGGAACGAGCCGTAGGTCGGCAACGAATTGGCGTCCAAGTCCGAAAGCGCCATCATCACCGAATCCGCGTGTGCTGCGCTCGCGGGAGGTTCGGGCGGTAACAGGCCGAACCTGTCGTCCCACTGATCTTCGAGCGGCCGCGGCCGCAGCAAAGGCGCAGTTCCGGTGGTGGCGTGCGTGCGCGGCACGAGGCGCTGTCCGGATTGCGCTGGGCTGTCCGAAGGCCGCTCCAATCCGCGTCGTTGCGCATTACCCATCGAAGCAGCGAACGGGAGCTCCGCGCGCGGCTTGAAGCGATCTACACCTCGGCCATACGGCTGCATCAAAGTGGAAGCTTGGCGTCCCCCTGGCCCCTTCCGATTTGGTCCGCCTTCGCCGTCGTGAAACGGCCGAACACGGAAAGTGGTGAGGTGTTAGCGAAACCTCCCAAACGAGTACGGCACGAGTGTGGCAGATTTGAATTGTTTTAGATCCAGGGGTTCAAGCCACTGGCGCGCAGTCTCGCGCCCGCGACACGCCGCAGGCCTACGAGCAACGCCGGCACGCCCGCCGCCAACAACACGGTCAGACACAGCAGCAGCGTCTTGGTGGCTGATCTCATCCACCCAGGCCAAACGTCGGCCCCCCAAATAGGAAGCAAGACGAGAGCTGCCGCGGCAGTCGGCAACACGAACCGCATGCCCAAACGCTCGAACGATTCGAGGGGCAGCTCTGGAACCCATCGCCGCAGCATCACGAAGCCAGCGTAGAATACAGTGAACTTCGCTTGGAAGCCGAGCGCTGCCACGACGCTGAGCTGCCCCGCCGTATCGGTCCCGAGCGACCAACCGCCGAAGTACACCGCGATTACCGTAGCCCCGAGCAGTAGGGCCGCCATGTCGCCGAACCCACGGCTCATCGCGTTCACCTTGGCCCCAAATCCTCCAACTCCCGGCTCGACCTCGTAGTTGCAGAGCGCCAGCGCGACGGCCGTAGCGCTCAGCCCGGGCGCTGTCGCGACACTAGTCGGCGAGGCAAA
>CBINDO010000245.1:0-12544 GCA_966249405.1 uncultured bacterium | reverse complement strand
CGGCAAATCGCCGCGCCACGTCAAAACGAAATCGATGATCGGCTACTTGCCGGATACCCCGCCGCTCTACGACGAGATGCCGGTCGGTGAATATCTAGCATTCGCGGCCGCCTTGCGGCGCATGCCCGCGGGGGACATACCCAAGGCTGTGGCGCGTGCGGCGCAGGCCACGGGGCTCACGGACGTGCTGAGCCGGCGCGTGCACATGTTGTCTCACGGCTATCGGCAGCGCGTGGGTATCGCTCAAGCCATCGTCCACGAACCCAAGCTCGTCGTTCTGGACGAACCGAGCTCGGGCCTCGACCCGATCCAGATCAAAGAAATGCGCAGCCTGGTGCGGAGCCTCGGGGGCAAACACACGGTGCTCGTTTCGAGCCACAACCTCCCCGAGATCAGCGAGATGTGCGATCGCCTGCTCGTCATCGGCAACGGCCAGATCGTTGCTTCGGGGACGGAGGCCGAGCTCGTCACCCGGCTCGTCGCGCAACAGGAATTCGAAGTGTGGGTGCGCACTCGTGACGGTTTCGGCGCGCACGAACTCGAGCGCGTCATCACTCAGGTGCCAGCCGTGACGCGCGTCACGGAGGCACGCGCTGCCGAGGCCGGCGTCGCGGCCGTGCTCGTGGCCACGGAACGCGACGTACGCGGAGCGTTGGCCACCGCCATCGTCAACGCCGGAGGAGAGTTGTTGAACCTTTCGCGCAGCGAACGCGAACTCGAGAACGTGTTCGCGCGTCTCGCCAAACCCCGTGAGCCAGAGGTGAACCCATGAGTGGTGTGTGGCTGATCGCCAAACGAGAGCTCTTGTCCTATTCGCGGTCGCCGCTCGGCGCCGTCATCATCGCCGTCGCGCTGCTCATCAACGGCATCTTGTTCTACGTCGATTCCATCTCGCAGCAGCTCCTCTCGGGCGAAGCGTTGGCGAAGTTCTTCTTCAACTCGAGCGGCCTCACCGCAATCGCCGCGCTGCTGCTCTCCTTCCGTTTGATCGCGGAGGAGCGGCAAACCAAGACGTTCACGCTGCTCAACACGTCGCCGATCAGCGGCGCGGAGATCGTACTCGGTAAGTTCGTCTCCGCGTTCGTCATGGTTGCGCTGCTCACGGTGCTCTCCATCTACATGCCAATCCTGCTGTACGTGACCGGCAAGGTGAGCCTGGGTCACATCGGAGTCGGCTACGTGGGGCTGTTTTTGATCGGGGCGGCCTCGACGGCGATTGGGTTGTTTGCAAGTTCGCTCACGAAACATCAGGTGATAGCGATCATTACGGGCGCGGGGATCTTGGCGCTCTTGTTCGTGATGTGGATGGTGGCCACGGTGACGGACGCTCCGCTCAACGATTACCTGGGAGGGCTCGCCTTTCACCACCTCAATTTCCGGTCGTTTCAGCTCGGGATCTTGGAGCTCCGCGGTGTCGTTTATTACCTCGTGGTGACGTACGTGTTCTTGCTCGCAGCGACCAAGGTACTGGAGGCACGCCGATGGCGATAACCAACGACAATCAGGGGCGCGGCCCGCTTCGGACTTTGTGGCCAGCCCTGTTTTTCACTGGCCTGGCGTGCGTGCTGCTCGGGGAGCGGGTGCTCGTAGGGTTCGAGACCGTGGCCACCATCGTCAGCGGCGCTGGCGTGGCGCTGGCGCTCGTAGGTACGGTGATGCGGCTCTTGCAGAGTAGCGCTCCCGGCGCTCGCGGCGAGATCGGACGTTTGCTCGGCTTCGCTCAGTTGGTCGGTATCTTGGGCCTATTCGTGTATTGGGTCACGGCGTTGTGGCTCGATGCGCCGGCACGAGACGAAGCGAGTGGGGCCGGCGCGAGCGACATCCTCACCGTAGCGTGGGTCACGCTCGTCACGGTCAGCGTGACTGCAGTCGCGTTCGGAGAGTGGTCGGTGCAGGGGATGCGCGAATCGCTGCACGTCGAGTCGAGTCGAGTGCGCTTCGCGGTGCAAAGTGGCGCTGCCCTGGCGCTCGCGGCAGCGTACGGCTCGTTGTTCGTGTACGCAGCAGCGCAACAAGAAGCGAAAGCCGACTACTCCTACTTCAAGACCTCCAAACCCGGAGAGCCGACGCTCAAGCTCGTCGACCAGTTGGGCGACAAGGTCGTCATCACTGGGTTCTTCCCCGAAGTGAACGAGGTGAGACGTGAGGTGGCGTCGTATTTGGCGGAGCTCACGAAGCGAAACCCAGCGCTGCAGGTGCGCTTGGTCGACCGCTACCTGGAACCCAAGCTCGCCAACGACCTGAACGTCACGCGCGACGGCGTGCTGATTTTGGCGAGAGACAGCAACCAGCAAACGGTGAACGTAGGGACGGATCTCCAGAAGGCGCGGGCAACGCTGCGCAAGCTCGACGAGGAGGTCCACGGCAAGCTCATGAAGCTGCTACGCGACAAGAAGCTCGCTTACCTCACGACGGGGCACGGCGAGCTCAACGACAAGTCGGTCAAGACCGAAGGCCGTTCCGCGGAGGTGTTTCGGCAGGTTCTCGAGCAAGGGAACCTGCGCTTGAAAGATCTCGGCTTGGGCGATGGCCTGGGTCGGGCGGTCCCGGACGACGCCGACGTGCTCGTCATCTTGGGCCCGACGTCGCCGTTCAGCCCCGAGGAGCTCGGTGCCGTGCGCCGCTACGTCGAGGGTGGCGGGAAGGTGTTCCTGGCGCTCGACGCCGACGTGCGCGGCGAACGCGTGGCGGGGCAGGCAGCCGCCGCACCAGACCCGCGTTGGCTGGTGGAACTGGCGGCAATCGCAGGCGTAAACTTCGTACCGAACACGCTCGCCGACACCGAACGCTACGTGGTGCGCTTCAACAACAACTCCGACCGCATCATCCTACCCACGAACCGCTTCTCGTCACACGCCTCGATCACCACGCTGAGCCGCAACCCGTCGCGTGGCGTCGTGGTGCTCGGAGCCTCGCACCTCACTAAAGACCCGGGCAGCGACGCCAAGGCGGAGGTCGCCATGCGTTCGATGTCGTCAGCCTTCGAAGACAAGAATGGCAACTTCGAACGGGACGAGGGCGAGGCAAGTCAGGAGTACACCCTGGCCATGGCCGTGACGAAGCCGGTCGCCAAACCCGGCGATGCGGCTCCGGCTCCCCAGGGTGACGGCGAGCAAGCGCCGGCAACGAGTAGCGGTGAGGCCGAGATGCGCGCCTTCGTCGTCGCCGACGCCGACGCACTCAGCGACTTGTTGATGCCGCGCGTCCCGGGCAATCCGTTGTTGGCGTTCGACGCGGTGCGTTGGCTCGTCGGGGAGGAGAGCTTGGCCGGCCAAATCGAGAGTGAAGAGGACGTGCGCGTCGAACAGACCAAACAAATGAACATGGCATGGTTCTATTCGACGGTCCTGGGTGTGCCCGTGAGCGTTATCTTGCTAGGGCTACTCGTTAGCAGACGGGGCCGTAATCCCAAGAGCGTGAATTCGGGAGCAAGCGCATGAATATTTCTCGACTGACTGTTCATTTCGGAGTGTTCGTGGCGGCGTCTGCGGTGGCGTTCGCCGCCGCCCGGAAGCCCCGCGACACCGGGAAGCCGCTCGAGGTAGAGCTCTGGAGCGGCAAACCCGACACCGTCACCCAAATCCACTACAAGGCAAGCCAAATCGAGGTCGAACTCACCCCGCGCAGCGACGCGTTGGGGCGCTTCCTGGTCGGCAAGGTCACCAAGACGAAAGAGCCGCCCAAACCGCCCGCGCGCCAGATCCAGGGCGACGCCGGCGCCAGCGCGGTGGTGGCGCCCGAACCCACCCCGGACTCGCAACCCATCGTCGAGACGGAGAGCTTCGTCGGAGTCAAGGAGGCCGCCGAGTTGATCGAGAAGGTCGCCACCTTGCGCGCCGTACGTAGTCTCGGCAACGTCAGCGACGACCGTGCGAAGGAGTTCGGTTTGACCGACGCCGAAACGGGTGAACTGAGCTTGGCCGTGGGCGGCGCCACACACGTGTTCACGATCGGCGGCCGTACACCTGGCGGGGGCGACGTGTACGCTCGCGACAAGCAATCGGGGGCGGTTTACGTGTTGTCGGGTGACATCGTCAAAGACGTGGAGCTCGCCAACAACCGGCTCATGGAACGCGAACTGCTGACCGCACCCGAGGACAAGGAAGTGGGCAAGGTGGTGTTGCTGCAGGGGGACAAGTCGCGCACCGTCGTGCACTCGACCGAGCATCCGTCGTTCTGGACCGACGAGTCCGCGCCAGCGGAGAAGAACGAGACCATCACCAATTGGATGAAGAAGTTCGAACGTCTGCGGGCCACCGAATACGTAGAAGGTGAGCCCCCAGGGATCGAACTCCTCGCCGTCGCCAAGTTCTCGACGTCGAAGGGCGAAAACCTCGGGCAAATCGAGTTCGCGAGACAGACACCGCCGGGTGAGGAAAAGCCCCGTTACCTCGTGCGCAGCCCGCAGACCCGTTGGTGGGCCGTCGTGCTCGCCTCGACGGGCTCCGAACTCGCCGCGGACCTGGCGTCGGTCTTGGAATGACGTCACCCGTTGCTCGCCTGTCGTTTTTCCGCGGTCCGCCACAGCCCACCGACGGCACCCGCGCCGAGGCGTAACGACCGTCGTTGGCGGCGGTTGCGGGGGGCGCTGCGGCTAGCGTAAGCTTCGCCATGGCCGAAACCATCTTCAGCAAGATAATCGCGGGTCAGATCCCGTGCCATCGTCTGTACGAGGACGACAAGGTTCTCGCATTTCTGGACATCGAACCGTTGAGCGCAGGGCACGCGCTGGTGATCCCCAAACAGCCGGCGCGCACCCTCGACGAGGTGGACGAAGCGTCGGCGGCAGCTTTGGGCGTGGCGCTGGTGCGCGTGGCACGCGCGTTGAAAGCCGTGACGGGCTGCCCTGCGTACAACGTCCTCCAGAACAACGAGCCGCGCGCCCACCAAGCCGTGTTCCACGTGCATTTCCACATCATCCCCAAGCCGAACGACGACGAAGGATTGGGCATCGAATGGCCCAAACGCCCCGTCAATCACGGAGCAGCCGCGAAACTTGCCGAGCGCATCCGCCAGCAATTGGGTGGCTGAGGAATTCGCGTGCCCGCCGAAGAAGTCTCGTGAAAACCGACGCACTTTCGACACGCGCTCGGCGCGACTGACCAGCAAGCGCCGGAGGGGCCCGCAGCGAGCACTTTCGCCTTTACATCCCAGGGTTCTGCGGATAGCAGCGCCATAATCATGGACGCATTCGAAGCCGCTGTTAACAGCATCAAGTTTCTCTCCGCCGAAGCCGTGGAGAAGGCGAAGTCCGGGCATCCGGGGACCCCGATGGCCTTGGCCGGCATCACCACCGACCTGTTTACCCGATACCTGCGCTACAATCCGCGCGACCCGAACTGGCAGAACCGTGATCGCTTCGTGCTGTCCTGTGGTCACGCGTCGATGCTGTTGTATTCCACGTTGCACCTCGCGGGTTACAACGTCAGCCGCGAAGATCTCGAGCAGTTCCGTCAGTGGGACAGCCGAACTCCCGGGCACCCGGAGTTCGGTCACACCGAGGGCGTCGAGACGACGACCGGCCCGCTCGGGCAGGGCGTGAGCACGGCGGTGGGCATGGCGCTGTCGTCGAAGTTGCTCGGCGCGCGCGTGAACACCGAGGGCAGCACGCTCATCGACTACCGCGTGTTCGTGCTGGCTTCGGATGGCGACTTGATGGAAGGCGTTGCCTCCGAGGCCTCGAGCTTGGCGGGGCAGTGGGGTCTCGACAACCTGATCGTGATCTACGACGCGAACAACATCACCATCGACGGCAAAGCCGAGGTGGCGTTCAGCGAAGACGTCCAGAAGCGCTACGAAGCTTACGGTTGGAAGGTGTGGCGAGTAGATGGTCACAACCCGACCGAGGTGCGCAAGGCTCTGGACGAGGCAACCAGCGGTGGCAATACACCAAAGCTGATCATCGCCAAAACCCACATCGGCATCGGCGCCCCGACCAAGCAGGACACGTCCGCCGCTCACGGTTCACCGCTCGGCCGCACCGAACTCGACGGCGCGCGCGAGAAGGCCGGCTGGCCCCTGACGCCGCACTTCTACGTCCCCGAGGAGGCGTACGTGCCCTTCCGTCAGCGCGTGGAAGCCGTCTCCAAAGAATATCAAGCTTGGCAAAGCGCGGTGGCTGGGCTCTCCGCCGAGCGTAAGCAGCTATGGCAGTCGCTCACGGAGGCGACGCCGCCAGCGGCGCTCCTCGATCAATTGGTGGCCGCGCACGAAACGCAGAAATCGGCTACCCGAGCCAGCGGCAGCAAGGTGCTGCAGGCCGCCGCCAAGCTCACCCCGCGGATCATCAGCGGCAGCGCCGACCTGAACTCCTCCACCAAAACCGACCTCAAGGACGGCGGGTTCGTCACCGCTGGCAACTACGCCGGCCGCAACCTCCGCTACGGCGTCCGCGAGCACGCCATGGGCGCGATCGCCAACGGCCTCAGCTTGGGTGGCTTCATCCCGGTTACGAGCACGTTCCTCATCTTCAGCGATTACCTGCGCCCAACCATCCGTCTGGCGTCGATGATGCACCGTCAGTCGGTGTTCGTGTTCACCCACGACTCGTTCTACGTCGGTGAAGACGGCCCCACGCACCAACCCATCGAGCAGCTCGCTTCGCTGCGCTTGATCCCCGGAGTCGACGTGATTCGTCCCGCCGACGGTCTCGAGTGCGCGGGGGCTTGGGCTTCGGCGCTGTTGCGCACGGACGGCCCGTCGATCATCGCGCTCACGCGTCAGGACCTACCGGCCCTCGAGCGCCCGGCTGGCTTCAAGCCCGCAGACCTTCTGCGTGGCGGCTACGTGATCCGCGAGTGTGCCGATCCGACGTTGGTGTTGATCGCCACCGGCAGCGAGGTCTCCGTGGTGGTCGATGCCAAGCCGTTGCTGGAGGCGGCTGGTCATCGCGTCCGCGTGGTGTCCGTCCCGTGCGTCGAGGCGTTCTTCCGTCAGGATCAGGCGTATCGTGACTCGGTGCTCGGCAAGGCGCGCCGGGTCGTGTGCGAGGCCGGCCACAGCGCGGGCTTGGGACGTCTGCTGGGCAACGACGGCATCGCCATCGGCATCGATCACTTCGGTGCGTCCGCACCGGCCGAGGTCTTGGCCGACAAGTTTGGCTTCACCGCGAAACACGTTGCTGCCGAGATCCAGAAGCGGATCTGAGAGCAGCTGACGCCGCGGTGAACCAAACCTCGGCACGAAACACCGTTGATGAGCCCACAAGGTGGGCCCATCAACGGTGTTTCTCGTTTTGTGGGTGCCACTCGAGCGGCGTACACACTTGTTCAGGGTTGGGGCGAAGGGTGGCGTCTGATACGCTGTTGCCAGCACTGTGCAACGACTTCCGATCGTGCTCATACCTCACCCCCACGTGCGGGTAGACCGTAACATCCTTGGGGGCAGTCCGTTCGTCGTCGGGTCGCGCGTCCCGGTGAGACGTTTGTGGGCCTTCTACAAGAACGGGGCAACGGTTGAGGTCCTGATCAAGCGCTACCCGCGCCTCGGCCCCGGCAAGATCTTGGACGCTTTGGCGTTCGCTTTCGATAACCGGGAAGTCATCGAGCAGGACATCGAGCACGAGCAACAGTTGCTAGCCCAAAGCACCGACACCGCGCCGCCGCCGCAGCTCGACTTGCCGTTCGACGAAGAGCCACTGTTTCATCCCGTCGCAAATCGACGAGGCGCGCTGCGTCGAGACTGAAGCGGCCGGGGCAGCCAATGTCGGACGGCGTTTCCACTCGTTTCCGACGCAAGCCAACGTTCCCTGCCTTCAACTCGTGAGTTTGGGCAAGCGGGCGGCTGCCTTGTCGGCTTTGACGAACGCGTTCAAGCGTCGCTGCACGTCGCGATGAGCGTGCGAATCCACCGTCGACAACAACGCCTCCTGGTCACGCGCCGGCGCGGGTGGGAAGCGGCGCCGCAACGTCAGGCTTCGTTCCACCGCCTCGAGCACGCGAGCGCGAAACCCCGCATCTTTTTCGGCCTCGGTAACCAGCGCACGATGAGCGCGTGCTTGGAGCTCGGCGGAGCTGCACACGAGCAACGCGTCGCACCCCGCGCGCACGGCTTTTGTCGCCGATTCCTCGATGCTCCATTTGCGGCTCAGCGCGCCCATTTCCAGATCGTCGCTGAACAACACGCCCTCGAACGCAAACTCCTTGCGAAGCAGCGTCGTACACAGGCGTGCGCTGAAAGTCGCGGGCTCGCTGTCGAGCACTGGGAACAGCACGTGTGCCGTCATCACGGCCGCCGCATGCCGACACAGGCGTTCGAACGGGTAGAGCTCGGTCGAGCGCAGCTCGACCGTCGACTTGTTCACCGTTGGCAGCTCGTGGTGACTATCCACCGTCGTGTCCCCGTGACCCGGGAAGTGCTTGAGGCACGCCATCACTCCGGCCGCTTGTTGGCCTTCGATCAACATCGAGCCCACCTGCGTCACGACGCGAGGATCGGCGCTGGCGGACCGGTCGCCGATGATCGGATTGCCGGGGTTGGAGTTGACGTCGATGACCGGCGCGAAGTTCAGGTTGAACCCGACAGCGGCGAGCTCCGTCGCTTGTTGAAAAGCGACCTTGCGGCGCACTTGGCCCTCGGCGAGGGGAGCCCAAGCGCCGAGCGGAGGTAACTCCAAGACTCGGTCCCGAAGCCGCCGCACGCGACCACCCTCTTGGTCCACCCCGATGAACGGAGGAAACTTGGTCGTGCAAAGCTCCGAGATCTGCTGACACAGCCCCCACGCCGTCTTGAGGTCGGGTAGGTTGCGGCCGAACAAGATCACTCCGCCCAACGCGTTGCGCTTCAACTGCGCGCGCACCGCGTCGGGCACCGTGGTGCCATTGAAACCAACCACGAGCAGCTGTCCGCACAACTGCTCGAGATCTAGTTCTTCGACTTCACGCATCGTGCCTCAACTGCAATCTTGCTTTGCAGCCTGGGCGAGTTCGCGCGCCATTTGGTCGAGCTGATTTTGATCGGGCCCCTCCAACATGATCCGCAGCTTGTTCTCGGTTCCGCTCCAGCGGATGAGGGCGCGCCCCTGATCGCCGAGGACGGCCTCGACCTCTCTCTGCACCTTGACCAGGGATGGCATCGCGTCGACGGGGATGCGGTTCTTGAGGTTGATGTTGTGCAGGATCTGCGGCACCCGCGTCATGACCTTGGCTAGTTCGCTCAGCGGCTTGCCTTCGCGGACCAGAACCGCCAGCACTTGCAGGGCCGCGACCACGCCGTCACCCGTCGTCGCGTGCTCCGAGAACACGAGGTGTCCCGATTGCTCACCGCCGAAATTGTAGCCGTGGGCGCGCATCTCCTCGACGACGTAGCGATCACCTACGGCGGTGCGCTTGAGCACACCGCCGTAGCGCTTGAGGGCGATCTCGAGCCCCATGTTGCTCATCACCGTGGCCACGACGGTGTTCTTGACGAGACGTTTCTCGGCGAGCAGCCGCGTGGCGCACATCGCCATCACGGCGTCGCCGTCCACGACCTCACCGCGCTCGTCCACGACGATCAAACGGTCGGCGTCACCGTCGAGAGCAATGCCGACGTGCGCGCCGGACTCGACGACCAACTTGGCCAGCTTCTCCGGGTGGAGCGCGCCGCAGTCGAGGTTGATGTTCTGACCGTTTGGTGAGCAACCGGTCGAGGTCACGGTCGCTCCGAGCTCGTGGAACACGCACGGCGCGACCTTGTAGGCAGCGCCGTTGGCGGCATCGACGACGATCTTGACGCCGCGCAGGTTGAGCTCCTTCGGGAATGTGTTTTTGGCGTAGACGATGTAGCGCCCGCTGGCTTCCTCGATACGCTCGGCGCGGCCGATCTTGTCGCCGACGACCGCTTGTTTATCGAGCGAGTCGTCGCTGAGCAGCTGCTCGATCGCGAGCTCGGCTTCGTCGGCCAGCTTGTAACCGTCGGGCCCGAACAACTTGATGCCGTTGTCCTGATACGGGTTGTGACTGGCGCTGATGACGACGCCCGCGTCGGCGCGCATGCTGTGCGTCAGGTTTGCGACGGCTGGAGTCGGGATCGGGCCGGTCAACATTACCGTGCCGCCCATCGCGCAGATGCCGGAGGCGAGGGCCGTCTCGAGCATGTAACCACTCAGCCGCGTGTCCTTACCGATCACCACGCGCGGCGCACCGTTGCTCGTCCCGCGCGCGACCCAAGCGATGGCTTTGCCCAGACGCAACGCCACTTCGGGCGTCATCGGATGGATGTTGGCTTCACCACGGACACCGTCGGTGCCGAATAACCTGCGAGTTTCAGTTTCAGACTTAGTCACGGAAGTTCGTATATTGGAGTTCGAGGGGTAGTTCTTGCGACTTGAGGAACGCGATTGCCGACTGTAGGTCGTCGCGTTGTTTACCTGTAATGCGCACCACGTCCTGTTGGATCGCGGCCTGCACTTTCAGTTTGGAGTCCTTGATGAGCTTGACGATGGCCCGAGCGTTGTCCGAGTCGATGCCTTCTTTGATCTTGACGAGCATCTTCGCGTTGCCCCGGGGCCCCTTCGTGGGCTTCTCCTTCTCGAAGTGCTTCAAGCTCACTTTGCGTCGGATGAGCTTCTCGACCAGCACGTCCCACACCGCTGCGACGCGGTCGTCGGTGCTCGCCGTCAATTGAAACGACGCCTCCGATTGCTCGATCTCGGCTCCGGTGCCCTTGAAGTCGAAACGTTGGCTGATTTCCCGCTGCGCTTGATTGACGGCGTTGGTTACCTCGGACCATTCCAACTTGGAGACCACGTCGAAGGACGGCATTTTACGGCTCTCTCGAGGTTACGTCTCGACGTCAAGCGTCTACGGGTGGGTCGCTCTCGAGGCCGAGTAGGGCAGCCCGCGCCGGCCCGACCAGGAAGATGGAGCCCGTGACCACGACGAGCCCGCGGGCACCCACAAGGGAGCGCGCGCGCTGTAGCGCGGCAGGGATCGATTCGGCGACGTCGCCGGGGTAGCGCGCAGCGATGAGTGCCGGATCGATGCCGCGAGCCGCAGGTTTGGCGTAAACCCGATGCCCAGCAGTGTGCTCCAAGCGAGCCAACATCGCCTTCCAGTTCTTGCCCTCCGTAGCGCCAAACACGAGCGCGATGTTCCGACGGCTACCGACGGTCTCGGCAGCGGTGGCGTCGACGATGTGAGACAGCAGCACGGCGCCGTCGGGGTTGTGACAACAGTCGAGCAGGGTCAGCTCTTGGCCGTTGCGATGAAGGAGTTCGTTGCGGCCCGGCCAGACCGTCTCTTCGATGCCACGCGCCATGGCGTCGGGGGTGATGCCGAGCAAACGCGCGGCCGTCGCTGCTACGGCCAAGTTGGTGCCGAACATGGCCATGCGGGGATACGCGAGTTGGGCGCCCGGGTAGGGTTCGGCGCTGCCGAGTTCGACCACTTCCGCCCCAACCTGCTGAGCTCGGCGATGAACCGCGTCCAACGCCTCCGGGTGCAGCTTGCCGATCACGACCTTGCTGCCGCGTTTGATGATCCCGGCCTTTTCGACGGCGATTTGGCCCAAAGTGCCGCCCAGTTGGTCCATGTGATCATAAGCCACGCGCGTGATTACGGCCACGAGCGGCGGCGGGATCACGTTGGTCGCGTCGAGCCGTCCTCCCAAACCCACCTCGAGCACGGCGACTTCCACGCCCCGATCACGGAAGGCGAGGAACGCCGCTGCGGTCGTCACCTCGAAGAACGTCAGGTCGTCCGGCGCCACGTTGAGCACCTGGTTGACGTACTTGACGACTTCGGCGTCGGTGATTGGCTCACCATCGATGGCGATGCGCTCGGCGAATCGATTCAAGTGCGGCGAGGTGAACAGGCCAACACGCCGACCGCTGCAACGAATCATGCTCGCCAAGAACGAACACACGCCGCCCTTGCCGTTGGTTCCCGCGACGTGAACCGCCTGAAACGAACGCTCCGGGTTCCCGAGCGCATCGCAAACCACCTGCATCCGCTCCAGACCGAGCTTTCGACCAAGCGGAACTCGGGCATAGAGGCGTTCCAGGGTTTCTTTTAGACTGTTCACTCCACCTTCCAACTGTGATGAGCCCCAACTGCGCTGAGCATGGTCCCGTCCTGAGGCAGTCTCCCGCCGAGCGAGCTGACTCCGAAGATTCGTACACTTGGCTGCCGTGCGCAACTTCCAAGAATGTTTTTGAGGCCTTCTGGTCGTGGTCGGCGTCGGTTGAACGCGCGGCCTGGCGCGTATTGCCCACATTGGGGCGTTGTTCGGGAACCTGCAGGCGCTGGGCAGCGCTGCGTTTCTCCCACGCAACGAGGCAGTTCCGCCCCCCTCAGAATTCGGCTGACGGCGACGGCTCGACGGCTAGCGTGGAAACGAGACCACTTTACGAAGCCGTGCCCAGGGTGCGATGAGCCCATCGTGGTCGAGATCGAAGTTCAGCGAGTGGGCAACGTAGCGGTCGACATTCCAGCGTATGCCACGGCCGGGGCGGCAGGCCTCGACTTGCAAGCGGCCATTGGTGAAACCAAGACGCTTCAACCCGGCAAGCGACTACTGATCCCGACGGGCTTACGTTTCGCGATCCCCGAGGGCTACGAGGGGC
>CBINDO010000244.1:0-12561 GCA_966249405.1 uncultured bacterium | reverse complement strand
GACTCACCGCACCAATACTGTACTGGTGGCGTGGTCTTCGAATGGGAAGGAGCCCCACTGTTCTTCCCAGTCGACGCCCTGGCAGGCAACTTGGGCGCTTGCTCGGAGCAAGCGCCCGAAGGTTGCGCAAAAGTGCCCGCTCAGTACGGGTACCTGGGTTGGCCTTTCGAGCACGATATCTTTCCTGGTGCCTCCCAGCACAACTTTCACTTCACCAGCGAAGTTCAGTACTGGTTTCAGTACGATGCCGGCACCAACGCAACACTCGACTTCACGGGTGACGACGATGTTTGGGTGTTCCTGAACGGCAAGCTGGCCCTGGACATTGGCGGCGTCCACGTCCCAATTAGCGGCTCGGTCACGATCGACGCAGCTGCCGGCACCGTGACTACCCAAGTCATCGAACCCGGTAGTGCCACAGACGATCCGCCCCTCGCCGTCTATGAGGACCGCCTGACCGCCGCCGACTTCGGCTTCGAGGTAGGCAGCGTGTACAAGATCACCGTGTTTCACGCTGAGCGACAACCCGAAGGCTCCTCCTTCAAGCTCACGTTGTCCGGCTTCGAGGCAACACCGAGTGACTGCAGGCCAATGTGTGGGGACGGCGTGCTCAGCTTCGGTGAAGAGTGTGATCTGGGCACGGCGGCAAACGTCGGAGGCTATGGCGGGTGCAACACGAACTGCACCCTCGGCGAATTCTGTGGTGACGGACGCGTCAACGGCCCGGAGCACTGTGACCCCGGACCGGGTGGCGATCTCACGTGTCCAGCGTCGTGTAGGATCGTCACCTCACGCGTGAGGTGACGGCGCTTTGCCTTGCGCACAGGAAAGTAATCGATTACTTTCTTATCTGTGGCTGAAGTTCGCAGTACATCCCAGCTCCGGCGAGTCGAACTGACCGATGCGGCCCTGCACATCATAGCGACCAAAGGCATCGCAGCTCTGACCACCCGCGAGCTGGCGGCACAAGTCGGGCTTTCTTCCGGGGCGATCTTCAAGCATTTCGCGTCGCTCGAAGCACTGCTCGATGCTGTCGTGACACGTGTCGAGGCCGTTCTCGAGTCCACGTACCCGACGTCGACACTTCCCCCTGTCGAGCGCCTCCAGCGATTCATCGAGGCTCGAAGCACCGCCGTGGGCAATCAACTTGGCATCCTGCGGCTCGTGCTCTCGGAGCAGTTCCTCCTCGCGCTGCCCGAGAGCGGCTCGGCGCGCCTTGCCGCATGCGTGCGAGAGACGCGCACCTTCGTGCTCGAGTGTCTGCGCGAGGGCCAGCACGCAGGAGAGCTGCGCTCAGATCTGCCTGCCGAGACGCTCGCACCGATCGTCATGGGCACGGTGCAAATGCTGGCGCTCTCTCCCTCGAAGGCTCGGCAGCGAGATGCCGAAGCGCGCGCTGTTCTGGGCAGCCTGCTCGCACTCCTCCGTTCGCCCGCTGTCGCTCCCACGTCGAGCAGAAAGAGGTCACCATGATGCGTCTGATTCTCTCCTCCACCGTCACGATCGCTGCGCTGTCGCTTGGCGGCTGTGCCATGCAATCCGCGGCGCAGCACCACGCACCCACGCTTGGCGGACCACCAAGCCGTGTCGTCGAGCTCCCCGGTACGCCGAGCGCGGGCGAGCCGCGCGAAGTTTGGGTCCTCGTCGACGAGCCCGCGTTGAAGCTCGCGAGCATCGTGCTTCGGGCCGGCAACGTGCTGCCGACGCACCACTCCGAAGTGCCGGTGACAATCACGGCGCTTCACGGTAGCGGAACCGTGGTTGCCGGCGCCGAGCGGTTGCGCCTCGACCCCACACATGCGGTCGTCCTTGGGCCGAGCGTTCCGCACTCCGTTGAGCCGGACACCGGGACCGACCTCGTGCTGCTCGTTCATCACCTCGGACGTGGAGAGGAGCAGCACCAATGAAAACCGGTCGCTACAACGTCGGCGTAGGCCTGCTCGTCATGGCGAGCTTCATGTTCTACGGGTTCCTCCTCATCTACCTGCGTGACTTCGCGCCTGACAAGGAAGCCTGGGTCGCCAGCTACTCGGTTGGTAAGCACTTCGAGGCCCGACTCGCGCACGTACACGGGAACCTGTTCGCGCTGCTCAACCTCGCGCTGGGGTTCGTGCTCGTGCGTCTCGCGACGGCGGGTGACGGGGCGCGCTCCGCGGCGGCCGGGCTCGGCCTCGCCGGACTCCTGATGCCCGTCGGCATTCTTGGGGAGGTGTACCTCGGGCTCTCGCCGATCTTCGTGCTGCTCGGCGCCGTTTCGATGACGGCTTCCGTGGTGCTGACCGGCGTACTCGCACTGAAGCACTGGGGTGACGCGAGGAGCGCGACATGACGGGTGCGACGGTTTCCCTCCCTCTGCCACGCTTGTCACTTGGCCGCTGGGCGCTCGGCGCGACGCGCGTGCTCGATCGGTGGATGTCATGAAGGAACGTTGGTCCAATGCGAGCGTCGCGCTCCACTGGCTCGCTGCGGCGCTCATCGTCGGACTGGCGACGGCAGGGTTCGTCATGACGGACCTTCCGGCTGACTCGAGCGGGCGACTGTTCATCTCGCGGCTGCACACGCTCGGAGGGGCGACGCTGATGCTGCTCACCATCGCTCGCCTCCTCGTGCGCCGACGCGGGCCTGCAGTGAGACCGCTGCCCGTCTCCGAGCTTCACCGTCGAGGGGTCGGCGTCATTCACGCGCTCCTCTATGCGGTGACCTTCGCCCTCGGCGCGAGTGGTTTCGTCACCGGAGCGCGAAGCGCGTGGCCGGACTACCTGCGAGGTCAGCTCGCGGAAGCCCCGGCGCTCGAAGCGCTCGTGTCCCGCCAGGCGCACGAGGCGCTCGTGTTCGTGCTGCTCGGCCTCGTGCTGCTCCACGTGGGTGGCGTGATGCTCCAGCAAGTTCGCGCGGGAGGGGTTCTCGGGCGGATGGTGCCGTTCCTGGGCGGTGAGTCGCCCATTGGCGACCGAGATGGGCGGTGAGGTCCATGGCTGATTCGACCATCTTCCGTCGAGCGCTCGGAATCGTGCGCCGTGGCCTGTGGGTTGTCGTACTCGTCGCGGTCGCGTTGCTCGTCGCGTGGTTCCGGGTCTGGTCGCCTGTCCGCGTGGAGGTCGCTCGGATCGATCGCGGCACGATCACGCAAGAAGCGTTCGGACGCGGGACCATCGAAAGCCAGCGCGAAGCCGCCGTGGGGTTCGACCTGGTGGGTCGACTCAGCGAGGTTCTGGTCGATGAAGGCACGCGCGTCACCCTTGGCCAGGAGCTTGCTCGCCTCGAGACAAACCAAGCCCAAGCGGACCTTCGCTCTGCCCAAACGGGCATCAGCGCAGCGCGCGCCTCGTTGCAACGACTTGCTGCGGAGGAGGAGCGTGCGCAGGCGCTCCTCGCAACCGCAGAACGAGAGGCGACACGGACGCTCGCGCTGTTCAACGCGGGGGCGGTTCCGGGGCAGCAGCGCGATGAGACGAGCGACCGCCTCCGTGTAGCTCGCGCCGAGCTCGATCGCGTTCTCGCGCAGCGTTCGGAGGCGACACGCGGCATCGACGTCGCGACGGGCGGTGCGGAGCAGCGACGCGTCGCCATGGTGCGCGCCACACTGCTCGCGCCCTTCGATGGTCTTGTGACGCGCAGGCTGCGCGAGCCCGGTGATACGGTCACCATCGGCTCGACCGTGCTGCGGCTCGTCGACACGAATCGCGTGTACGTCAACGCCGCGGTGGACGAGACGATGCTTCCGCTGCTCGCGGTGGACCAAAGAGCTGCCATCTTCTTTCCGGGCGCGGATGCGTCATTGACGGGCCGCGTGACAAGGATCTCCTGGGAAGCGGACCGCCAGACCCACGAGTTGCTCGTCGAGGTCACGCCTGAACGACTGGAGCGGCGCGTTGCCATCGGCCAGCGCGCCGACGTGCGGGTCGAAGTCGGACGCCGGGACCGTGCCCTACGAGTTCCGGTCCGCATGGTCCACCACGACGCAACGGGTGCCTTCGTGTACGCCGACCGCGGCGGCAGAGTCGCGCTGGTCCGTCCACGGTTCGGCCTCACGGGAAACGACCAGGTCGAGGTTCTCGAGGGACTCGCGGAGGGCGAGTCCGTCCTGGCTGCGCCCGGTGCGGCCGCAACCCTGCCGCTCGGGCGGCGCTGGGTGGCACAGTGAACCTGGCGCTCCGAGACGTCCGCAGGCACCTCGCCCGGTTCGTCGGCACGGCCGCTGGGCTTGGCCTTCTCCTCAGCGTCGTCGTCGCGATGCAAGGCATCTACGCGGGAATGGTGGATGACGCCACGATCCTGACCCGCGCGATGCACGCCGACCTGTGGCTCGTCCAGCGCGACACTCGTGGACCGTTTGCGGAAGGTTCGCGGCTCGACCCAAGCGTCGAGGCACGAGCCGCCGCAGTGCCTGGTGTTCGCACCGCGCGCCCGTATACCTATCAGCTCATTCAGCGAGAGCGCCGCGGAGCCGTCATGCGCATCGCTCTCGTCGGGCTCGGCTGGCCAGACGATCCGGGACGCTCGTTGCCGCTCGTGCGTGGGCGACGTTTGCAGCAACCGCACGGAGAGATGATCGTCGACGCCTCCCTCGGGCTCGGCATCGGGGAGTCGCTCGCGCTCGCAGGCGAGCAGTACCGTGTGGTGGGGCTCACGAAGAACGCACTCACCTCCGGTGGCGAATCCGTCGCCTTCGTGAGCGTCGCGGACGCGGAACTCATCGCCTTCGACCAGCCTGCCGAGGCGGCGGTGCTCGAACGTCAGCGCGTGGTGGCACGTCTGCGCCGCACGGACCTCGGCCGCGGGCAGCCCGCTCTCGAGGACCTCGCTACCGATCCGCGCTGGCGTGCGCCTGCGCTTGCTTCGCCCCCCTTAGCTGCGGTGCTTGTCCAAGCGGACCCGCATCGGCTCGTCGAAGTTCGGGAGGTCATGCGGAGCTGGGGCGACATCAGCGTCTACTCGCAGGATGAGGAGGAGGCGCTGCTCCTCGGTGGCGTCGTCCAGCGGGCACGGATGCAGATCGGGCTCTTCACCGTGATCCTCACACTCACGGCTGCCGTGATCATCATGATGGTCATGTACAACCTCACGCTCGAGAAGACGCACGATCTCGCCGTGCTCAAGCTCATGGGAGCGCCGCGGGCCCGCCTCCTTGGCCTCATCCTGCAGCAGGCGTGGCTGCTGGGTGCGCTGGGCTATGCGGTTGCCTTCGCGATGGGAGAGCTCGTCTTCCCGATGTTCCCTCGTCGGGTCCTCATCACGGAGACCATCTCCATGGTGGCTCCGGCTGCCACGATGGCGATCGTCACGCTCGCGAGCATCCTCGGACTCACTCATGTCATGCGCATCGACCCGTCGCGCGCGCTGGAGGGCTGACGATGGAAGACGCAGTCCGCGCCGTGGACCTGAGCAAGGCGTACGGGATAGGGCCGGCAGCGGTGAAGGCCCTGGACCACGTCAGCCTGAGCATCGCCCGCGGGACGGTCGCCGCGCTGCTTGGCCCCAGCGGTTCAGGCAAGTCCACACTCATCAAGGCCTTGGGATTTGTCTCACCGGCCGATACGGGTGAGGTGTTTTTCGGGGGGCGCCTCGTCGTGAAGGACGGCGTTCCGCTTGCAGACCTTGCCTCGCTGCGTAGGCGTCACCTTGGCTTCGTATTCCAGAAGGCGAATCTCACGTCGTTCCTCACGGCTAGGGAGAACGTGGAGATCGCGTGCGAGTTCGGTGGCAAGAGCGACGGCAGCAGGCGTGCTCGTGAGCTGCTCAAGTACCTTGAGGTCGCGGGCCGCGAGCATTCCTATCCCGAGATGCTCAGCGGCGGCGAGCAGCAACGCGTAGCCATCGCCCGAGCCTTGGCCAACGAGCCTTCGCTAATCCTCGCCGACGAACCGACCGCCGCGCTCGATAGCGTTCGCAGTCGAAGCGTCATGGAGCTCTTCCGAAGGGTCGCGCACGACCGCGGTGCTGCCGTGTTGGTGGTCACCCACGACCACCGAGCGCTTGAGGTCTTCGACGTCCTCTACGAGATGGAGGACGGGCGGATTCGCCCACGTCGCTCTTAGCGCTGGGGAAAACGGCTCAGGACCACAACTCCCGCAAGCATGGATGCCCCCGCAAGCGCAGCCATCGTGAGTCTATCGGATAGCAGGAGATAACCAAGAGCGACGGCCATCGTAGTCCACGCGATCCACTTCGCACGCCGGGAGACGATTCGTCGTTCGTGCCAGTCTCGCAGCGGCGGGCCCAACGTTCGATGCTCGAGCAGCCAGCGTTCGAATCGTGCTGAGCTTTTCGAGAAGCCCCACAGGGCTAGCAGCATGAAGGGCGTCGTGGGCAAGCCTGGGATCGGAACGCCCGCAATCCCGACGCCGAAGCACAGCCATCCAAACGAAAACCACACCCATCTGAGTCGGTTGGTCTTTGAATGGGTGACTTGCTCGGTCATATGGTGGAACGTCCGTGTGGTTTGTCTGCGGTGTAGGGTTGCGTTTGGACTCGAAGTCAAACACATCATTGGCGGCACAGGGAACTGACAAGCATCAGATGGGCACCGCCAAACTGACGCCCATCAGCTCGGCGTTGCAGGACGCGTGACAGGGTCTGCCTCATGATCCCTCGCATCCTCGGCACTCCAGTCTGGACTCGCGCTCTTACCCTGCTGTCAACCCTTGCGCTGCAGCAAGCTTGCTCAGCAACCGACGGCCCCGGTTCCAATTCAACTGGCGCTCCTGGTCCGGTGAGCACACCTGAGGGCGACTCGGCCAATGAGACTGCAACCGAGACGACCGCAGGCGCGACAACAGGTGACACTTCTCCAGTTGGGAGTACCGGAAACACGGGGCGCAGCAGTGGCAATACTGGCACCACGCTGCCCAGCACCGCGACGCTGGGCAGCGTGGGCCCGAGCGGCAGCACGCCCGGCGGCACGGACGGTGGTAGCTCGACCCGCCCCTCGATTGGCTCGAGCGGCGCAACGACCAGCGGCTCATCGGGCGAATCGACCCAGGACTCGGTCAGTAACGCGAGCTGTAAGGGAGGAGAATCGTTCGCGCCTGCTCCGCCCGTGACGTTTGCGGAAGAAGTGAGCGGTGCTTCCTTCGAAATGGTATACGTACCGGGTGGCTCGTTCACCCTGGGGTGTGAAAGCGACAGCTGCCCACAGTACGCTGATCCGGTTTCGGGCGTCACGGTGAGCGGCTACCTCATCGGCAAGAACGAAGTGACGACCGAGTTGTGGAACGCCGTCATGGGCGAGAGCGCTTCGGGCTTCGGCGGAGCTCAAACTAGCATCACCTGGTACGACGCTCAGAGGTTCGCTTGTCAGTTGAGCCAGGCGACGGGCAAGAACTATCGGATGATGACCGAGGCAGAGTTCGAGTACGCTGCCAAGAACCACGCGGCCAGCCTGGAGGACATCGGGACTGGCGAGGAGTGGGCGTACAACTCCTGGGAAACGTCGTATTCGTGCGGGCAGGGGGCGACCGATCCGGTGGGACCAGGGAGCGGCGCTCATACGCAAAAGACGCGGCGAGATGCGCAAGGAACCGCTGACAACGTCACGGGGCGTCTGATTCGTTCCATTGACGGCATAGGACCGGCGTTACGCTTGGTCATCTCGACGGAGGTCGACTTCCCCCCCGACTATGTTCCGCCGTGCAATCTCTGCGCCCCGGTCATGGGCTCCGAACCCGAGAATTCGTATCGCGACCCGCGTTGGATTACCGGTAACGACTCGCATTGGACGGGTGGCGAGATCGCGATCGGCAACTTCGATCTCAGAGTTTGGGACGACGGCACCGCACGCTTGAACAACACCAACGGTCAGTGGTTTACCTCGAACAACATCACCTTCGTCTTCGTGCCCAGCACTGGTTCGCACAAAGCGTTCCCGTACATCTTCCTCGATGCCACACAAGGCTCGCTCCTCTCTAGCGAGGGTTTCATGGGAGGTGGCTTCATCGGCAGGATAGAGAAAGTGTCATCCGACAGCGTCGACAAACCTACCATCACGGAGATTCGAAGCGGAGCGGAGTTGGCTGCGGCCGCAGGGGACGGCTTCCAAATGGTTGACATGGTCAACATCCCCGAGTCCGCCAAAGAACAAGATCCCCGGCTGTTCGATGGCGCGAACGAAGGATGGTTCCAGGACAATCGTAGCGCTGGCGGTGTACACCACTACCGAAAGGACGTGGATCCGGACGAATTTCGATTCACCGTCAACCAAGGAGGACAGCAAATCATGCTCGCTAACGGCTCCTGGTTCACGGTCAACGATACGTTCCTGCGGATAGTGCATTCGACCGGATACACGACGGACTATCTCTACGCGGTGGACTCCAGCGGAACCTTCTACCACGATTCGTTCCAGGCGTACGAGCGCGCGGACTTCCGAATGTTCAAGAAGACCGCCAACGGAAGTGACACGTTCGCCGCAACCTGCGGATCCATCTGCAGCGATGAGATCCCAAAGGGTGAAGGTCCTTCGCTCTACGCCAATCTGGACAACGGCCACTCGACGTTTGTCCCCGCCCCTTGTCCAGCTGGCGGGTGCCCCTAGTCGACCCCTGCCCGTCTTCCACGCCGACGCGCGCGGTGATCAATATTCTCTGCACGGGCGACGGCCGGCGTGCTGTGAAGCCAAGGAGATCTGGGAGCCGCAGAACTTATGTCACCAATGTTACCCACCACACACTGGTGGGATAAGGGCTAACACGTCCCCGTTGGTCAACAGCACGCGGCTCTGGAACGCAGATACACCGACGCCATCCAAAAACGACTCGTTGAGCGCAAGTTTGAGTCCGGGAGTCAGCCTCTCGACCCGGTCGTCGACCCGACGTAATTCTCGGAATAGCCAGTCGAGGGTTGGCGGCTCAACGGAGGAGATCGGGATCGTCAGTTGGGCGGTGCCCAACGCCTCCTTGATGCCTCCGAACAACAGTACAGTGACCTGCATTTGTCAAGAGTTGAGCACAAGCCCCCTCGAAAATCAACTCGCTCGGTGCGGTCCGCAACTATAGCGATCCATGTCTTCGCCACGCCTAGGCCGATCCTAACACTGTGAGCTGCATTCGACACAGTTAGCGATCTCGACTGTGCTCGGAGATATCCGGTCGCGGTTAACGGCCCTTGCGATCGATGGGGCCGCCGGGGATCGATTCGATCTCCCCCCCGGCTCTGCACTAGCCCGCAGGTGATCCCCGTCACATCGACCTGCAACGTATTGCAGTAGCCTCGGTTTTTGAATATGCCAAGTAGCGAAACACAGGCAACTCAGACCGTCAACGAACCTGGCGCCCACGCGTCCTCTTCTCGCTGGGCGCGCCTAAAGACGCCGCGCCCCGCCGCACTCGCCCCGGCAGCGACTGCGGCGGGGTACGTCTTTTCAATTGCCTTGGCAACGGCTGCATGCAGCGCTGGAGCAAACGGCGCTGACCAGGGCCTGCTCCCTATTCCAATGGCCGTCCCAGCGTCGACTGATTCGGAGTCGAACGACGTCCCGCCCGGGGCAGCCACGACTTCCGCCAACGCGCACAGCGGCGCTCTAACGTCGTCCGCTTCGACCTTTCCCCCGTTCGTTGTCGATGAAGACCAGCCGCTCCTGGTGCCCTCCCCAGAAGTGAATCAAGCTGGCGCGGCCTCCTTCTGCGAACCTGAGCCCTTTCCAAAGAACTACACGTGTGAGGGGCCAGAGGGGCCTTGGGCCGAGGCCCTACAAAAGACACTTTGGTTCTTCAATGTGAACAAGTCGGGACCGGGCGTTTATTGCACCGATGTCCAGTGGCGGGGCGACGCGCACGTCGACGATGCGCACATTGCGCTCGACCCAGCAGCTCCTAACGGCGTTAACTTACCTCGGTCTTTTATCGATGCGAATCGCGCGGTTCTGGATCCCGATGGCAATGGTGAGGTCGATCTCGCTGGTGGCTACCACGACGCTGGCGACTACATCAAATTCACGATGACTACCGCCTACGCGGCGTCGATGATTGCCTGGAGCGTCTACGAATACCCAGAGTCCTTCGAAGCGACGAGCCTCCTCGATGAAGCCCTGGGCCAAATCCGGTGGGCTACGGATTACTTCCTCAAGTCCACATTTCTCGACGCGGATGGCGCTCTACTGGCCTTCGCTCACCAGGTTTCCGACGCCAGCGACCACTCCTGTTTTTGGATGCCTCCAGAGGTCCGCCGTTCTGCCCTGTGCCCAAGGCGTGGATACTTCGTCTGGGAAGAGCATCCAGCAGCAGACCTTACCGCGGCGGCGGCTGCGACACTCGCGCTGGCGGGCAACGTCGTACGCGCTCATGCCAGAACCTCGAGCGACGTCGACTACGCCAACCGATGTATCACCGTTGCCAAGGCACTCTACTCCTTTGCTTCGCGCTTTCCGGAGGCAAGAGTCAGCGATGACGGCGGATTATACACCTCGAACAGCTCTACTGACGATCTCGCCTGGGCCGCAATTTGGCTCTACCTTGCCGACCCCAAGGCCAACGAGGACTACCTGGCTCAGACCACCTCCGGACCAAAACCGTGGCTGTCCTTTGGTGCACAGTCCAACTTGATGCGCCCCGGCACGTCGTCCAACGAATGGATCCCGGCGTGGGCCGAAAGCTCTCCACATTCGTGGGACGCCGTCAGGGCGGGTGTCGTCGTTAAGCTGGCTCAGCTCACGGCACTCCGCGGCGACCCAATGGCGTCCGAGTGGCGCGCGATCGCGCGCGAGACGGCAATGGGATTTGCCAAGGGCCCAGCCACTCCGGACGGCTTCTACGTGTACATGGGATGGGGCTCCGCGCGCTACAACGCTGCGGCGCAGTTCACGACACTCCTGTTCGCCAAGTTCTTTCCCGACGATGCGGCGAATTCTGAGCTCTTGACCTGGGCAGACCGCCAAATCGACTACGTGCTAGGTGACAATGACCTGCAAAAGTCGTTCGTGATGGGATTCGGCGAGACATACGCACTACAACCACACCATGCTGCCGGTCACGCGTCCATATACGGACTACCAAGCACTCCGGCCGAGAATCGCCACATCATCTGGGGAGCTCTGGTCAACGGTCCCCAAGGGGATGGCTCTCACGTGGATGATCGGGATGACTTCGGTTCCAATGAAGTCACGATCGACTACAATGGCGCCTTGGTCGCGGCTTTGGCTGCCCACTACGAGCGGCGAGGCGTCGGGCAATGCCCATTGTTGTACTTTCCTCCACTGGAAGAACCCATCCAGGAATTCTACGCAATGGGTAACCTCAACACCGAGCTGGGGTCATGCCGCACCCAAGTGAACGTTCGCACCATGAACGAGTCCATTCACCCACCGCGCTACGACAATAAGCTGACGGCCAGATTCTGGTTAGACGCAAGCGAGGTCGTGCAAGCCGGGAAAGACCCATCGAGCGCGATCAGCGCGACGCTCATGCGCGACACGGGAATGAACGATTCACCGAGCAATCCTACGGAAGTCCGGGGCCCAATCGTGTGTGACCCAGAAACGAACGTGTACTTCCTGGAGTTCGATTATAGTGGGGCACTTTTCTGGGGCCAGATCCCGGCGATTGGTTCGCCGCGCGATCTCCTCTTGGACTACGGGGTGGAATACAACGATGACTGCCCTTGGGATGCGGCCAATGACTGGAGCATTCAGGGCCTGAGCTTGGGTGAGACGGAAGCTGTCACTAAGACGCCGTTCATCACGGTCTACAGCGATGGGGAATTGATTTGGGGGCAGGAGCCCCCTTGTATGGGTGAGCAGAAGAAGGTAGATCCGCCGAGAAAGCCAGCGTATGCGCGATGAGCCGCGCTCTGACCTCCGTCAAAACGGCGTTCCAACGGACGCTGGGAAGCGATTACTTCGGACATACGGCTCGAGGCCAGAAAGGGCAACCACGACAATGAATACAGTAGCACTTGTTCCGGTGTCGGTAGCGGTGGTGACCGTAAGTGACACGCGTGGCTTCGAGAACGACACCAGCGGCGCTTGCGTTGTCGAACATCTCCGTGGCGCTGGCCACCACGTCGTCAGGCGCGAACTGATACGAGACGACATGGATCACTTGCGCCTGCTCTTCCGAGAACTGATCGCAGATCCGGCGCTCCAGGTGGTGATATCGACCGGCGGCACTGGGATTACGGCCCGTGACGTTACGCCCGAGGCGCTCGCACCGCTGGTTACGAAAGCCCTGGACGGCTTTGGAGAGCTCTTCCGCGCGATGAGCTTCAGCCAGATCGGCGCTGCGACCATCCAATCACGCTGTGTCGGCGCGCTGTGCGACCGCACGCTAGTCTTTGCGCTGCCCGGGTCGACGAGTGCCGTTAACTTGGCTATGGAGAAGATACTTATACCGCAGCTCGACAATCGCACCAAACCGTGCAATTTCACGACGCTGCTGCCAAGGCTCTAGAGAGGCTCGAATCTCCCCGCCCGGTCACGGTGAGCTGACGCGCGGTGCACCATACTCACGGCAGCACGTCGAAAGACCGGCGAGAGGGGTTGGGCTCTCGCCAGTTGCCTTGCTCGACCTTGATCCCTGCGGCGTGCTTTGGCTACCTCCGTTAGTTTAGGACGGGAAGCTTGACGGCGCC
>CBINDO010000243.1:0-12600 GCA_966249405.1 uncultured bacterium | reverse complement strand
GATGATGCCGCTGATGGCGTTGGTGACGCTCATGAGCGGCGTGTGCAGCGCTGGCGTGACGTTCCACACGACCTGCCAACCCACGAAACACGCGAGCACGAACACCGTGAAGTGCGCTTGGAACTCCGGCGGCGAAGCCCAACCGATCAACGCAAACAACACACCGAGGACGCCGAGGACCTGCCAGGTGTACGACTTCTTCTGCGCCTTCTTGGCGTGCGCCGCAGGCGGCGCCGATTTGACCAAGTTGGGCGCGGCCGGCGCTTCTTTCGGCTTCGGCGGCGGCCACATCAACTGGCCTTTCTCGAGCACCAACGCGCCGCGCACGACCTCGTCCTCATGGTCGATGCGGAACTTCTCCGCGCCGCCCAAGTCCGTCAGGAGGTGAACGAGGTTGGTGCCATAGAGCTGGCTCGCCGTGGGGGCCAAACGACTCGGCAAGTCGACGTAACCGATGACCGTGACGCCGTTGTGCTCGATCACCTTCTCCGGCTGGGTGACCTCGCAGTTACCGCCCGATTCAGCCGCCATGTCGACGATCACCGAGCCCGGCTTCATCACCTCGACGATGTCCTTGGGCAACAACAGCGGCGCAGGTCTACCGGGGATGAGCGCGGTCGTGATGATGATGTCGACCTCTTTGGCCTGCGCCTTGAAGAGCGCCATCTCGGCCTTGATGAACTCGTCGCTCATCACCTTGGCGTACCCACCACTGCCGGTCCCATCCTCGCTGAAGTCGAGCTCGAGAAACTCGGCGCCCATGCTCGCCACTTGGTCCTTCACCGCGGGACGCGTGTCGAACGCGCGCACGATGGCTCCCAGCCCGCGCGCCGTGCCGATCGCCGAGAGCCCTGCGACACCCGCACCAATCACGAGCACCTTGGCCGGCGGCACTTTGCCCGCGGCGGTAACCTGGCCAGTAAAGAACCGACCGAAAAAGCTCGCGGCTTCGATCACGGCGCGATAACCCGCGATGTTCGCCATCGAGCTCAGCGCGTCCATCTTCTGCGCGCGCGTGACGCGCGGGATCTGATCGACCGCCAGCAACGTCGCGCCTCGTTCGCCGAGCGCCTTCAACAAGACTTCGTTCTTCGCGGGCCACACGAAACTCACCAGCACCTGCCCCGCGCGCACCCGCGACACCTCGGAGGCGCCGCCACGACCGTCGAGTTCGGGAGGCCTCACTTTCAAGACGATGTCCGACTGCCACACCTCGTCCAGGGACCCGATCAAAGCTCCCGCTTCGCCAAACGCGCCGTCGGTGAACGATGCGGCGAGACCTGCGCCGGACTCGACGATGACTTCGAAGCCCAACTTGCGGAGTCGTTTGACCGTGTCGGGAGTGGCTGCCACGCGGCGCTCCCCCGCATGCACTTCCCTCGGAATACCAACCTTCATAGCACCTCTTCGTCGGGTTGCTGAACGCCAGCCATCCGACGATATCCGCGTCCCCTCAGAAGTACACACCTATTTGTGCCGCTGAGGACGATGCACCACGTTTCCGGGTGGCTAACCTACTCGCTCCCGAAACCTTCTCCGTCACGAGGTGCGCCACGCGTGTCGAATTCGTTCGTTGCACCGGGCCACGTGCGCCTATCGCCGATGACGCGCGCAGGCACGCCGGCAACGATTGCGTACGCTGGCACCGAACGTGTGACAATTGCGCCCATCCCAACTACGGCATGGTCGCCGATGGTGACCCCATCTGTTACCCCACACCCAGCACCGAGCCACACGTCCACGCCGACGACGATGCCCTCCGAGGTGACCACTTGCTCGAACACCGGTGCGTCCGGCGCGAACCCGTGGTTGAACGCGTACAGCTTGGATTGAGCTCCGATCCGCGTGCCCGCTCCGATCACCACGCCTCGCCGCCCTCCGTCGATGCACACCCCGACGTTGACGCTGACGTCATCCTGCAGCGTCACGGGGCCGTGGATGAACGTCTGCGACGCCACCGAACAACGGTCACCGATCACGACACCCCGCGTCGGCTCTCCGAAGATGCCAGCATCGGGGGCGATGAAACAATCACTGCCGACACGAACCGTCTCTAAGGCGACGAGGCGCGCCTGAACCTCGGCTTGCCACTCGCCGAGCCAACTCAGGTGGGGCTTGGCCCGCTGCTTAGCGTAGAGCCACGGCATGTGACTGACGCGACGGATGTGCTGCTCACGCAGCCACTCGGGGTCCAATCGCGGCTTGGCGCTCCCTCTCCCGGAGCTCTCCGCGTCGTCCGTCACGGCCCTTCTACCAGCTCGACTTGAGGCAACGTCCGCACGCCCGTGAAGTAGTCGCGGCCGCTGGTGAACGTCATCTTCAAACCAAACACCAAGTGTTGGCGTTCCGCGCTCGTCGCATCTTCCGTCACCAAATCGAAGTCGTTGTAGCCGATGTTCAAGCCGTGACGGTCGCCCACCTCGAACGACCCCGAGCCGCCACTGCCGTTGAACAGGTAGTCACCACCCAAGTTGAGGTGGATGCTACGACACTGTCCCGTGCCGAGCACGCGCATCGAAGCTTCTCGAAAGCTCGTTTGCCGCCAATCGGTGAGCTCGCCGTCGATGCCGGCGAACAAGAGTCGGTCGTCGCCCGAACCAGTGTCGGACTCGCCAGCGGCGCTGTCCCACACGACCATCACGTTGTCGTGGAGCTGCGCGCCCGTCTCACCGACTTCGTCAGCGGTCACCCATTGGTCGTCGATCACGACAACGTTCACCCACAACCCCAACTCGTTCCACGCCATCGCAAACGAACCGCGCAGATCACTCGACGCTGGCGAAGCGCCGCGGTTGACGAGCACCGGCACGCCGTCGGGTTCCTCCGGCGGACCGTCACTTTCGCAGGTGGTGCACGGACGGTTGAGGTTGTAGCGGGCAACTCCTTCCCAGGCGCTCTGCTCGATCTCTTCGACGACCCGGTCGAAGTCGAAGCGCGGGATTTCGAACGGCGCGTCCTCCGTCGCGTCCGGCGCGCTCATCGACGGCATCGCGAGTTCGCAGCCGTTGTCGTATTCACCGTCGCAGTCGAAGAAGTCGCCGGCGCACGTCGCGATCACGCACTCGCCGTCGCGGCATGCCGTTTCGGCGTTGGGCGCTTCGCACGCCGAGTCGCAGCAGCTGTTTCCGCGTTGGCAGCCCGACCCGCAAGCGACCTCACCTTCGCCACACGAGATCGTGCCGTCGGTCGGGCTGGACGTGCCGCTGTCCGTGGACGGGGCCGACGCCGTGCCGTCCGAGCCGTCGATGCTGCCGTCGAGCCCGGGGCCGCCATCCTCGGTCACGGCGCCCGAACTCGCCGTTCCGGTGGAAGGCGTCTCCTCGCCGCCGGTCGTCTTCGGATCGCCGGATCCTGCGTCCATGGACTGGAGGAGGGGCGGAAACTCGGTTAGGCAACCACTGGCGAGCGCAGGCAACACGGTCGCGGCGGCGCGCGCGACGCGGGCACTACTCCAGGCGATTGCCCGAGTGCTCTGACGCCCCCTGTAAGCCGCTAACTTTCCAAGCAAATTGTACGACATCCGGTAACAACGGAATCTCCCGCATCCTCACCGCAAGCTGACCCAGACGCGGGGCTGAGTGCCAAGGACTGTATTCCTACCCGCGTCCACTATCCAGGGCCACTCGAAAACCAGCGCATTTGGTGTGTCGTTCCGAGAGCCAGCTCTGCTTGCAACTATCCCGCCAGCCAATAATGCGCTAAGCGGCGCGGCCCAAATCCGAGAAGGAGCCACTTTCGTGTCCGACAACAAGGTTCGCAACATCGCCATCATCGCCCACGTCGACCATGGCAAGACCACGCTGGTTGACGCCATGCTTCGCCAAACTGGCGTTTTCCGCAGCAACGAGGCCGTCGACGATCGCGTGATGGACAGCAACGACCTCGAGAAGGAACGCGGCATCACGATCCTCGCGAAGAACGCGAGCGTTCGTTACGGCGACATCAAGATCAACATCATCGACACCCCCGGCCACGCCGACTTCGGTGGTGAGGTAGAGCGCACCTTGCTGATGGCCGACGGCGCCTTGTTGCTCGTCGATGCCGCAGAAGGACCGCTCCCGCAAACCCGCTTCGTGCTCAGCAAGGCACTTGCCCTGGGCATGCCGATCTTGGTCGTCATCAACAAGGTCGACCGCCAGGACGCGCGCCCGGACGACGTGCTCAACGAGACGTTCGACTTGTTCTGCGATCTCGACGCCAGCGACGAGCAGAGCGCTTTCCCCACATTGTACGCCATTGGTAAACAAGGCGTCGCCTCGACCGACCTCGAGAACCTGGGCGACAGCCTCAAGCCGCTGTTCGAGACGATCGTCAACGTGGTCCCGCCGCCCAAAGGCGACCCGGAAGCACCGATGCAGTTCCTGGTGCACAACACCGAGCACGACGACTACGTCGGCAAACTCGCGATCGGGCGCGTGCGCGCCGGCGTGATCAAGGTGAACCAGCAGGTCGCCGTGCTCAAAGATGGCAAGCAGACGCAAGCCAAGATCGTCAACATCTTCTCGTTCGAAGGCATGAAGCGCGTCAAGGTCGACAGCGCGAAGGCCGGCGACCTGGTGGCGATCTCTGGCATTCAAGACGTGTTCATCGGCGACACGCTGGCCGATCCGGCGAACCCGGTCGCCCTGCCCCGCATCTCGATCGAACAACCGACGATCAAGATGCGCTTCATGGTCAGCACCTCGCCGTTCGCTGGCAAGGTCGGCAAGTACGTCACTTCACGGCACTTGCGCGAGCGCCTCGCCAAAGAAGCCGAGCGCAACATCGCCATGCGCGTCGAAGACACGAGCGAACCCGATCAGTTCATCGTGTTCGGCCGTGGTGAACTCATGCTCGCGATCTTGGCTGAAGTCATGCGCCGTGAAGGTTACGAGTTCTGCGTCGGCATGCCCGAGGTCGTCGTCAAGGACATCGACGGCGTGCCCCACGAGCCCGTCGAAATCGTCGTGTGCGACGTCCCCGAGGACTGCGTAGGCGCCATCACCGCGCCGCTCGGCGAGCGCGGCGGTCAAATGACGAAGATGCAAGCGCTCGGCGCCAAACGCGTGCGCCTCGAGTTCCGCATCGCCTCTCGAGGCCTCATCGGCTTCCGCTCGATGTTCCTCACCGAGACCCGCGGCGAAGGTCTGCTCAACACGATGTTCGATTCGTGGCAACCCAAGGGCGCTACCCAGCTGCGTCGCCGCAACGGCTCGATGGTTTCGGACCGCGCCGGCAAGACGACGCCCTACGCCCTCTTCAACCTCGAACCCCGCGGCGTGATGTTCATCGCGCCGGGCACCGAGGTCTACGAAGGCATGGTCGTTGGTGAACACAACCGCGAAAACGATCTGGACGTGAACGCGGTCCGCGAAAAGAAGCTCACCAACATCCGCGCCGCGGGCAAAGACGAAAACACGATCTGCAAGACGCCGCGTAAGCTCACGATCGAAGGCGCGATGGAGTACATCGACGCCGACGAAATCGTCGAGATCACGCCCGACGCCATCCGCGTCCGCAAGATCATCCTCGACTGCAACCGCCGCCCCAAGCGCTCGGTGGTCGACTGAGTTTCAGCGCACGCGGCGCGCTTTCGTCAGAAAGCGCTGTGCAACACACCGCGTAACCCCGACGCACCCAACGGCGGCAACCCAAGGTTGTCGCCGTTGTTCGTTTTGGGAGCGTCGGGTCGTCGTCGGTGCGCGTCGGCAAGATGAGGCCGTTGCGAGCTCGACCAGCGTGCGGCCTAGCACGGTGTTGCAGTGGTTCGGGAGTTGCAGCGAGCACCAGTACCACTCATGTCTCACGCGGTGGGCGGGAGCCGTCACGCGCTGCCGAGGTGCTGGGCCCAACCAAAGCCATTGCCGGCCGCTGGGGGGCATGCGAACGTCATCTCATGATGACTCGCGAGCGCGCCGCGTGGATGGTCGTATCACCGTTGGTTTGGCGCGCTGCCAACGCCAAGCCCGATCGCACGCCGCGGACACTTGGTGTGATTGTTGGCGTCGGGGTGAGTCTCAGCTCCTGCCATCTCAGCCAACCAGCGCCGGCGCCGCGCGGCGATGCACCAGGCACCGTTTACCCCGACTCGACTGGTTCGGCACCTGGAGTCGAGGTCCGGTCGAGTTCCGGTGTGGCTCGCGAAGCCGAGACGCCTTCGGCAACCGTGCAGCTTTCGGCAACCGTGCAACCTTCGGCAACCGTGCAACCTTCGGCAACCGTGCAACCTTCGACCGCCGCGCAACCTTCGGCAACGGGGGTTTCCGGCGCACGTGCACCCGCCCCCCTCCCTGCCGCCGACTCGGCGTGCCTTTCGGAGTTCGAACGCAAGCTGCCGGAGTTGCCCGCGTGTAAGGCATACTTTCAGAGTTGGATGGCTGCGTTCAGCGACGCTTCGACGGGTAAGGCGTGGCAACGTTGGGCCGAGTTCGTGCTGCCCGAGGCGGGCTTGTTGATCGACAACACGTACGAGGCCACGCTTTCGGACCCGGCGTCTACGGGATCTTCCTCGTCGGACACCATACCCCATTCGGCCTTCCTGGACGGAACGGCGCTACAACGCTTCGAACAACTCGACTTGCGCGGCGGATTGCGCTGCATCGAAGACGACGACGTGTGGTGCCCCGACTTCCTCTGCAGGCCGCACGGTACGCAGATCGCTTGCAGCAACCAGGGCGGCGGAGATCCGTTCCAGTACCGATGGACACTGCGTCAGAATAACTGGTACCTGACGGAGATTTACCAAACCTGGCCGAACTGAGTCTCGCGGTCGAGTATGAGCCGGCTCACCAGGTCCGCACCCGTTCGAACCGAGTGTGAACTTGCCGTGCAACCACGACCCCGTCGGCTGCCAGCTGAGCGCGTGTCGCGTTTGCAAGCTCGAAGCGTGCAGTTCTCTAGTCGCGACACTCGCCGTTCAGCCCGCAGCTCCAACGTGGCCAACGCGTTAACTTTCTACACCAATTCCGGCACGGCAACGTCGGCGACGGAGTACCAGGCCGCATGCGACGACCCAAGCCGCCGCAAACGCTGTTCCCGGGCCGTGCCTCGTCCCAACACGGCACCCGCACGTGGTGCCGTCTGAGTTCGGGGCGCCAACGTTCCCTGTCTCCGCGGTGCCGTTTGTGGCAGTGACCTGGGATGTCGTCCCCGTACCTGCCGAGGAACCGCTGGTCGTCGGAACGACGTCTGAACTGGTGGTAACAGTCCCGGGCCCGCCGGTGGGCGACGTCGTGGGTGCTCCGCTGCTCGTGACGCCCGTAGTGACGGAAGTCCCAGTGCCCGTCGTGGGGTTACCATCGGAAGAGCCAACTCCGGTGCCGTCGGGTTGCGCGCTAGTGATGTCTGCTGACTCCGTCCCGCTATCGCCAGGGGCGGTATCGGAATCGTCGCCGCCACCGGCGCCGCCGTCTGGCGCAGTCGTGGTGGGGCCAGTGAACTTCCACCAGTTGAACTCGAAGAGGTTATCGCCGTCGCCAGTGAACGTGAGAAACAAGTCGTGGGTGCCGCTCCCGCCGCTGACTGGGCAGGTCACGGTAGTCCACGCGCTCGCTCCCGATACATCGCAAGTTCCGAGCAGCGTTCCCTGCTGACTGTCGAGATGAAGCTCGATCGTCGCGTTGCTCTTCGCAGAGGACACGCGTGCCTCGAAGGACGTGACGCCATCCAGGAAGTCGACCTCTTTCACCTTGATGTAGTCGCCCGGACTGATCGAGGTGACGTTCATACCTGCGCCAGTGTCGTCGCTCACCTCGGTCTTCAAGCCAGAGGAAAAGGCGATGGTCTCGGCTTCGACTTGGAGGAAGGGGTTCAACTTGGCTACGGCGGCCGGGCCGTCCTGGCTCATCGTCAGTTGCGGGATGCTACCGTCCTCGCCGTAGGTGAACTCCTCCACGCACACCGAGCGCTTGAAGTCGTTTCCGCCGGGCAGCGCGCTGTTGTGATAGAAGAAGTACGAGTGGCCCTTGTAGTCGATGACGCCGGCGTGGTTGGTATAGGTCGTGCCGGCCGCCATGATGTCCCCCCGCACGCTCCAAGGCCCCGTGGGACTATTGCTGGTCGCATAGCTGATCTTCTCCGTCTGCCCACCCATACCAGCGTAGACCATGTAGTAGAGCGACTCGCGCTTGTGGAGCCACGGCCCCTCGGTGAATCCCGCCAGCGTTACGGTCGTAGGCGTTCCCGAGTAGCTGGTCATGTCCGCGTTCAACTTCACGTATTGGAGCGTGGCGTTGCCCCAGTACATATACGCTTGCTCATCGTCGTCGATGAACACCGTCGGGTCGATGTCGCTGGCCGCGGTCTGCACGAGCTCCTTGCCCAGTGGATCCATGAACGGACCGGCCACGTTCTGAGAGACGCCGACGCCAATCCTAGCACCGGTGTTGTTGTTGATTGGCACGTAGAGGTAGAAGGAACCGTTCCTGAATATCCCTTGCGGAGCCCATGCACTATCCGTTGACCAATTGAAGGTGTTCAAGCCAGCAGGGGAGCCGTGATCGGTCCAATTGACCATGTCCTCCGTGGAGTACAATCTCCAATCGTTCATGGTGTAGAAGTTGTTAACGGTGACATCCTCGTCGTGAGACGTGTAAATGTACAGTTTGCCTTCGTGCACCATGGGAGCGGGGTCCGCGGTGTAGTTGGTTTGTACGATCGGATTGTCCGCCCAAGCTGGGGCGGCAAGCGTGAGGGACCCAAGCAACCCTGCAGAGAAACAGGTTCTGGTCCATTTCCAAGTATTGTTCATGTGCTCGCTATCTCCTGGCGACGGCTGCCCAATTGGCTGCGCGGCGCCTATGGCTCTCCCTGCCCTGCAATGGCGCGAACTCGACATCCCGGTCGCCGGATTGAGTTCCTCGAAAGCTCCGTCGGACTGTGGTTGCCTTGAAGCTGCACGCGTAACATGCATGCTGCAATTCCTGGCCTGCGGACCTCCAACGTCCGCGAGAGTGTGACGCACTTGATCTTGACTTTGAACGTACAGGCGCTCGTCGAACCTCCCGTGCAAGGTCGCCTCGGTGTGAAAATGCGCTTTGACACGACTCTCGGGCTGCTCGTGACAGCGACTTTCAATCGAGCGACTTCTGGTCGCGCGCCGTCCACCACGCGTGCATGGCCGTGAACATGGGAACCAAACCCATGGCGTCCGATGTCGCCGAGTACTCCACGCGCGGCGGGACTTCGGCGAAGATCTTTCGTTCGATGAGCCCGTCTCGCTCCAAGGCGCGCAGCTGAGCCGTCAACATGGTCTGCGTGATGCCGTCGATCTTTCTGCGCAGCTCGCCGAAGCGATGGATGCCGTCGAAGAGCAAGAGCTGCAAGATGGAGAGCTTCCACTTGCCGCCGATCATGGCGAACGCCAACGAGGCTGGACACGGGGGTTCGGGGGCGGAGGCGTCGCCAGCGAATGAGGAAGTAGCAGGCTTCGTTGCCATGAAATGCCCAATAGTATGATTTCCAAACCAATCGCAGAGAAACCTGCCTACTTGGACTTTGAATGCGAGTCAGCCAGGGTTGGGGCATGAACGCCCAGCACCCCCCCGTCCGAAACTTGCGCTGCTTCTGTGGAACACTGGACCTAGTCGCCGTCGGCGAACCCATCATGACGGTCGCGTGTTACTGTCGAAGCTGTCAGGCGGCGGGAAAGCAGTTGTCGCAACCCCAGCAACCACCGGTCGTTGCCGCCGATCGCGGCACTCATTTCGTCCTCTTTCGTAAAGACCGCGTCAACTGGTCGGTGGGTTCCGGCGCACTCGCCGAACATCGCCTGTCACCGGCGAGCACCACGCGTCGCGTGGTCGCCGCGTGTTGTGGCGCTCCGATGTTCCTCGAGTTCGAGAAAGGCCATTGGGTCAGCGTGTACGCGCAGAGGGTCGCAGCCAGCGCGCGCCCCAGCGTCGAGATGCGGACGATGACCGGCGACGCGCCACCCGGCGTGGTGTTCAACGACGCAATCCCGAGCTATCGGACGCACGCGTTCCCGTTCATGGCGCGACTCTTTTGGGCGTGGGCGTGCATGGGCTTCCGTGCTCCCGAGATCCGCGTCGAAATCCAGCCGTGGGTGACTCAGGGCCAACGCTCGAGCTAACAACCGCCGCGACGCTGCCCTCTTCAAAACTCCAACTCACCGTGAAAGGCGCTAGGTGTGGCCGCAGCACCCTGGGGGCAGGTTTGCCAATCCGTAACACCAGAGAGCTCGAAGTTCATTGAATTGTCATCCAGGATCGTGACCGTCCCCGAGGCGGCACAAGCGGCGCGGGGGCCCACATCCGTCATCTGAATCACGGCAATGTCCCTGAAGGTGAGCACGTCGTTGCCCTCCGTCTCGCCTGGGACCGTGTAACCGAAGATCTTCGTTTCGGGCTGAGTCTCGTAGGCGAACTCCTGAATGCAATAGCCGTAGAAGTTTGCTCGGTCACAACCCGAAACGGACGCGTTCGCCACCTCGGAACCAAACTCGGGTAGATCGGTGTCGACGTCCGTGATTTGGCGAACGCGGCCGATCGTGTAATTCAGATGATACGGACCCGTCTGTGCTGGGCAACGGGCAAGCTCGGTAATGTTTTCGAACTCGAACGATGCATGATCGGCCAAGTCGCCGATCGCCTCCTCGAGAAAGGTGAACGAGGAGTCGCGACCGACACAATACCACGCGTCGCTGAAAGGCTGGTCATAGGCCTCACTCAATCGAAAGTACCCGGCGGTAATGGGGACCTGCTGGCCAATCACTGCCTCCTCAGGACCCGTCAAGCGCATGTAACCGCTATGTATTGGGACGGACGCATCCAACGGTCCGCGCAGCGGCAGCGCGCTGCCTTCGAAGGGTCCAATCGGCGCGTCCAACGGCTTTCCGTCTGCTGTCCGTCCGACGCCGTGCGCTTCGCCCCCGCAGCTTCCGGTGGGACAAAATGTCACCGACTCCCATGAAGCCCCAAGCTCCCCTCGCAACTCGCGCCACACCATGATCAGGGATGAATAGGCATCCGAAGCAATGAACTCTGCACACAGCGAACCGGCGCTGAGAGGGCCAAACCAGACTAACTCTTCAGCTTCACCGCAGCTCTCCCTCGCTCCCCACAGTTCGACCTGATCTCCCTCGCCCGCGGAGCTGAGGTTCAAAGTAAGAGCATAACTCTCGCCAGCAACCGTCGGCTCAGGCAACTGAATCGAACGCAAGCTAGTCCGCTGGGTGTTTGGAATGCCGTCATGCTCCACTTCCCAGTCGTAGCAGCTCGCTGCAGTCTCGAAGACGTCTTTGGTCACTCCCGAGGGGCAAGCACCTCCCTCTTGCGTGGTCCCGGCGCTGAACGTGTCTGATGCGGCGCTCGAATCCAACGCCAAGTTCGTCTCACCACCTGCCGAGGTCGCGTGCTCAGCGCTGGGCGTCGGTCTCCCACTCGAGTCGGACACGACCTCCACCGTGCTCGCAGCCGTTGCGTCGTCGGTCGTATGCGTTCCTGACGCACCACTCTCAGCGCTGCCCGTCGAACACGCAAACGCTGGCCACACGAGCAACAGGACCGCGTGGCGCGCACGCTCGAGCCTTGGATTTGCGTTGAGGTCCCCAGCCTTCGATTGCATGAGACAACATTACTCGGGACCATATCCAATGACAACCCGCCGCGCTCCGTGCCCCGTTTCTAGCGTCGCGAGCGCTTGTTCCCCGCCGTCTGGTATCCCGCCGTGCGACAGCGCTCATCGTGGTTGGTGAGAGTGCTGTCTCACGCCTGTCACCCACGCGGTCCTCCATGGGCCGCGCCTGCGTCCAGAGGTGCCCGCGCGGGTTCGTTAACTTACGTCAATGCAGCCCACCGACGGTTAGAGGAGAACGCACCCCAGATCACCTGGGGCTGGATAATGCCCAGCGGCGGGTCTAAGGCGCGCCGCCAAACCCACCCGACCGGCAACTGGGCGCTCCCGACAAAGCGCCGAAGCCGTGACCTGCGCGCCGCATGACGAACCGGCGGCGAGGTGGGCCGCTGTGGTACAAGTGAGGTCCCACATTCCGAGCGGTCGCCCAAATTTCGCGTGTTGACGAGGAAAGTTCAGTTCGAATCGCGACGAACGCGCCACCCATTTCGTTGGCAAATGCCCAATGTCGTCGTTTGATGCTCGGGCGACCCGTAACCCCCCACGGAAGCTCCACATGCAACGACACCCAGGCCCTCGACTCACCTCCGCAGTGGTCTCACGCCGGACAGGCTCGCTGGCATCGCAACCCACGTGGCGTAGAGTCGTTGCAGCCCTCGCCGTCAGCGCCAGCGTGTTTGGCGTAAATCCGGCACACAGCTGGGCAAGCGAGACCGAGGCCATCGTCGTCGAGCGCACGGCATTCGGGGATCCCATTTTCACACGGGGCGGAAGTCCTTTGACGACGGACGAGGCGCGTGAATTCTTAACGCCCAGCGAACGCGCAGAGTACGGTCGGCTCCAGAGCGCAGCCTTGGTGTTGGCGGCTAGTTCGGGCGTTGGCATCGGGCTCGCGGTGGCAGAGATGGCGCCCATCGGCGGTGGCGAGGGGCTGCTCGGGCTGCGCGGCCCCGAGATTTGGACCCTGGCGGGCGCGAGTTTCGGTCTGCTCGCCGTCGCCATTCGGTTTGGCGCGCGCGCCAACGACCT
>CBINDO010000242.1:0-12603 GCA_966249405.1 uncultured bacterium | reverse complement strand
GTTTGGGGGCCGCTCCCGTCACCGCCGCGACCGCGAGGCCCGCGGTGTCGCTCGTCGTCGTCGACGCGGAGCGACAACGATCGACGTTGACGATTTTGCGCGACAGTGGCCACAGCAACATCGCCGAGCTCTTCGATGAAGACGAACGCCGGTTGCCGAACGAAGACGAGCTCGTGGTCGTGAACGGCGTGCTCGGTGCGTACCCGAACGCGCTGTTTTCGGTGCGCATCGGCGAACTCGAAGAGTTCGTCGCCGCCCTCGTCCGTGCCGGCAACGACCAAGGTTACGCCGCCCTGAGAAAGCGCTTCGGCGTGCAACGTACGGATCCCGCATTCTGGCGCTTCAGCGACCAGCTGCAGAGCGATCACCTGGAGCGATCCCCGCTTCGCAACGGCTTGCTCGACTACACCCGCCTGAACGCAGATTGAGCAGGCGCTTGCGACCAGACCACTGCGGGACGAGCGCGCGGTTCGGGCAAACCTACTTGTGGATGTTGATGATCGTGGGGAGTGGTTTGCCTTCCACCGGCAAGATTGGCACGAAATCTTGGTCGGGATTCGGCGTCGCCGTATCTCCCGATTGGACGATCACCCCATGCCAACCGCTGGGCACCTCGGGCGTAACCCATTGGAACAGCCAACGAGCATCCGCTGGGGCGAGCTGCAGATTCCCGTCGCCGTGCTCGATGCCGAACCGATTGTGCCAGAACGCGCCGTGAATCGACTGACCCGACGCCATCTCGATCACCCACGGCGCGTCGTGAATTTCGACCCGATTGGCGAAGCCGTTGACGTCCGACTGGATGCCGGTGATGTACTTGGCGGTTATCGTGAACTCACCACGCTTGGTGATGTGGGCATCCGGCAGTTCGTCCGACGCACGATCACGGCCGACGCTCACCAACGTCGCGTAAACCGGCTGCATACCTTCGTAGGCCACCAGCGTGCCCGCGATCACCGAGACATCGACCCAGCGTTGACCGGGCTTGACGAATCCGGGTTTCTCCGGACGTTCAGCGATCGTCGTCATGTCTTGGTGACGGACCCACGAGCCGTCGGAAGTCTCCCAGTACCGCGCGTCCTTGACGTCGCGCGTTCGTCCGGTGAGACGCAAGAGCTCGTGATACTGGAGTTCGCGCTTGCGCTCGAAGCTGGCCCCCTCGATGTCCCACGCCGCAATGCCGCGTTTGACGATGAACCCAACCGGCAGTTTCTCGGACTCGCTGAGCGAGACGCCGACGAAGTCACTGCTGGCGGCCTCTTCCACGTCGTTCACGTCGAGAAAACGCCCGTTGGTCAGCATGGCCAAACGGCGAGTCGTTCCGCTCGGGTCCGTTGCCTCCCAGGAGCCCACGATCGCGGCACCGCTGCGGCTCGTGATTGGACGGTCTTGGGCGATCGTGCGTTCGCGCGCGTTGGCCGGGGTCCACAGGTGGCTATCGCGCGTGGTGCGGGCGTAAGTATACGGCAACGCCGCGTTCAAGTCGGGTTGGATCGCCATCGTCGTCAAGGTCGGATGGTCGAGGTTCAAGGTCGCTCCCTCTTCCAGGCACACGAACCCCCGCGGACGCACCGGGTACCAGCCTTCGTCGCAACCGTCGTGGCTGTGCGCTTGTTCTGCGCGCGCGACCTTGGCGCCGGCGTGCAGGTAGCCAACGACCGGGGCGGCGCGGTTGGGTGCCAGGCGCACGGGTGTTGCGTGCGCGGTGGCGCCCAGCAGCGGGCCGTTTTCGGGCGGAACCGGGACGTCCGGTACCGTCAACTGACTCAGCCCAACCTCTTTGGGTGACTTCTGGCATGCCCACGCCGTGGCGAGAAAGGCAATTCCCAGCCATTTTCTAGGGATGCACCGCTGCATGGCCGGGGCGTTGCACAAACCCGTGGGCCTTGCCCAATTTTCGGCCGGCTTTCTGCCCGCCCGTCGCGCTCGGGTGTTTGCGGCCTTGACCCCCACGGCTGACGACGCCAAAACCGCTGCCGTGTTGAACCGGTTTGGAGATCCTAAACGTTGGGTACTGGTTGGGGCGTTGACGCTGGGGGGCCAGAGCCTGGCGGGGAACGCGCGCGCTCAGGCGCTCGACGGCGGTGACGGCGAAAACTATGCGGCGCCGGCGGCGGAGCGTCGCGATGGATTCATGGCGTCTCTGCAAGTTGACTACGGCTTCATGGGCGTCGAAGGTTACCCCAACAAACTCGGCGAGATCGGCGTCCCCGAGTACCGCAGTTACGTGGGTGGGTTAGGAGGTAACATTCAGCTGGTGCTGGGTGGCGTGTTGCGTGACTGGTTGACGGCAGGATTGTTATTGCGGGCCGCCAGCGTCCGCGGCGAAGGCGAGGTCACGGGAACGTCGGCCGCCATCGGCATGCAGCTCCAGGCCTTCCCCCTGTGGTCGCGGGGCGGCTTCGGACGCGACTTGGGTGTCACGGGCGAGTTTGGCGTCGGCCTGGGCTCGATCGTGGATCTCACGGACGCAGACGACCCGGACATCCTCGCGGACGGTGGGGCGATGAGCCACCTGGGGCTCGGTGCTTCGTACGAGCTCTGGAAGTTCGGGCTTTTTTCCGCCGGCCCGCTCGTAAACTACACGTACCAGTTCAGCCAGTCGCTATCGAGTCACGTTGCAACCGCGGGTTTGAAGCTGACGTTTTACTCCGGCCAGCCATGATCTGGGCGGTGACGCGCCGCTCTGATTCGCCGGCTCTGCAGCCAAACTTGGGCGAAGACTTGACCGTGGGCCGGTCGGGACCCAGAACACGGCCATGATCAAGCGCTCTCTCGGTTTGGTTTTGGCGTCGGTGTTGGCGAGTGCAACGGCTGCGGCTGCGCCCGCCCAGCCCCAGTGTGACGGTGACAAGCACGGCGACGAGGACAAAGACGAATCGTTCCAGCTGTGCGACGGTGACAAGCACGGCGACGAGGACGAAGACGAATCGTTCCAGCTGTGCGACGGTGACAAGCACGGCGACGAGGACGAAGACGAATCGTTCCGCTAACCGCTCGCTCGTCGATCCTCGTTACTGCGTCGGGGCTTGGCCGAACACGACTCGCTCGTGTTTGCCCAGGTCCTGTTTGCTTTGGACATTGACGAAGCCGCGCGCCGCCATCAGCCGTTTGACCTCTGGCGCCTGACCTGCCCCGATCTCCATGGCCAGGCTGCCGCCTGGTTCCAGGTAGGCCGGAGCTTGGTCGATCAATCGTCTCACCAGGTCGAGGCCGTCGCTGCCGCTCGTGAGCGCGATCACCGGTTCGTAGTCGCGGATGTCTGGCTGCAACGTAGGCAACTCACCCGATGCGATGTACGGCGGGTTGGCGGTGATGAGGGAGAACCGCTGACCGGACTCCAGAGCCGCGAACAAATCTCCGGCGCGGAACGTGATTTCCGCCGCGCCGAGCCGCGCCGCGTTCAGGCGCGCAACCTCCAGGGCGTCGTTGGAGACGTCGGTCGCCCAAGTCCGCCACGTCGGTCGCTCCAGGGCGAAGCTCACCGCTACACACCCGGACCCGGTGCACAAGTCGAGCGCGCGCCCGAATAAGTGCTGGTCTTTGGTGAGCGCAAGGGCAGTTTCCACGAGTGCCTCGGTGTCCGGACGTGGGATCAGTACTGCTGGTGAGACAACGAATCGGCGACCCCAGAACTCGCGCGCGCCGAGGATGTACGCCATGGGCTCGCTTCGGCGTCGACGTTGGATCAACTGACGAACCGCGCCCAGCTCGTCTGCGCTGAGCGGTCGGCTCGAATCGATGACGAGACGGATCCGGTCGCAAGACAGGCTGTGAGCCAGGAGCAGCTCGGCTTCCAGACGCGGACTGTCGAAGCCCCGATTTCGGAAGTCTTCGGTTGCCCACGCGAGCACCCGCGCTACGGTCCACTGTTCGGTCACGCCGGGCTTCTAGACGAGGGCGTCTCGACGAGCAAGGTCGGTGCGGCGCGGCCGGACCCCGAACCGTCCGCGGGGACGCGGTTTTTGGACCCCCAGTGTCGCATCTGACGGCGACCACGCCCCAAGGGGCACACGAGCGCACTCACGGGCGAGTCGTGCGGCGCGTCGGTGGGTCAGGCCGGAGCCGCTCGCGAGGGTTGCGTCCGTTGGCTGCCAACCGGGTTAAGCTACCGCGCGTCAGGACCGTAACAGTCAACGGAGCGATGTTGCGGTCGGCGTTCAGTTGGCGGGAGGTGTCATTCGGAGACGTCATCGTCTTCCACGGAGGCATCAGTGATTTGGCTGGCTCGGCCGATCGACTACCGTACGAAGTTCTCGTCTCCGCGGGCACCCGGCGGTGCTCGGGGGAGCGTACCAACGCGGGACTCCTGCGCTTGCGTGCAGAGGTGGACGTTCGCACAGCCTGTGCTGGGGCACCATTCAACGCGTAACCACCTCGGGGACTGTCGTTTGAAGAAGCGCGCGCGCTCCGCTCGTTCGAACACCGGCAACACGCCTGACTCTGCGTCGGCGGCGAGGTGGGGGGGCGAGGCGTGAACCTATTCTCGGCCTTCGACCTGGCGCTGGCTGTGCTGTGCGCCTACGTCGGAGTTTACACCCTCGTTTTCTACCTCAGCGACCGGCGAGAAATCGAGCGTCTGCATTTCTCGGCCTTGTGCTTCGTGATAGCGCTCAACGACGTCGCTTGCATCGGTTTGTACAACGCCACGTCGATGCCAGCTGGTGCGTTTTGGCAGAAGATGCAGTTCTTCTGCACGGCTGCCATTTCGATCGAGTTCTTGAACTTCACCTATCATCTGCTGCGACGACGGAGCGACCCAATCAAACGCGTGTTGCTCGTGCTCCTGGGGGCGTTGTTCGGTCTTGGGGGAATGCAAAATGACCAGGTACTCGAGACATCCGCTCCGATCCAGCGAACCGTGCAGCTTTTGGGGCATTCGGTAACTTACTACGAGTACAGGCCGGGGAGTCTGTGGATCGCCCTCTTCGTCGTCCAGCTGCTCGGCATGTCGTACGTATGTGGTCTGCTGGGCGTCGAGTATTTCGGGCGACACAAGCGCGACGTGTTGCCGATTCTGGTTGGCTTCGTCCTCTTCTTCGGCTCGACGGCAGTCGATATGCTCATATCGCTGGATGTCATCTTGTTCCTGTACACCGTTGAATACGCCTTCTTGGGCATGGTCGTGTTGATGGACTACGTGCTGGCGCGCCGTTTCCTCGCAGTAGTGAACGAAGTCGAGGTTCTCAATCATCGCTTGGAAGAGAAGGTCACCGAGCGCACCGTGGAACTCCAGAAGATGACGGAGGAACTAGCGTTGGCCAATCGTTCGCTCGCCGAAAGGAACGTAGCGCTTCAAGACTTGTCCGAGCGTGACAGCTTGACCAAGTTGCTCAATCACGTGACATTTCACCGTCGACTCGCCGAGCTCTTTCATATGGCTCGCCGCGAAGGGATCGCGATCAGCGTGATGCTCATCGACGTCGATCACTTCAAGGAAATCAACGACCGCTATGGCCATCAGACGGGGGATGCGGTGATTGCCGGCATCGGCGATGCGCTCCGTCTCGGATCGCGGGACTACGACGTCAAAGGGCGCCTCTCCACCACGAGTGAGTTCGAGAGCCCGTTGGGTATCGCTGGGAGATACGGGGGAGACGAGTTCGCCGTTGCGTTGGCTTTCTGCGGGCTAGCGGAGTCTGAAGCGATTGCAACTCGCACTTGCGCGGCGGTGCGAGGCTTGCGGTTCGAGAAGGCGCCGGGCTTGTGCGTGACCGCGAGCGTCGGTTGCGCGGTGTTGCTCAGACACTCGGCGTGTTCCGACGAACTACACTTGATCAAGATGGCGGATTCGGCGCTCTACGAGGCAAAGCGCAAGGGACGTGATCAAGCGAGCGTGCTCGTCGTTCAGTGAGCCTGCTGCACTTGGACGTTCGATGCCGGCGAGTCAGCGGGCATTCCTCGTCGAATGGTCGCGCCGTCCGAAGAGGTGCGGGCGGGCCTCGGAGCGAGGTGTTAATCTGTGCCAGTTGTCGAGGATGCCAGGCAAGGCGGTGGCGGTTCACAGCGCTCGTTCGTTCGCAGATCGTACCACTGAGAGTGGGTGTAGTAGAGCACGCCCGACGGCGCGGTACGTGCCGGCAACCACACGAAGACGGCGTCGGCGAAGTAGCAGTTCTGGCTCGGCGACAGCCAGCGGCCCTCTTCCCAGCGCCACTCGGACGCCCGCCAGACCCACTCCCCATCAGCCCACTGACAGTCGTCGCTCGGGGCCGGTGGGATGACCTGCACCTTGACCGGGGGCGGACGGCCTTCGACCGCCATCGGTGCGACACCGCCGACGGCAGGGTGCGGACCATGTGGCACCAGCGAAGTCGTCGCGACGCAAGCCACCAACCAAGCCGACGAGAGCAGCCACGGCATCGAGCGCCAACGCTGGTGAGACGTGGTCACCCGTAGCCTCCCATCAGCAACAAGCCGAACTGCTCGACCAGCCACGCCTCGAAGAACAGGTACTCCAGGATCGCTAGGATGATGAAGGGTCCAAACGGGATACGGGATTTTGCGAGCCCCGACGGCGCCTCGGCGAAGAGCGGATCGCGCGCCAGCTCGGCCTCGAGTTGCGCCCGCTCTTCGGCAGGCAGTCGCTCGACTTCGGCGCGCAACAGCGCGCGTTCTTCCTGGACGGCGAGCGGCTCTTCGATCTTCCCCGCCACGACGTACACCGCCAACGCGGCGATCGTGCCCTGCACCGCGCCCGCCAAAAGCCCAAAAACTGCCCCGGGCCACCCGAACCACGTGCCGGCCAGCATCAGCAGCTTGGCATCACCCAAACCCATGCCGTCGTGACCCCTCAGCTTTCCGTAGAGCCAGATGAACGGCACCCAGACGATGAAGAAGCCGATCGCGCCGCCCAGCAACGCTTCCATCCAAGGCAGTTCACGGAGCTCCGCGGTGGCGAGCCCCAAGGCCGCTCCACCGAGCGTGATCGAGTCCGGCAGCAACATGAACTCGAGGTCGATGAATACGGCTGCCACCAAGCCCAGGATCAAGGTTAGGTAACAGGTAAACAACAGCATTCCGAGCCACACGGGGCTCGCGGGGTCGAGCCCGGAATCGACGAAAGAATACACCGCCCACCCCGCCACGCCACCGATGGCTTCCACCAAGGGGTAACGGCCAGCGATCGGCGCACCACAACAGGCAGCTTTGCCGCGCAACCACAACCAACTGACGACCGGTACGTTGTTCCACGGCGCGATGCGAGTCCCACATCGGGGGCACGTCGACGGCGGTGAGACCACGCTCTGACCGCGCGGGACGCGGTAGATGACGACGTTCAAGAAGCTACCGAATAGCAGCCCGAGGCTAACGCAGAACGTGCCCAAGAACCAAGCAGGGAAGTCAGACCAGAACACGAGCATGAGATTGGCGGGTGCTCATCACGACCAATGGGCAGGGCCGACCCGAGGGCGGCGTTGTAATTCTGAAGCGCCGGCGACCCCAAAAAAGTCCGCGGGTGGTTGTGGTGAAAGCGCAGATCTAGCGGCCCGCTGGCTGGACCTCTTGAAATCTCTTGTTTGTTTCGCGTTTTCGATAGAGACGTTCGTAGCATGGGTGGCGCGTGGGGCACTGGGCTCCGACGCCAGGTAATCGAGGACAACATGAAGAAGACGAGTTTCAGCATGGTTGTGTTGCTTGGGCTCAGCCTCGCGGTCCCCGCGATGGCAGAACCTCCCGCAGGCAACGGCCCCGCCAAACCGCCAGCGGCGGGTGGGCCGGGTAAACCCCCGGGGACGCCTGGCGGACCCCACGGTGCCGGTCCAGGCGCAGGTCCACACGGACCTGGAGCGCAAGGTCCGGGTGGCCCGCGTGGTCCAGGTGGTCCGTACGCTCCCGGAGGGCCCGGTGCTACGCGTCCGCAAGGTCCAGGCTTCGGGCCCCACGGCATGATGGGTCACGGGCTCAGCCCAGAGGAAATGGCCAAGCGCACGGAGTCCATGAAGGAGCGCATGGCCGAGCACGCCGAGAAGCTCGCTGCGCGCGCCAAGGAGCTCCGCGAGAAGGCCGCCAAGGCGCGCGCCAGCGGCGACACGAAGCAAGCCGAGCAGCTCGAAAAAGCCGCTGAACGCCTCGAAAAGGGCCCGATGACGCCCGAGCGCGGCCCGGGTTGGCAGAAGGCAATGCGCAAGCGCAAGCTGGCGCGCCTCAAGCCACTCTGGAAGCAATACGGCGAACGCTTGAAGAACCCAGAGGTTCGCGAAGAGTTCAAGAAGCACGCGGTTCGCATGGCTCGCCTCGACCGCATGCGTGACCTCTCTCGCAACCATCCCAAAGAAGAGGTTCGTCAGAAGATGATCGAGCGCGTCAACGCCATGGTGGCAAAAGAGAACGCGCGGCATCGCCAGACCTTGCGCGCTTTGGTCGCCAAGGAGCCGACCGCGACGGCCAACGCCCTGTCGCCCGAGGCTCCAGCGAACAAGCCCGCCGAACCCAAACCCGCCGATAATCCAGCGCCTGCTGCAGCACCTGCCGCGGCCGAAGCCGACGAGGAGGCAAAGTGATGTTCACTGACAATTCCGTATCGAAGTTTGCATGCGTGATCGCGCTGTGTGCAGTCGCCAGCGTCGGTTGCAAGAAGAAGGAAACGAAAGAGGACGAGCCCAAAGCCGAGGCCACGGCCGAGGCCGCGAAGGCGCCGGAAGTGACCCCCGAGCAGAAGCTCGAGCAAGACGTCGAGGCACTGGCTGCCGTCATCGACATGCCCGAGGATTACATCCAAGCCGCCGAAGAGGAGATCAACGCCGATAACCTCTTGGAGCAAGTGGACAAGCTCGAGAAGGAGCTCGCCGACGAGGAAAAGGCGAACCCAACGGCTGCCCCCACGGCGCCCGCTGCAAGCGTCGCTGCCCCGAAACTCCCGGCCAAACCCGTCGTCAAACCTGCCGCTCCAAAGCCGGCGGCGCCGACGCCTTGAGTTGTTCGCAGGGCACCCCGTTCGAGGTGGGTGCCCCCACTCCACCGGGCTGCGCCCGGTGGTCTCCCCCAACGCCGTCCTCGGCCGCGTTCGCGGCCTGCGCGCGGCGGGGGGAGCCGTCGTAGGTTCACGTCGAGGAGCCAGCGTCGAAGCACGGCCGAGGTCCGCGCTTCTCGCACCTTTTGTCGGCCTCCCTCGACGTTTGTGCGGCAACCCGATACGCCAGCGGTACGCTCGGTGACATGTCGATGTCGAATGAGCGTGCCAGCGTGATCGCGGCGTGGGTGTCGGGGGGTTTGCTTCTCTTGGGATGTACCTCTACCGCCTCCCCTGCGTCGCAACCACCCGATACGTCGGAGGCGGTCGTTGCTACGTCTGGCGACGAGTCAGGCGAGACGCGGCCCCGCGGAACCACGGGGGAAGAGACGACGGAGCGGCAAGACCGTGAGACGACGGGCCCCGGGCCCGGGCCGAGCACCCCGAGTCCAGGGCAGGGAGAAATGCTGAGTGAACGCCATCCCGGAGACGTCGGTATGGCCGACGACCCAGCGGTATTGTTCTTCGATGACTTCGAAGCGGGATGGGGACGTTGGAATTCCCCCAACGCCGATACGGATTACTTGCACCTCGAGACCGAAGCCAACCAGGCTCACGGCGGGCGAGCGTACTTGCGGTCTACGGTGACCGCCGCCGACCTCGAACGCGAGGAGTACATCTCCTCCCAGACGCGCGCCGAGTTGCCCGAGCGTGTCGAAGAGTTCTACGCGCGTTTTTACGTGCAGTTCGTGGGCACCGCGCCGCCGCCGCATCACTGGGTGAGGATCACCGCCGGCACGCCCGAGTTCAGCGGCAGCGGCTTGGCCAACACCGTACCGCCGGGAGACGAGGGGTTTTGGTTCGACTTCGACGTCCAGACCAGCGACGTGTTCAACTTCTACGTCTACTGGTTCAAGATGCGTTCTGGGCGCTGCAACGACGGCTCCGCCGAGCCTGGGTGCGAAGGGGACCAAGGCACGACCTACTACTACGGCAATGTGTTCTCCCCGCCACAACAGACGCCGTTCACTCGGGACACGTGGTTATGCGTCGAGCTGCGCGGTCGCGCCAATACGGTGGGCGAAAGCGACGGCGAGCTGCAGTTCTGGGTCGACGACGTGCCGGTGGGAGAATACCGCCCCGGTTATCCCGACGGCACCTGGCTACGCGCGAGCTTCCACACCGATGGCTGCGAATATTCGGCATGTACCGAGCCGAGACCGTTCGAAGGGTTCGACTTCCGCTCGGCCGAAGACGTCCTGTTCAAGACGTTCCAATTGGACGCCTACTACGAGCGTCAATCTTCGGCCGACAAGCGCGCGGAGCTAGCCGAACGCGGCATCACGGTCGACGATGCCCAGACGATCCTGTACGACGACGTCGTCGTGGCCACGAGCCGCATTGGTTGCAAGCGGTGAACGAGTCTGCCCCCCCGACTGCGGGCGGTCGTTGACTAGGTTCTTCAGGTCGGGCTGAGGAGCGGATCGAGCTTGCCTTGCCGGTCGAGCGCATACATGTCGTCGCAGCCTCCGATCGAGCGCTTTCCGATGAAGATCTGGGGCACCGTCGCTTGCCCAGTCATTTCGAGCAGCCAGTCGCGCGCGTCGTGGTCACCCGACACGTCGATGGTCAAGAACTCGACGGCCTTCTTCTTCAAGAGTGCAATGGCGCGATGGCAGTAGGGGCAGAACTTCGTGACGTACACGACCACGTGTGGTTCATCGGGCAGGTGCATGATGAGTAGGACGCGCCAAGCGCTCTAGAAGTTACTCGGGAATCAGAATTGTAGCCGGAGTCGACGAGGGGCGCCCCGTAGCCCCGACTTTGGTAGGATGCTCCACATGACGACTGCAGGCGTGGCTACACTAACACTCGATCGCTACGACGTCCTTGCCAAAAACTGGGTCGGCTGGGCCCAGCAACGCGCCGACGTGCTGCATCACGTGGAGGTCCAACCTCTGCATCTCCTGCTGTCGGGGTTGGATTCGGACTTGGGAGTCGAGGACGTGTTTCGCCGTGCCAACGTGGACGTGACGGAATTGCGTGCTCTCGTCACGCAGGCCGCGGCGCGAATGCCCGCAGGCAAAGAGCCGGCCTTTCTGTCCGTCGCCTTTTTGGGTTTGATGAGGCGCGCCGAACGCATGGCAACGGAGAATCAGAGGAGCGTCCAAGTTGCGGACTTGTTGGATGCCTTGACCCAAGCGGCTTCCGGAGACATTGCGGCGATTCTGGGAGCCGTCAACGTCGCTCCCGGCGGCTTGCGGTCGGCGATGAACGCCCTCAAGCGTCCGGCGCCCGAGCTCGCGCCAAAAACCCCGAACGGCAAAGCCGGCGCCGGTGAACGGCTGGTCGAGGATTGGGTCGTCGTCTCCCAGCAAAACCAAGACAATCTCGTCGTGGGTCGCGCGCCCGAAATCCAGCGCCTGCTCACCGTGCTGGAACGACGCGAGAAGAACAATCCCGTGCTCGTTGGCGAGCCTGGTGTTGGCAAGGCCGCGATCCTGCGCGGGCTAGCCAGGGCGGTCGCCAGTGGAGCTGTGCCCGCGGCGTTGGCTCAGGCGCGGCTGCTCGACGTGGACATGGGCGCGCTCGTGGCGGGGGTGCGGCTCAAAGGTGAAGTCGAGGAACGGCTGCGCGGTCTGGTCACCGAACATCCACCCACGGCGCCGGCCCCCAATATCTTGATGTTCAGGGATTTGGGGCGAATACTTGGCGGTGCGCCGCTGCAACCCAACGCCGGCGATTTGCTCAGCTCGTTGTTGGGCAAGCGTTCGATACGGTTGGTCGCCACACTCACGCCGCGCGAGTGGCAACGCATCAGTCGCGAACACGGGGTGCTGCTCGAGTGGTTGACGCCCATCGAGGTCGACGCGCCGTCTCCCGACGAGGCGATCGCCATGGTCCGCGAAGCCAAGGGCCGCTACGAGCGCCACCACGCGGTCACCATTTCCGACGCCGCCGTGTCAGCGTCCGTTCACTTGGCACGCCGGTACCTCTCCGACCGTAATTTGCCCGACAGCGCTTTCGACTTGCTGGACGAAGCTGCCGCGACGCGCCGTGTGCAGCTCGGTGCCCGTGACGCCGGCGGCGGCGAGGCTGCTGCGACGTTGGACGAGGGGCACGTGGCCGAGACCGTGGCCACGTGGACCGGCATCCCCGTCGCAAAGATGCTCGAAGCGGAGGCGGACAAGCTCCTGCGCATGGAGGAGCGCCTCTCGACGCGAGTCATCGGTCAGGGGGAAGCGGCGGCGGCCTTGGCCCGCGCGGTTCGACGTAGTCGCGTCGGACTGCGTGACCCCAAGCGTCCGATTGGTTCGTTTCTGTTTTTGGGTACCAGTGGCGTCGGCAAGACCGAGATGGCCAAAGCGCTTGCCGAGTTTCTTTTCGACGACGCAGCTGCCCTCACCCGTTTGGACATGAGTGAGTTCATGGAGCGCCACATGGCGCAGCGCCTGCTCGGGGCGCCGCCGGGTTACGCTGATAGTGAGCAAGGGGGCTTCTTGACAGAGGCCGTCCGGCGAAGACCCTATTCGGTGTTGTTGTTCGATGAGGTCGAGAAGGCCCACGCGGACGTGTTCAACCTGCTGCTGTCCGTGCTCGACGACGGTCGTTTGACGGACGGAAGGGGGCAGACCGCGGACTTCACGAAC
>CBINDO010000241.1:0-12649 GCA_966249405.1 uncultured bacterium | reverse complement strand
TTGCCCTCGTACAGGAACGCCGCCTCGTTGCAGCTGGACCAATCTTCCCGTTCGCAACCCGCATCGAAGAGTCCAACGGCTTTCTGCGGATCGGCCTTCACGCCGATTGCGTCTCGATAGGCAACACCAGCGGCGTGGCACGCGCATTCTACTTCGGGGCAGGTGGCTGCGAGTTTCGCGACGACGTCGCCCGTCAACTCAGGATCGGAGCTGTATATTTGCCCCGCGATTGCTTCACATTCCTCTTCGGCTGAGCTGGTATCGCGCGTCTCGGATTCGGGCGTGTCAGCGGCTGGGGCTCGAGCCGTTTGGGAAGAACAACCCGCGAGGGCGAAGAGGAGGATGGCGCGAAAACACAAGCGGTGGACCATGGCGAACCATGTTGTAGCCTCAGCCCAGAACCACCGCTAGCTTTTCACTGGCTGGGATGACGTGCCACCAAGTCAATGACGGCAGAGCGTCCCTTGTGTGCGTCGCCCTCGTCGAGGTTGCGTTTGTACGCTTCGAGAAGCAGGATATCCCAATCGGCGAACGCCGCTTGCAAGCGCATAGTAACTACAACCTGCGAATTTGGACCCGGGGAAAGTAGGACGGGCGCAGGCTCTGCAGCTGGGAGCGTAGGCCTGGACGTCAGACCTTCGTGTGGGGAGCTCTCGGGGAGGAAAGCAGAGGGCTGCCAAGAATTAACGCCCCTCGAACAAACCCATCCCGGGGCACTCAGTGCTTGCAGTTACCGAACCCTCACCTGAACCCCCAGCGCATTGGACCGCCACATTCTTAGCAACGATCGAGGTCCACGCCGAAGGTGTGGGCCAACACCCCCTTCGCTCCCGTCCACTGCGGCCTGCCGGAGCGCCCAGTTGTGCCATCTTCTCCACGGCCGTAGCCATTCCGCGCCACGAGCTGGCACGATTGATGCTGATGCCAGCACCATGTCCGGTCAGTTGACGCACGCACCCCAGTCGTTCCGCCAGACACCCTCGAAGATGTGCTCCGGAGCAACACTGCGTGAAGGCCGAGCCACACGTGCAGTCGAGGGGCGGACCGTCCTCCTACCGGCGTTGTTCATCTTGGTCGTCACGAGTCCTGCCCGGTGTTCGGGCTAGGCGTTGGAGCAACGGACTCTGGCGGCGCCGTCGGTCTCGACCTGCAGGTGAACTTTCGCGACGCTGGATGGATGGGGCGTCTCGGCGTCGTCGGCGGCCTTGGTTACATCACGTACCTTGGCGCTGGCAAACTGTGGAGTGGCGACCTGTCGCAGACATTTTCGTACGCTTTGCACGCGGGGCTCGAAGCCGCGGCGGTGGCTCACAAGGAGATTTGGTGCTGGGACTCCGGGACTACGACCTCGGATAACTGGATCTTCGGCGGGGATTGCGACAGCACGGAGTGGAAAGCCTTCGGAGGCGGTGCTGCTGTGGGGGCGAGCATAGATGCTCACTTTGGGGCCTTCCTGCTTGGACTGCATGGTACGGGGCAAGCACTCGCGACCGCTGAGGGACCGGCGGGCTCTGCAATCCTCGCCGTGCGCCTAGGTGCGGCCTTCCGGTGAATGTGAGGAGGCGCGACCGATAGCGGCTCCTTTCACGTTACAGTGGAACACTCGACACGGAGATCGGAACCCCTTACTTCGCGTTCGCTCTGAACCAGCACACCGCGTTTACGTCCGCGATGCTACTACGCGAAAGCTCGACCACCCCGCGTTGGCCGCTAGCCGCCGCAGTCCGGCGTCGCCTAGAAGCTCACGACTTCGCTGGCCGCGGAACACGTGCCGCAGCTCGGCCCATTCGGCTCCTTTACCTCATAGGAAGGTCGAATCGTCTTCGTGCGCTCCTCTCCGTTCGCTCCAGTGACGGTGACACTGACCTCTTTCGGGGTGTCGCTCGTCAACAGCACCGCCCCGCTCGGAACCCAATCAGGCCGATAGTCAGGCTTGAACCCTATCCAACAGGGATTATCGGCCGAGCCAGGTTCGCATACGACGTCCACTCCGTCGTAGACAATCCGGACTTCTCCAGACGCAGCGTCAGCCGCATCGACACTAAGCACGAGATAGCCGTTACACGCCCGCTCCGTGCACACATCCGATGCACACGCGGTAAACCCCATACCCAGCAACATGTACGCGATGCCCGTATTGTACCTCAACATAACAATCTCCAGGTGTTGCAATCGAGAAACGGCAAGGTACCACCCAACGAGACAAGTTTCTGCACGCCATCTAGCGCCGTCCAAATCGAACGGCGGTGACGTTTCGCGTCCGCCGGCCACTCGGCAACGAGTCGATTGCGGGTAGGTTGATGGCGACGACCCATCCCGTCAAGTGCAAGGTGACAGTTCGGACCTGGCCGCTCTCGACCCCATGGGCGTCGTGTGGCAACTACAGGGGCAAGCGGCGGCCATCGTGCAGCTGGGTACCAACCAGCTGCAGTCGACGCCCTTGGTTAACTTTGAGCGAGAGCTCTTTCCTTGGCGAGCACAACCCTTCGCAGAAGCCTTAGCGGATGCTGCCGTCGACGTCGGAAAGGATCAGCTGGTGTCCATGCCCCCGGGCCCGGCGGGCACGAAGGTGCATCTCGTCGGGGCAGTGGGCGGCGGTTTCGAGAAGCAGTGCCTGCGTATCGGGGAAGAAGACGTGTCGTTCTACTCCGAGCTGGCCCCCCAGCTATCGACCTTCTTGGATGACTACATCGATGCTCACGAGGGCGAATACGGCTACAGTTGCGACGACGCTTCGATGCCCGACGTTCAGTTGTGGGATCTCTACGGTTACGTGGAAACGGGCGACTGCTTTGGGGCCCAGACCTTCGGTGACGCGGGCGCCGACCGTCAATTGTGGTTAGTCGAAGCTTATCCCGTTGGCATCAGCGACGAGGAGCGACAAACGATGAAGGCAGACCTCGCTGCACGTTGACAACAGAGAGCCGCGTTACGTCGCGAGGTGCCTCGCGGCGTTCGCTGGTTGCCGTCACCGCAGCCCACCAGCGTGGGAGCAATGGGTGCTCGACTTGCAGAGCAAGATGCTCCGGGTTGGTACATTCGTCGTGCCACCGCCTGCGACCCCCGGGCGCGTAGGAGCTTGTCCAAACGTTGGGCGGTGCGCACGGCGACGTCCGCCACTCCGCGGTTTTTCGGGCGGGAGAGCGAGCCAAACTCGAGCTTCGCGGAGTAACGTCGCGGACGCAAATGCCGGGTGTGGCGAAGATTGGGCGGGGCAGGTTGTCGACCTCGTGCTAGAGCGGTATTTTTCGTCCGCATGGCACCTTTTCTAGCGTTCAGTCGCACCGCGCGTGCGCCACTGCGACGCCGATGGACGCTCTGGGGGACGCCAAACGACGTTCGAGACATCTGAGACGCGTCTCAGATGTCTCGGCGCCCAATTCGAACCATTGACGGTGTTGGCGAAGTTGGTGTGCCCGTTGCGCCGACTCGATCGCGCGTGTTACGTTGATTTCGCGTTCGGCGAGTCAAAGCCTTCGGCGAGTTGAAACCCCGCGCCGAAGAACCACCGCGTATCGGGTGCACGGCGGCGGACCTTTTGCTCTCCGAGCACCAAGTTCAGATAGCGACAACCACTCTCGTGCACTGATCTTTCGGTTCGGCACATCGACTAGATGTGGAAGATGAACAGTTGGCGCACGGTGGTTACGCTGCCGCAGCAGTCCGGGCAGGGCGGCTAGTTAACTTTGAGTAAGGCTTCGAGTAAGGTGAGTGGAGTACCAAGATGAAACGAACATCAGCAATTGGCATCGCTTTGGGAGTAGCCGCCACGGGGCTCGCGCTGGGGGCGCCGTCGAGCGCCTTGGCCAAGGCTTACAAGGGTGGTGAGCTCTTCTCCTCGCAAGCCTACCTCCACGGGAGGATGGAGGTGCGGATGCGGATGGCCCGCGGTAGCGGAATTCTGTCCACGTTTTTTACCTACAAGGATGGCTCCGAAATCGAGGGCACCTTTTGGGAAGAGATCGACATCGAGGTGTTCGGTAAGGACAACGCCACTTCATGGCAGACCAACATCATCACGGGAGTCGGTACCCGGACCACCTCCGAGGGTGTACACACGCACCCCACCTCGCTGGCAGATGATTACCACACGTACGTGTTGGAGTGGACACCGGAATACGTCTCGTGGACGCTCGACGGAGTCGAGGTGCGGAAAACCACGGGAGGCCAAGTTGGTGATCTCACCAATGCGCAGAGTTTACGTTTCAACCTTTGGGCGGCCAACATCGAGAGCTGGGTGGGACCGTTCGATACTGGCGCCTTGCCCGCATACCAGTTCGTGAATTGGATCAAGTTCTACCGGTACGAGGGCGGGCAGTTCACCCTCGACTGGACGGACAATTTCGATTCATTCGACGCGGCACGCTGGGGGCGTGCAGACTGGACGTTCAACGAGAACCTGGTGGATTTCGATCCGAACAACGTCATCGTTCGAGATGGCACGCTGATTCTGGCTCTGACGCCCGAAGGGCAGACTGGGTTCACTGGAGCCGTTCCCGTGGATAGCGCCGGCAATGGCACCGAGACTGGCGACACTACGGACGGCGAAATGAGCACCGCCGATACCGGCGCAGACATGAGCGACGGTAGCGACGACAACTCTGCCGGCACGAGTTTCGGCAACGACACGAGCGCCGGTAGTGACGACACTGCCGCCACCACGAGTACCGCGACCACCACGAGCCCTGCCACCACGAGCAACAACACCGACCCTGTCACTTCCACCCAAACGAGCGGACCTACCACGACCAACACCGCACCCACGACGGTGGGGACTAGCTCAAACGGCAGCTCGACCAGCGTCCCGGGCGGGACTAGTAGCAGTGAGACAAGCACTGCTGGCGGCTCTACAGCGTCGGGCCCAGGCGTCACGGGTGGCGCTTCGGGGGACGAACCATCGGGATGTGCCTGCAGGTTGACTTCCGACTCGGATCGAGGTCAGGCGGCGTCATCGTCGTCTCTGCTCGGGCTGGCGCTCGCTTGGTGGATGCGGCGACGTAAGACGCGCGCCTGAGCTCGGCCCCCTAGCTAATGTTCACCCACCACTCGTACGGCGGGTCCACGAAGCTCCATACGGTAGGGTACAAACGCAGGCGATACTGGCCCGGCTCTTCCAATTCGAACAGTACCGTGGCGCCAGCCGGGGCTGCCTTGCCGCCACGTACCACGATGGTCACCCCGGGCGCCGCGGAGCCGCTGTACAACAGTCGGTCCCCGCGCCCTTCGCGGATTTCGACGTGGGCCGCACCCCCCGCCCATCGCAGTGTCACGGGAGCCACGCAGCTTTCAGCTTTGGGCTCCTTGAAAACGAGCGGACAGTCGGCGAATTGCGCGCTGTCGTAGAGCAGGGGTGCCACTAAGTCGACCGCCGTTCTGCTGACGAAAAACTCCTTCTGCGTCACCACTCCAAGAGCGCGCAGTTGCTTCTCCAGCTCGAGCTCGCCCATTCTCCCCGACCGGGAGGTGTCCCACGCCTTCTCGAGGGCGAGAACGCGCACTTTCGCGTCCAAGGGAAGCTTCTTGGAATGCCAAATCCCTCCGGGATTGCCGAGCCTGACGAAACACGAGAAGGCGCGCCCCGCTCGAAGTGGGTTGTGCCTAGCAACCTGTGGGTACCACAACCCGGCCCCGTCTTGAGGTTGTAGGAGGACGAGTGGGTGCAAACCTGCGGAGGGCAATTCGCCGAGCACCACGAACCGATGATCGTGCACGACGCTTGGGCAGTTCACTTCGAACCGTTCGGATGCAGATGAGCTGCGCGATGGTGCCGAGAGAGCCCCTGCCGCGGCCATCGGCGTCGTCAACTCCGCGTGATCGGGAGTTACACCCAAGAGGTGGGCAACCATCGTTATGGCGCCCGGGGGATCGGGGCGATTGGACTTGCCCAGTCGCTTTAGCCAGCCGATCAGGGCGCCGTACTGGACTTCCCTGTCGCGTCCTGCCATCGCGCAGAGTTCGGCCGGTGCCATCTGGCTGTAGTAGGTCGCGCCCCACGTCTCCCGCCCCCTTCGTTTGAGCTCCTCGATGGCCTTGCTCTTGGCGGCTGCCGACAGCACTCGCCCCATCTCTCCAGCCTTCGGTTCCGTGGATGCGCTCACCGGCTGACGCTATCACAGGGCACGTCTGTGTGCCGACGGAGTGCCGAGGCAGCGCCTCGAATGGCGACGACGGCCCCGGCGAGACGGCCCATCTTCAAACTCGCCAGCCGTCACTCATTCAATGCTGAGACTGGCAGAACAGGCAATCACCGCTCTCACAGGGCTCGGCAATCGCACAGGCACCCAACTTGCCGGGGGAATATTCACACTGGTCCCCAAACCTCTTACACACCTTGGAGGGCGGGGGACGCAGATCGCTGCGGCTCGGGCAGCCCGACGCCACGAGCCCGATCAATACTGCCACCGCCCAGCGCACCGACCCACTATGCACCCGCACACACCGGGGCGCAATCGAACTGAGCGCTGCGTGGTCCGGCGTGGGTCGTAGTTGAACTCGACCCCCCGGCGGATATCGGCCAACCTCAGGAGCTCTCGCTCAAGGTTGTCCTTGCGTCGAGTCGAGCGGAGTGCCGCGCCCCGCGCACTCGACCGCGGCCACGTTGCAGGCGCTGCCCGCGCTGGCTGCGTCGACGCTGAACTGGTGATCGTCGTTCCAGCCGCGGGTGCAATCGCACGCCCAACGGTCGTCCGCGCCTTGGATACACTCGACGTCGACAGACTCGGTGGCGCTGACGGAGGTCCCTTCGAATTCGAGGGTTAGGCCGCAGTCTGCGGTTGCCGAGCAGCGCTCGTCCTCAACCTGGGAGTTCGTTACTGCACATTCGAACGCCTCGCTGGCTTCGACGCCCACGGCACCGAAACACACGGCGTCCGCGACGAGACACGACGTCTCGGGGCGCGTCGAATCGACGACGAGCAGACCTGCGGCGTAGGTATTGAAAGTCCCGCACGTACACTCGTCTGCCGCGTTGAAGTTGTCACAAGACACTTCCGAGCCGAACAAGCTGCTGAGCGTGTATACCTCGCCAGCTTCGTCGAGCAAGGTTCGAGCGCCGCAGGCTCGCTTTGCGGTACAATCATCGTAGTCCGTGATGTCGATTCGCGGCTCGGCGCAGTGCTGCTCTTGTCCCACCGGCACGGTTCCCTCGCAGATCCCTTTGAAGAGCGAGCATGCTTGCTCGGCTTCAGCGCCGAAAAACGCGAACGTCTCGATGGTCGGATCGAAGTAGGAGCCGTCTCCACATTCACAATACACGTCCCCCAGCGAACTGGTCCAGCAGCTCAGCGTTTGAGTGATGACCTCGAAGGTCGCTTCCACACCTTCATCGAGGCCGATCTTGGTCACGCACGTTTCGTGCTCTCGGCAATCGTTGGAGCCGGGAGTGATCTCGCGAGTGCACTCGGTTTCGCCCGGGTTGTCGTTGCCCTCCACGCACAACGTCGCGCTGAGCTGGCACACCGAACTTTCGTCGCCGCCGCTGACGATGAATTCACGGAGTTCACCCTGCGCGGCTCCGTAACAGGCGCACCGCCAGGTTCCGTCCTCCTGCACGTCGCATGTCGCCTCCACACGCTCGGCATCACACGCGAGTTCGTAGAGGCAGGCGCCTGCCACGTCCTGGCTGCGTTCTTCGCAATTCGTGTTCCCGGCGGGTTGCTCCGACAGCGCCGTCCAAAGTGCTGACCGCGCCGAATACAGGTGTGAACCCAGAGCCACGGTCGAGCCGTCCCCACTCATGCTCAGGCCCGTCGAGGCGTCCCAACGGACGGCTTTGGCCTCTGGAAGCAGCGTCTCGAACGTCCAGCCATGAGGGGTCCGCAGGAACACGGCGTCGTTCGTCACGACCATGTCTCCCGAATCCGTCACCTCGATCTTGTAAGCCGGTCGATCGTCGTGAGGCCGCTCCGCCCAGCCTTGGCTCGTCTTGGTGTAGACGCCCCACTGTTGTTGCCCCGCGACGACGAGGACTCGGCCGTCGGAGTTCAAGTCGACGTCTCTGCCGAACGGTCCTTGCTTCTCTCCTCCGAGCACCGAGGTCTTCGTCCAAGCGGCGCCCGCGCTTTCGTAGATATCGACGGCCGGCGAACAGCCGGTGAATGGACTATTGCCAATCGCTAGGGTCTTGCCGCTCCCGTCGAGCGCGAGCGCGATGTCGAAGAGGCAATCCGTGCCGTATGGCCCTGGCTCAGCAGGCGCCGGAACGAGACGCGCGAGCGACTCCCACGTGCCAGCGTTCTTCTGAAACGTGTACACTGCGCCGCCCCAGTCGGTGTGACGGATGGTGCCGACGGCGATGACGTTGCCGTCGCCACTGATCGCGACCGAGTCGCCGAACGAATACGCGGTGAAGCCGTCGGCGTCCAGGCCCGTCAGCTCTGCGGTGAGCTCCCAGCCGTCGTCCGTCCTGTCGAATACGTAGGCTGCATTTTGCGAGCGTGCTCCAGCAACGAGCGTGCTGCCGTCTTCACTCAACTCGAGCGCCCAGGCGCCGCTATCTTCTTCGAGCAGACTGGGGTGCAGCAAGTGTGCTTGCATAATCCACTCCTCGCCCGATCGGACATAGACGCGTGCTCCGTCGGTTTCGGAACCGCCCCTGGACGAGCCGATGGCCAAGGTGGTTCCATCTCCGCTGAGCGCCGTGTTGGCGCCGTAACTGTGCGGCGCGTCGTACGGCATTCCGGTGTACTCCCACGTGGTATCCAGCCGGCGCGTGTTAAAGGTGTACACTTGCACCTCGCCGTCGGCACGCTTCCAGGTCATGGTGAACGTGGTCGTGCCCACGTCGATCGGCCCTGACGTCCAAACGCCGTTTGGACCGAAAGGGGCTCCTTCGACGTCGAGGAACCCGCCGGATTCGAGTTCCGCGGTCAGTACGAGGCGCGTCGCAAACGCGGGCAAAGTGACGTCGTATTCGTGGACGTCGACATCGAACGCCGGTGTTAGCTCGCCGCTGGCACTCAAGCCGCTCAACCGTCCGTCTCCCACCGGTAACGACGAGGTCGCGTCAGAATCACTCGCCCCATTGGTCGACTCCGTTCCACTGGTGTCTGTCGTCAAACTGGGGTCCGTCGTCCAATCGGTGCCGCCCGTAGCGGGCGCCGATGTTTCACCGGAACCTGCGGAGGTCGCGCCGCCGGTCGGTGCCGGCTCCGTGCTCGTTTCGCGGGACGTCCGATCGAAGCCGCCGTCCGCGCTCGAGGCGGGAGGCAAACCCGCCTCTGGGCTCATCTCCGTCGAGTTTTCACCGCTGCCTCCGCCGGGCTCCGCACCGTCGTCACCACACCCCAGCGCCGTAAAGCTCATCACTGCAACCAGCGGGTACCGCAGGAAGCGCGCAGCATGGTTCGGCCGATTGTGCTCGCCGCCTGACACACCGCCATTGCACCGCTCGAGAAGGAAACGTGGGTCCATGAAAGGAGAACGATGCCGACGCCGTCGTCGTCGCACGCAATCCATCGTGGGACCGCCGAATTTTCCCGTGTCGAGCCTACGACTTGGGTGGAGTGCAAAAGGGCTCGTCTGGAACTACGGGGCGGCCTCGGTGCTGCCACGCCACACGTGAAGCACGTAAGGGGAGTCGAGGGCGCTGGCCGTCGCGATTGGCCCCACGAGCACGAGGCTCCCTCGCCGGGTATCATACGTCAGCGTTCCGATGCCACTCGGGCTGAACGTATCCAGTTGGACGTCGGCGAGGGCGGGTGGCGTGATGTCTCGCAGTTCCGTACCGTCCCACGCCAGCAGCGCGTTGCGATTGTTGAGGTACGCGCGACTCGCCTCGTCGTATTCGGTTGAAGTGAGGAGGATCAGGGTTCGACCGCTCCGGGCGTCGTAGGTCGCGAGCAGGCCGGGCCGCACATCGGAGACGTGATTCGTGCTGACGATGCTCCATTCCTTCCCATCCCACTCGGCAATACCGGGGCCATCCGCCGTCACGAGCACGAGACGACCGCGCTGTGCGTCCGGCACGAGCGCAGCACGTCCCGCCCCAATCCCACTGTTTCGATAGTCTGGACGGCCGTGACGCTCCCACAGCCCCGTGGTCGCGTCCCACGTGAACAACTCACCGACCCACGCTGCCAACCGCTGATGCGCCCAATCGTAGACGAGGGACGCCTCCCCCTCTGAGAAGGGCCACGGCGTCAGCGAGCTTTGCGGAACCGTGGCACGTGGCTCGTGCCATGCCCCCGTTTCCGGGTTCCACTCCCACAGTTCCCGACGGTCGGACGTATACCCCAGGAGCATCAGGCGCTCGCGGTCGGAATCGTAAGCCACGTCCACGTCGAGCATGTCCGCGGGGCAAGGTTCGGCCTCGTCGCTGGTACGGTCGACAAAGGTCTGGCTCTCGCCGTCCCACTCCGTGACCTCGACTGGCCCCTGTTCACTTACCGTAACCACAATCAGTCGGTCTCGCTTGGCGTCGTACGCCGAAGCGCTGTTGCCGTACTTGGGCCACAACGTGGGCCAGCGCCCGGTGGCCATCGGGACCCATTGGCCGCCCGACGGCTCGAATCGCCAAAGCTCCGGCTGCTCGCCTTCACCCGCCTCACCTTCCACGACAGTATTGAAGACGACGTTGCCCGTGGTTGGGTCGACGGCGAAGTCTTCGACGCGACGCACCATCGGCGACTGGGCGCTGCTTTGATCGAGGTTCTGCCAACTCCCGCTCGCTGCATCCCAAGCCCAAACGCCGAGGTGTTCCTGCGCCGGAGCAATGCCTGCTAGGTGCACGCGCTGAGCAATTGGGTCCCACCACAGCTTCGGTTCGCGGACGTCGATCTCACCGCTCCCCGCGCTGCTGACCGGCGTGCCATCGATCTCGGTTTCGATAGTGACGTAGTGTTCACCCTCGCCACCCACCGTCACGACGAGCCCGCGCGCCGGATCATAGGCGCGAACCGCAGTAACGAAAGGCACGCTTGGGTCGGCTTGGATTGACCCTAGCGGAACCGTGGTCCACTCATCCGAATCGTCCAAACGCTGAAGCAAGGGCAACATCGGAATGACGACTTTACCCCGCGCTTCGTCACGCACGAGCTTCTGCGCCCGATAGTCTGTCGTTTGCCACGGATCGTAGACGAGCTTCGACGTCCACTCTAACGAGTCCACCGCCTTGGTGTAGAGAACGTCAGTTCCAGCATCTTCGCCGAACGTCACCGTGCCGGGTAGCGGCCCAATAGCCAAGAACTCGTGACGGGACTCGTCGTAAGCAAACAGTCCGGTTTGAAATAACGGCCAGGTGGGGCTTGGCTGGCAAGGCATGTCGGGCATGAATGCAAACAGGGGCTCGTCCCAGCGCCAGAGCGAGGCCAGCGTCGTGTCGTTGGGTGATGTCCCGAGCCCAAACAAGCGGCCCTGTTCGTCCATCGTCAACTGGAGCAGGTAACCCGTGCCAGTCGCAATGGGTGCGGGGCACGGCGTCTCGTCGAGCCAACTGCCCGCCGTCAGCGGGGTTGCCACCGCTGGCAACGGCGGCGGTGGCGGTCGAGTATCGAGCGCCGTGGGCTCGGATTCGTCCAATACGGGCGCCACCTGCGCATCTACGACGGCGCTGCAGGCGACCAGCAAACCTCCACCAAGCCCCATGACTCGCCGCATCATCGTCGTAGCTCTCAGTATTGGCCCAGCGCTGTCGCAACTCAAGTGACAAGAGCTACTTCAGCGGCCTACGGAGTAACGCCGCGGGCTAGGCGGATGAATCGGCACCGCGGCGAGCTGTTGCAACTGGTGCTCGAAGTGGACGGAAACACGCGCGACTGGATGGCGAGGCGCCTCTCGACGAGCACGAGTCACTTGTATGTTGTGTAGCGCGACGACGATGCTGTCGTCCGGGTTTCTTGAACGCGAGCGCGTCGTGGCCTTCCATCTCGAGGTCGGGCACAATCGACGCGATGAGTCGCGTGTATGTCGTGTGCCTGCTGGGCGTCCTCGTGTTCACGGGCTGCCGAGACGCCGGGGGTGGTGAACCGTTGCGAGACGAGCCGTTGCCCGCGTCGCCGCCGCCGCGGCCGGCGCCAGCGGAGTTGTCAGCGGTGGTGAACACGGGTGACGGCCCCGTGCGCGGCGCGGAGGACCGAGGCGTGCTGCGCTTTCTAGGCATACCCTACGCGGCGCCCCCGGTGGGTGAACTGCGCTGGCGCCCTCCGACGGCCGTCGCACCCTGGACGAAGACGCGGGATGCGACCCGGTTTGGCTCGAGCTGCGCCCAGTCGGCGGACTTCGAAGGGCCTGGTTCCGAAGATTGCCTCTTCCTCAACGTCTGGACGCCCGAAGTGGGTTCTGCCGCACCCAAGCCGGTGCTGTTCTACATTCACGGTGGGGGATGGGTGAGGGGCGCCGGCAACATGTCGGGCCTGGAGGGCATCGAGAACACGCTCGACGGACAGCACCTGGCCGAAACCGAAGGCGTAGTCGTCGTTACGCTCAACTACCGGCTCGGCGCGCTCGGCTTCCTCGCGCACCCGGCGTTCCGCGACGAGAGTGCGTCCCAATCCACCGGCAATTATGGGCTCTTGGACGTGCTCTTCGCTTTGGAATGGGTGCACCGAAACGCGCGCGCGTTCGGCGGCGACCCCGACCGCGTGATGGTCTTCGGCACTTCGGCGGGAGGCTCTCAAACGTGCGCCGTGGCGGCATCGCCCTTGGCGGAAGG
>CBINDO010000240.1:0-12756 GCA_966249405.1 uncultured bacterium | reverse complement strand
TGGGCACCTCTCGCTTGGTCCGGCTGGGCGCCGGTTTGTCGGAGGAGGGTAACCTCACGAGCAGTTGCAGTTCTGCGCGCAACCGCACGTCCTTTTCGAACAAAGTGAGCAGACCAATCGTCAAGCGGACTTTGCCTTCGCTTTCGGATAACCCGGTCAGCGTGCTGTGCACACTGACGTTCCCGCGGTCCGGCAGAGGGCCGTCGATGCGAAGGGAGCAACCGAGATTGACGACGGAGAGCGGCGGATAGGGCAACCTCTTCGCGAGTTCGAGGGCCGCCGGGAGGATCCACTGGCTGAACAAGTGCGGCGGCGTACGCCCCGCATAACGGCTCGGTTCCCCACCGCAGAAGCGGACGAAGGAGCGCTGCAATGCAAGGCTCGGCAAGCGAACCTCGCGCCGAACCGTGGTGCCGATCAACGACGACTTCGCTTGATTGCCGACCGACGAGGCGCGCGTGGGTTTGAGCGCGTCGAGCGCAGCCCTTTGTATGAGCCCCCCCAACGCGCGCAAACCAGCGGCTTGGTTGGGAACGTGCTGCCAGTACCGAGCCATCACGTGTTCATATCAGCGGCCCACACGCTTGGAAACCCCGAGGGGCTGGCGCTCGGGCCATTCAGCTGTTCGGTGGTGGCGTTTTTGGATGCCCAGCGAGGGAAACTGCGGACAGTGTCTGGACTTCCACGCTAGTTTCGGCAAATGCAGAACAACCGGCAGTTCTTGGGCGGACTCACGCCCGCTACGTTCCTCGCGCGATACTGGCAAAAACAGCCACTGTTGGTGCGCGGCGCGTTGCCCCGCTACGAGCCCCCCCTCACGGCAGAAGAACTCGCGGGGTTAGCATGCGAAGACGAGGTCGAGTCGCGGGTGGTGACCTTCGACGGGTCGACCTGGCACCTTGAAAACGGCCCGTTCGCAGCTGCCTCGTTTCCGAAGCGGGGGAAGAAGAATTGGACGTTGCTCGTGCAAGACTTGGACGAGCATGTCCCGGCGGTCGGCGTTTTGCTCGATCACATCGACTTCCTTCCCCAATGGCGGGTAGACGACGTGATGGCCAGCTTCGCGGTGCCTGGAGGCTCCGTGGGCCCGCATTACGACGAATACGACGTGTTCCTGCTTCAGGTCTCAGGTAAACGCCGTTGGCAAATCTCGACCCGCTATGCGCGCGAAGACCTGCGCTCCGACTCCAACCTGAAGCTCCTGCAGAACTTCACCGCCGAGCAGGAGTGGGTCGTCGAACCCGGGGACCTGCTCTACCTGCCCCCTCACGTGGCGCACTTCGGCGTCGCGGAGACCAACTGCATGACTTATTCGCTCGGTTGCCGTGCGCCGAGCCACGCGGACCTCGTCGCGCAAATGGCAGGCATGTTCCTGAGTGAGCTCGACGAAAAGCGCCGCTACACTGACCCGGACCTCCGACCCAAGGAGACGAATCTCGGCGTCTCACCGGACGCAGCCGCCCGCGCCCAAGACCTCCTCACCAACGTCTGGAACGTCTCACCGGAGCTCGCGGCGCGGTGCTTGGGCTCGGTCGCGACGATGCCCAAGCTCTTATTCCGTCAGGAGCCGGCCATCGCAAGAGAGGCGGATGTAACTCGACGTTTGACGTCCAAACGCGGGCTCTATCGTCGCAAAGGCTCGCGCTGGACCTGGTACGCGGGTGCGCGCAACTACTTGTTCGTCGATGGTCGGGAGTACGCGGCAGACGCGGGCGCGCGGACCAAAGAACTCCTTCGAACCTTGTGCGGCGAGCGGCACTTGTCCGCTCCTTGGCTGGCGGCCCTGCCGGATACCCATCGGGCGCTGGTGCGACAGCTGGTGGCGGACGGGCACCTCCTGCCCAAACGTTGAGCTGGCGACCGCTGGCGTCGACTCAGAGACGCCGGACTCGTTCGCAATGCAAAAGAGCCGCCCAGGGGCGGCTCTTTTCGTCAGGCGTTCAGGCGCCCTAGCATGGGTTCAGATGTCACCATTGAGGGGATCGAAGCTCGACCCGCCCTTGGAAACGCCGGAAGACTCCTTCCCGGAGCCTTTCTTGCCGCCACCGCCGCCACCAAACTTCGCCTTCATGGCGGCCGCGGCAGCCTTACCCGAGGCGGCGCTGCCCTTGCCCGACGTATCGGCTTTCTCACCGTTGGGGCCGGTCAATGCGGCGGCCATCTTGTCGCGCATCTCGGAATCCTTCTCGGCTTCCTTGGCAAAAGCCTGCTTCTCCGCGTCGGTGACGGTGTAGCCGGTACCCAAGTTGAGCGGCGCGTTCGGATCGTTGGCGGAAACGGGTTTGTCACCGGCGGCAATCGGCGCTGCCGCCGCCGCGGCGACCTGGGGCTTCTCGCCAGCCTTACCACCGCCGAGATTCATCGCGGTGACGCCACCAGCGCCGAGGACCAAAGCCGCAGCCGCAATCAGGCCGAACTTCGACTTCTTCTTCGGCATCTCCAGAGAGCCGAGGTCGAGCGAATCCAAGTTCATCGCGACCGGCACCGTGCTCGGCACGGGGGCCGCTGGTGGTGGGAAAGCGCTGACAGCCTGCGGGAAGCCGGACGCCGACACGGGGGCACGGAACGCCGGTTGAACGACTGGAGGGAAACCTGACGCGGTCACCGGTGCGAAGTTGGGGGCCGCCTGGGGCGTGAAGGCTTGTGCTTGGGGCGCGACGGCTTGCGGTGCAAAGGCTTGCGGCGATTGCGCCGCGAAGGCTGCAGCTGCCGCTACGTCTGCCTGCTGTTGCCATGCTCGCGCGGTCGCATCGACCTGCTGCTGTACGAGTTGTTGAGGGGGCATCGCCTGAGCTGCTTGTACCGGCGCCATGGCGATCGGAGCCGGCGCGACGGGAGCAGCTGCGATGGGAGCCTCGGCTGGGGTAGCTGCGACCGGAGTAGCTGCGACCGGAGTAGCTGCGACCGGAGCAGCTGCGACGGGAGCAGCTGCCGGCTCTTCTCCGCCGATCACCTGCGAAAGCGGTAACCAAGCGTCCATCCCTTGCGTCCAAACCATCGTGTTGTCGTTGATTTGGCCCGCTTGATACGCTGCGTCGAGTTGCTCAACGTCCATCATCTGAACGTTGCCGGGGGCAATTGCGACCATCCACTGCTCTTCGCTAGCGGTCTCGTTTTGGGGATCTAGTGACATAAACGGTTCCTCTCTCGTGTGCGCGGAAGTCTGTGCGGAAGTGCGTTGAGAATAATCTGATGCGCTGCTCGATGCACTGCCCAGTGCCGCACCCGGCATCGGTTTGTACCGGATACGTCCGAGATCCAAGTGGGGTAGAGCCAAAACGACTTGCCCGAAAGGCTCAAATAATCGTTGAGAAGATTTTTCTACCGATACGGCAGGCGCGGCGCGCAGTCCTCCCTGAAGCCCGGATAGCCACGAGAGAAAGTTCCGTAACCTTGGTCACGCCCGATCGATTGGTCAGGCCCGATCGAACAGCGCCAGGGTCTCCACGTGGTCGGTGAAGGGAAACAAGGCGTACGCCCGCACGCAGCGGAGCTCGTAGCCGGCCCGCACGAACGCCTCGGCGTCGCGTTGAAATGCCGGAAAGCCGCAACTCACGTAGACGAGCCGACGAGGCGCGCGCTCGCACAGACCGCTCGTGACCGCAGGTTCGAGACCCTTGCGCGGTGGGTCGACGATCACGACCGACGTGGCGTCGACATGGGGCAGCGCTGCGCTGGCGTCACCGGGCACCACATCGACGGGTGGCAGTGAAGAGTGAACTTCACGCAGGCGGTCGATGCCACGCCTCAAGCCGTCGAGGCTCGGCGGTGAGATCTCGTTGAAGACAACGTGATTTACCCGCGGCACCGAGCCGAGCCCAATCGATCCCACCCCGCAGTACAGCTCGACGAGCCGGTCGCCCTCGCCGACCCAGGTGTGTATTTCACTGGCCAGTCTCTCGAACAATTCGGGGTTGGCCTGGCTGAACGCGCCGGGCGGGTAGAAGACGTCCGCGCCGCCCGTTTGGTCGACCACCCACGGGTCGCCCGAATGCACCGCCCAATGCGGACCGAACACGGCGTTGCTGCGCCGGGGTTGCCCATTGAACACGAGACTGTGCACCGTCGGCGGCGCCGCGGCGCGCAGCTCGTCGAACGAAGACAACAACGGATCGATCCGTTCACAGTTGCCGACCAGGACGACTTGAACGCGGCCGGTCCTGCGCTCCAGGGCGAGCTGCACGTAACGCAGGAGCCCGGCGTGGTGCTGTTCGTTGTAAGGAGCGACCTTTGCGTGGCGTAAATGGACCTTGAGCCACTTGGCGACCTCGTTGATGCGTGGGTGGTGGACGGCACACTCGGGGATGTCGACGACGCGATGCGTCCCCTCTTCGAACAACCCCATCTTGGGATTTGCGGCCCGTCCGCGGACGGCGAGACGCACGCGGTGTCGGTAGCCGAAAGTCTCGCCGCTGACGATGCGCAAGTCTCCGACCCCCATCGACTCACACCACTCGCGAACGTTTCGTTCAACGGAGGGGGCGAGTCCGGCAACTCCGAAGTGTGGACAGCCCGGACACGGTGGCCGGTGACTGCAGGCGCGCGGACCTTTGGTTGGCGGCGCCTTTGGAGTATGGTGATCGACCATCGCGCCTGCCTAGCGCGCAGCGTCGACCCCCACCTCAAAATTCGTCATGCCCGCCGGTAAAACGCCTCCTGAGTCATCTACGGAACTGCACCGCGCGAGCGCTGCGCCGGCCAACGATGCGAACGCGATCCGACACGCGGACGTGGAGGCCTGGGCCTACGACTACATCACGACGACGGACCTCGCGTACAAGCGCTTCCCTCCACCGGTACCATCGCAGTGGTGCAGCGGTCAGGCACGTGCGGCCGTTCCGGACGCCCCCGGCCGACCACCTCAGCTGTTCGTCGTCGCGAAGGTCGCGCGCAGCGGCTACGGCACGAAGTCGGAAGAGGCGCGAGCGCGAACCCTGCATACGTTCCTTCACCACGAACTGCAGGCTGCGGAGCTGATGGCGTGGGCGATCTTGCGGTTTCCCGACACCGAGCTGGCGTTTCGCCAAGGCCTGCTCCGGATCTGCTTGGACGAGATCAGACACCTGGGCCTGTACGCCGCGTTGCTCGAGCGGCGCGGTACGAAGTGGGGTGCGTATCCGGTTCGAGATTGGTTCTGGCAGCGCGTGCCGACATGCCAGACGCCGCTGCAGTTCGTGTCACTCATGGGCCTCGGGGTGGAGTCCGCTAACCTAGAACACGCCTCGAGGTTCGCGCTGGAGTTCGCCGCCCACGGCGACCACGAAGCGGCCGACTTGCAGCACGTCGTCGAACGCGACGAGATCAAGCACGTGGCCTTTGGCTGCCACTGGTTCGAGACTTGGAGCGGCGGCTTGGCGTTCGACAGGTGGCGTGAGCAACTTCCGAAGCCTCTCTCGCCGTTGCTGATGCGTGCGTTGCCCCTGAATCGAATGGCACGAACCGCCGCCGGACAGAATCAGGGTTTCCTCGACGCGTTGTCCGCCTGGACGCCAGAAGATGACCGGCGCTGATCGCGGTGGGACGTTCGTCGGCCAGCGACCACGGGCGTGGCTGCTCAACCTCGACGCAGAACTAGAGCTCCGTAGACCCCAGCGCTATCAACCGACGCACGCTTCGCTGCGGGCTTGTGCGCACTTCGAGCCCTGGGCTCGGCGCTTGGTGGCTCCCGGTGATCTGGTCGTTTCGCGATCGGCGGTGACCAAGGGGATGGCCCAGGGTTACCTCGGTGTGGCGTGGTGCCCGACGCCCTCAGCGCTCGATGCTTTGAAGTACGCAGGGGCCGACTTGGAACCCACGCCGTCCCTCGAGTGCCTTCGGCGCGTCAATCATCGGCAATTTCACGCCGAACTCGGGCAACTCCTGCCCGACGCTCGGTTCGCGAGCGATGAAGCGAGCGCCCGCGCGTCGTTGCTGGTTCCGCGCCACGACGGGTGGATGGTGAAACGCGGCTTCGGTTTCGCTGGTCGCAGCAATCGTCGGTTTCCGCCCGCGCCGGCTGCCGATGACTGGCGCTGGCTGGAGCACGCGTTTCACGACGGCGGCGTACAGATCGAGCCGTTCCTGCCGCTGATCGCCGAATACTCTTTGCACGGCCACATCGCGCCGAGCGGGGCGACCAAGTACGGAGTTCCGTGCGTCAAGCTCGACGCCGCAACGCCGAGTTATTCGCGCGCGAGTGGTGACGAACTCACGGATGGCGAGCGCGCGGCCCTGTTCGAACAAGCGGCAAGCGTCAGCCAAGCGCTACACGCGGCGGGGTATTGGGGGCCGTTCGGCATCGATGCATTTCGGTACCAAACGTCGGCTGGTCCGCGTTTCAACCCTCGTAGCGAGATCAACGCTCGCCACACTCTCGCCTACGCCTCGGGCATGGGCTGGACCTCGGACTGAGCACGGGACGCCTTCCCCAAATCACCTGGGGCGAATATGGTGGTGCCCCCATGTCCAAACTCATCGAAGAACTGTCCTGGCGCGGATTCATTCACCAGCAGACCGACGAGGCCGAGCTCGCGGCTCACCTCGCGAGCGGCGCACGGACGGTCTACGCCGGTTTCGACCCAACGAGTGACTCGCTCACCATCGGAAATCTGGTTCCGATCATGATGCTCGCGCATTTCCAACGAGCCGGGCACAGGCCGGTCGTGTTGACCGGGGGCGGCACGGGGTTGATCGGTGACCCTTCGGGTAAAAGCGCAGAGCGTCAGTTGCAAACGCCCGATCAGGTTCGCGCCAATGTTGCGAGCATTCGGCGCATCTTTGCGTCGCTGCTGAGCTTCGAAGGACCGACGGGGGCAAAACTGGTGGACAACGCCGACTGGCTTTTGGGTTTGGGTTACCTAGAGATGCTACGCGACGTCGGCAAACACTTCACGGTCAACATGATGATCCAGAAGGACAGCGTGCGCGAGCGCCTCAACAATCGCGAGCAGGGCATCAGCTACACCGAGTTCAGCTACATGATCCTGCAGGCCTACGATTACCAATACCTGGTCAAGAACGAGGGGGTGTCGATACAGCTCGGAGGTTCCGATCAATGGGGCAACATCGTGGCAGGCATCGACCTGACACGTCGCATGCAGAATCGAACCGTGTTCGGCATCACTACCCCATTGCTCGTCAAGGCCGACGGCGGCAAGTTTGGCAAGACTGAGAAGAATGCAGTCTGGCTCACCGCCGAGCGCACCAGTGCGTACGCCTTCTATCAGTTCTGGATCAACACCGCGGACGCCGACGTCGAGCGTTTTCTCAAGCTGTTCACGTTCATGACCCAGGACGAAATCTCGACCTTGGTCGCGGCGCACCAGGCAGACCCATCGCAACGGCTGGCGCAGAAGCGGCTCGCCGCCGAAACGACCGGCTTGGTTCACGGACGAAGCGGGCTGGCCCGAGCCGAGGCGGCCACCAATGCCCTGTTTTCGGGTGACGTGGCAGGCCTCGACGAAAGCACCGTCGCCGAAGCTTTTGCCGAGGCGCCCTCGAGCGACCACGAGCGTTCACTCTTGGCAGGCGACGGCTTGAGCCTGGTCGAGCTGCTGCCTCTGACCTCACTGTGCAAGAGCAAACGAGAAGCGCGAGAGTTCCTGTCTGCGGGCTCGATCTCGGTCAACGGGCAAAAAGCCACTCCCGAGACCAACCTGCGCGCGGAAGACTTGCTCCACGGGCGCCTGGCGCTGCTACGCCGTGGCCGCAAGGCCTGGCACGTGACCAGTTGGCGGTGATCATGGGCGGGCGTTGGACGCCACGCCGTTGGCATCTGCGGCGTCAAACCTTTGACACCTGGTTGCGACACCTAGGATTCCCCACAATAAACGACCGCATCCTACATGTGGGATTTGGATGCACCCGACGCTGGCAACATCCTTGCATAAGTGCAAGGCATGCTCCACCAAACGCCTGTCGTGACTTGTGTCGAGGAACTCACCTTGGTCGTCGTAAGCCGTGAAGAGACTTGCCGCGACGAGCCCTACCGCGGTCACCCCCCCGAAAACGACGCTTGCCACGTCTTCGCGCAAGATCCCAGCGAGTCCGCCTTCTTGTTCGACCTGCGGCTCCGCGAATGTTTGGACAACCCCACGCTGTTGCGCACTCTTGCGCGTGCGGTGTTGGTGTGTACCTCCGACTTGGGTGACCGGGAAATCCTGCGCCGTGTCCGCTTGGTCGCGGCGCGCGTTAGGCCGGGCGGCAGCGTAACGTTATCCTACAACACAACGTACAAGCACAGCCCCGACTTTGCCGGCAGATTAACACGCCTTGCCGAGTTCGCGTCGGCCGCACTGGCTGCGCACGGCGTCAAGATCACGGCGTTGCCGGTGTCAAAATTGGCAGAAGAGAGCGCTCCGCTGTCAGCCGCCTGGCAGCGTCTGCAGCGCCATCGCAGCGGCACGCGTGACACGCACCCCAACAGCACACGGCAGCCATCCGACACCTCCTCGACGGTGCGCAACGTCTTTACCAAGACCGTCGTTCACCAACGCAGAACTCAATCCACGCACGTCGATTGGTCGCCCACGCCGATGCCCATGCCAGCGCTTATCTTGCCGCGCTGAGCCGAATTCTGCACCTCTCACAAATCGGTTTGTGCAGTTCGGCAACCCGGCTATAGATCCAGTGTGGGAGTCCCCGAAGACAGCGAACCCAGCTTTGGCCCCCCCGAGCTGTTCTCCGCTATCAGCCAAGCCGCCAATCGGTGTGACCTCGGCATCGTGGTTACGCGCTGGTCGAGCAGCGCCCCCATCCTGTACGTGAACGAAGCCCTCGCGCACCTGGTCGGGCGCGCGCCTCAGGACTTGCTGGGCCAGGAGCCGTGGTCTCTCTTGGTCGAAGACGAAGCACCGAGACTGCGCGAGATGCACGAAGAGCGCCTTCGCGGACGGCGTGTGCCAGGCAAACTCACGACCAAGATTCGGACTCCGTCGGGGACGGTGCCCGTGGAGGTGTCCGCGACTGCAGTAGGTATCGGCAATGGAGCCGTGACGGTGTGTTTCATCGAGGACATCACCGACCAGCTGCGGGCAGTCGAAGAGCTGCGCAGCTCGGAGGCGCGCTTCGCCCAGTTGCTCGATTCCGCACCGGACGGCGTGATCATGTTGCGGGCCGACCGGGTCCTATCGGCGAACCGAGTCGCCGCGGGGATGCTGGGTATCGAAGAGCCCGAATACCTCACCGGTGCGTCGGTCCGTCAGTTCGTTGCGCCGCAAGCGCACGCAGCGTTGGACGAGCTGGCGCGGGTCAGCGACGAGTCGATGGGTCGGCACACGCGGCCGATCTTGCTGACCACCGTCGACGAGCGCTCGCTCGAGGTCTCGGCAGTGCCGATGAAATACGAAGGGCAGAGCCTGGTGCTCGCCTTCTTGCGCGAGGTTACCGAGCGCGACGCGATGCATGCGCGGCTCGTGCAAGCCGAACGTCTGGCGGCGATTGGCCTCTTGGCGTCGGGCGTCGTCCACGAGATCAACAACCCCCTCACCTACGTCCTTTTGCATCTACAGTACCTTCACAAGGAACTGCCGAAAGCGGCGTTCGATCCTTCGCGCGTCGCCAAGTTGATGCACCATCTCGAAGAGGCGTCTCACGGCGCGTCACGGGTCCAGAACATCGTCAAAGATTTGCGCTCCTTCTCGCGGACCGAAGGAGAGCCACTGGTCTCGGTGGACCTGCACCGAGTGGTGGAAGCGGCGGTGGCGATGGTGCAGCCCGAGCTCGAAGGCAGCGTGCCGGTGCATCGCGACGTCCCGCGCGATCTGTACGTGCTGGGCATCGCACCCAAGATGGAGCAGGTCGTACTCAACTTGCTGACCAACGCGGCGCACTCGCTGGGCGCCGGTGGTCGACCACAAGAAATCACGGTTAGGGCCAACGTCCTGGCTCGGGGCAAGGTATACCTGACGGTCACCGACTCCGGCCCGGGTGTCCCTGACGACGTGAAAGAGCGCGTGTTCGACCCGTTCTTCACGACCAAACCTCGCGGCAAAGGCACTGGCTTGGGGTTGCCGATTTGCCGCAGCATCGTCGACTCGTTCGGTGGCAGGATCTGGTTCTCCGACGCGCCACAGGGCGGCGCACAAGTGAACATCGAGTTGCAGGCCGCGGCGGCGCCCGACCGAAACCTGGAGCCGGCAAGTTCGACCCGCGACACGCTGAAAAAGGTGCGGGACGCCAAACCTTCGGTTCTCATCATCGACGACGAGCGCCCCGTCGTGACGATGCTCGCCCGCTTCCTCGAGTCGACGTACGAGGTGAAACACACGACCGCCCCCGACGAAGCCTTGACGCTGCTGAGCACCCACCGTTTCGACGTCATCCTATGTGACGTGATGATGCCCGGTATGTCGGGCATCGACCTCTACCGAGCCGCGAGCGAGCGTTCCCCGGGCAGCGAACGGCGCATGGTGTTCATGACCGGCGGCGGGTTGCACCCCGAGATTTACGAGTTTTTGCGTGACGCCGAGCGCCCCAAACTCGAGAAGCCGTTCGACATTCAAGAGCTCAAGCGCGTCCTGCAACAGGTCGCCGATTCGACACCGTGAGGTGCGCTACGCGCCGCCCGGCTTCTTGAGCGGTTCGAACTCGCCGTATTGCCGCGCCCAGTAGAGGAGCGGTGCCGTGCCTGCGACGTACGCCGACGTGACCAACCCAAGCACGAGCACGTGGTCTCCTGCCTCCACGGCCACGTGCAGCTGGCATTCCAACTGGGCGACGGCGCCGTCGATGAGCGCGCAACCATTGCTGCCCAGGGTGTGCCTTACGCCGTTCATGCCCACGCGATCGGGCGTCGAGCACGCTTTGGAGACGTCCGCTTGGTCGATGGCCAACATGTTGACCGCGAACACGTTCGAGGCCTGGATACAGTCCAGCGCTGGCGAATCAGCGTTGATGCTCACCAAGATCAGGGGGGGCGTCAAGGAAACGCTGGCAAACGCCGAAACGGTGATGGCCCGTGGAGCGCTGCCATCCAACGTGGTGACCACCGTGACGCCGCTAGGCCACGAAGACAGAGCTGCTTTGAAGTCCTGCGGAGACACTGCCATGATTCACTTGCCCTTCGATAGCCGCGCGCCGCAGAGCCCTCACACGTCGAGTTCTTCGGCTTGATCCGCACGCTCCATGATGAAGCGAAAACGTGCGGTCGGGTCCTTGCCCATCAGATCGCTGACGACCCGGTCCGTCTCCAACCCGTCGACGATGTCCACCCGTAGCATGCGGCGAGTTCTGGGGTTGAGGGTCGTCTCCCACAAGGTCTTGGGCATCATTTCACCCAAGCCCTTGAAGCGTGTGATGTCCGCTTTGGCGTTGCCCTTGCGGTGTTGTGCGAGGACTTTGTCGCGGTCGGCATCGTCGGCGGCCCAATACGTCTCCTTGCCGATGTCGATGCGATACAATGGAGGCACGGCGACGTACACCTTGCCGTCCTTGATCAGGTCCAGCATGTGCCTATAGAAGAACGTCAGTAACAACGTCGTGATGTGATGACCGTCGGAGTCGGCGTCCGCAAGCAGCACGACACGGTGGTAACGCAGCTTCGTGGGGTCGAAGTTCTTGCCGATGCCGCAGCCGAGCGCGGTGACCAAGTCCGCGATCTCCTTGTTCTCGAGGACCTTGGAGAGGGCCAGGCTCTCGGTGTTGAGGACCTTGCCGCGCAGCGGAAGGATGGCCTGGTTGCCGCGGTCACGCCCCTGTTTTGCCGAACCACCTGCGGAGTCACCTTCGACGATGAACAGCTCGGTGTTGTCTCGGTTCGAGCTCGAGCAGTCGCTCAGCTTGCCCGGCAACGTGAGGCGCCCGCTGGTCGCCGACTTTCGTGAGACGCTCGCCGACGCCGCGCGTGAAGCCTCGCGCGCGCGTGCCGCGAGGATGATGCGCCCGACGATCTGCTCGGCAACCGTACGATTCGAGTTGAGCCATTGCTCGAGCGCTGGGCGCACCGCGCCGTCGACCATGGCTTGTACTTCGGGGTTGTTCAACCGGTCCTTGGTCTGACCTTGGAATTGCGGCTCGGCGATGAACACGCTGAGCAACCCAGTGAGCCCCTCGCGGATGTCCTCAGCGGTCAAAGTTACGCCGCGCGGCGCCAACTTGTGGATGTCGATGTAGTTGCGGACCGCCTTCGAAAGTCCGGAACGAAGCCCGTTTTCGTGCGTTCCGCCCGAGCCAGTCGGGATCCCGTTGACGTAACTCTTGATGTGTTCGTCCGTCGACTCGGTCCACTGCAACGCAACCTCGATGCGTTGGTCGTTGTCACGCACGAGAGTGAACGCTGGCGTGTGAACGGCCTTTGCGTTGCGTTCGGCGAGCACCTTGACCAAATAGTCGGGCAACCCCGCCTCGTGATGGAAGAGCTCTTTCGTCCCTGCTTTCTCGTCGACGAAGGTGACCTTCACCCCTTTGTGGAGAAAGCTCGCGATCTCCAATCGTTCACGGATCAGCTCGGGAGCAAACTGCGTCTTCGGGAAGATCTTCGGGTCAGGGCTGAAATAGACGGTCGTGCCGCTGCCCCGAGCCGCCCCCTTCTTCTTGAGCGGCTTGGAGACTACGCCGGCCTTGAACTCGATCTCGTATTCGGCGCCGCCGCGCTTGACGGTAGCGACGAGCTTGGTGGACAGAGCGTTTACCACTGACGCGCCTACGCCGTGCAGACCGCCCGAGGTTTTGTAGTTGCCGCCCTCGAACTTGCCGCCAGCGTGCAGCGTCGAGAAGATGACTTCGATGGCGGGCTTCTTGGTCTTGGGGTGGATGTCCACCGGTATGCCGCGGCCGTTG
>CBINDO010000239.1:0-12856 GCA_966249405.1 uncultured bacterium | reverse complement strand
TCGGCGCAATCTTCGACCGTGGACTGCTCGCATCCGGGCAGCGCCCCGTGTGGGGGCGTTAGACGCGGCGTCGACGAAACTCTCGACTCCTGTAGCTCGGTGAAGTCGAAGCCGCCTTCGGAAGCCCCGCTCCCAAGATCGAGCGAGCCGCCCATCAGCAGGCTCAACGCAGCGAGGACTGCGCCGGCGGATGCTGCAAAGCGCCTCGACAACTGCCCGCCCTTGACCGCTACCGCGCATACAACGCTGAGCAGCAGCAAGTTCCACGGCGTGAACGACTTTCCGTTCACGCTTCGCGACGTGGAACGTCGTCGATTGTCGAGGTGGGGCAACATTGTCGCTTGGTGTGGCAACTGTCATCCCATCCACGCCGTCGAACGCAAGCTCAAAATAGTCCAGGTCCCCGGAAATATGCGGTCGGTACCCCTGACCGCTGTCGATTCGGGACAGCGGCCCGCCGGTCTGATTCGCGACTGTTGCGCAGCGATATCGCTCGCGTACCTGCCCGCGCCCCTCTGCCGCTCCAACCCACGGTTCGGCTGTGTCGACCTTGCCGCGATTGCCGCCGCCCCGGGTGTGAGGGCGTTCGAGTCGCTACTTGTAGGGCCAACTATCAGCCGGTGGGACTGCTACATCGCAGAGTTCGGTTCAACTGAACCGAACTCTGGGGTTAAGTTATGCGCCGGCGTTGCGTCTAGTTCGTGGTGGAAAAGCGCAAGCCAAGTGCGACGTTCGGTCTTGAATTCACTTCGTCTCCCGCCAAGCGCGGGCTCGCGACATGTTTTGCACTTGCCTTGGGGTTGACCCACGCACTGGCACGAGCCCAGACAGACGCGGGGCCGGTGAATCCCACGGCGATCCCCTCGAGCGCAGACCACAATGCCGAGCAACCACCGGTCACTGCTTACCCGGCAGCCGCCTCGACGAACGAGCCAGTGCGAGACAGCGCCTTGGAAGTGCCGTCTTCGACCGGGGTGGGGCCTGCAACCGGCGACTCAGAGCAAACGCCCACGCCCCCGCGATCGATTCGTCGTCAGTTGCACCTCGTAACGGACACCGGCTTACCTACGCTCAATCCACACGCGGAGACAGTCGAGAATACCGCGACCGATGGGAGTTCGGCGTTGGCGGGTTTCAACCGTGCCGAAGGTGCGTTTCTGCGTTCGTCAGACGACAGTTTTCGTCTCCGCATGGGTGCGCTGCTTCAAACGCGGCTGTCCGCCTCCACCACGTCGGATCCATCGCGCAAGTTCGAGGTGGCCCCCATCTTCGCGCGCGTGTATTGGCAAGGCAACGTAGGCGACCCGTGGTTGAGATACTTCGTACAGACCGAGCTCGTTGGTCAGCAGAGCCCGTATCCAACGCCACCGATAGCCCCCGCGCCGCGATTGTTGGATGCGTGGGTCGAGGCGCAACCGGTGCCATGGTTCGGTGTACGTTTGGGCGCCATGCGGCCTGTATTCACGCGTTCGTGGATTGTCCCCATCCAGAAGGCGGTGCTCTTCGACCGCACCGAGGCCAACGCGTTCTTTCGCACTCACGGACCCCTACCTCAGGCGAGCGCGCCAGGGACGCAACCCACCGTGGTGTGGGATCGTGACGTCGGCTTGCAGGTCAGCGGCGCGCCGTTTGGTGGTGCTGTGGAGTATGCGTTAGGGGCGTTCAATGGAAACGGCTTCATGCTTGGACGCAACGGGGATCCGCATCTGATGCCCGTTGCGCGGCTTGCCATCAATCCGCTCGGTCCAGTCGCCTACGAAGAAACGACCGGAGCCACGGACGCCGCTTCACCGTTGCGTATTCAGCTTGGCGCCGCAGCGTATCAAAACCGATACAACGTCGAGTTCGTGGACGGCCAGGGCGTGTCGGGTACCGGCACGGAGGAACAAAAGACGATCGGCGCCGACCTCACCGTCTATGGCGCCACCGTTCACTTTTCCGCCGAAGCGTATCTGCGTTCACGTCGGACGGTATCCGGCGAGCGACATCAAGAACGCGGCATCATGGCGACGCTCGGCTGGATGTTTTTTGCTCCCTACGCGGAGATGGCCACACGCGTGAGCCTGATCGATCCGCGCGTAGGAACCGAGCGCGACGTGCGGCGCGTCTACGACGTGGAGTTGAACTACTACCACTTGGGCAACAACGCAAAGTTGGGTCTGCGTTACAGCCTGACCAACAACCAAATGCCTTCCCTCGGTGGTGCCCCAGGGTTACCGTACACCGTGCCAGCCAACGAAACCGTTCACACCGGTTCGCTGGTGACGCAACTGTACTTCTGAGAAGTGCGCGATGGCGTGCCGTTCGGCCGAGCCCGACCAATTCGCCGCGGGGGGCGCGTTCATGTAGTGGCCGTGGATTACCGGAACCCGTGGCCACCAGAATCGTCACTTCTTGAAGTTGAACTGGTAGGGAGAGCCCAAGTCCGTGCCGGGGCTCACCGTTTTCAGTTCATTGAGAATGCCATCGCTCAGGTCGTAGACCCACGCGTGAAGGTGGGGGCCACCACGCTCTTGCCATGCTTTTTGGATGATGGCGGTCTTGGCCAGGTTGAGCACTTGGCTCGTGACGTTCAGCTCGACCAGGTGGTCTTCGCGTTGCACGGGATCTTGAATCGAATCGACCTCGTCTTTGTGGGCCGAATAAACGTCTTTGATGTTCCGGAGCCACTCGTTCAAAAGGCCAAAGTCTTGATCGGTCATTGCCGCCCGAACACCACCACAGCCGTGGTGGCCGCACACGATTACGTGGTCCACCTTGAGCACGTTCACGGCGTAAGCGAGCACGCTGAGTAGGTTGAGATCGGTGTGAACTACGACGTTCGCAATGTTGCGGTGGACGAAAATCTCACCGGGCTGTGTGCCCGTGATGGCATCTGCGGGGACGCGACTGTCGGAACAGCCGATCCACAAGAAACGAGGACTCTGGTTCTGCGCCAGGCGCTTGAAGAAATCCGGGTCCTGCATGCTCTTGAGTTGAGACCAGGCCTTGTTCTGCAGCAGCAAACGAGACGCATCGGGAATCGTAGGTAAAGGTGTCGTCATGAATGGTTCTCCAATGAGGGAAGGACGCTCAATGTGCGGCGTTGCCCTGGGCCAAACGGGCTTGGAAGCGCTCTTCACCACCCGGTTCGAAGGTTTGTGTAAACGTGATCTGACGCAGAGACGCGTCTTGGCTGAAGTTGCTGAGCAATTCGTCGATGTCCGGGTCGACGAACGCCGCCGAGCGACGGTCGACCATCAAATGGCTGCCCGCGGGCAACGCTCTCAGGATCTCTTTGATGCGTGCCTTCTGCAAGAAGGTGACGTCCTTGACGAACGTTACCAACGTGGTCTTACCATCCTGGGTTAGCAAGATGGCGTTCTTCTGTTGAGCTCGCACCAGGAAGCCTAAGCCAACCACCGCGCCGAACAAAGTGCCCTTGAGCAGATCCGTTCCCAGAATGGCCAGGATGGTGACCACGAACGGGATGAACTGGTCCCACCCCGCGCGCCATTGGGCCTGCCACAAGCTCAGGCTGCTCAGCTTGAGCCCGATGAAGATCAAGACGACTGCGAGCGCGGCGAGAGGAATGGCGTTCAGTAAACGCCCCAAGAACAGCAGCCCGATCAGTAACAGCACGCCGTGAACCAGCGTAGACAATCGCGACTGCCCTCCGGCTTGAACGTTTGCCGAACTCCGGACGATCACCGACGTGACGGGGATGCCACCGATCAGACCAGAACTAGCGTTGGCCAGGCCTTGGGCGATCAGCTCTCGGTTTGGCGGCGAGATGCGTCGTTGAGGGTCCAACCCATCGATGGCTTCCAATGACAACAGCGTCTCCAAACTCGCGACTAGCGCCAACGTTGCGGCATGTCGCCACACGTCGGGGTTCCCGATTTGGGTGAAGTCCGGATATTGCAACAACAAGCCCAATTCGCCAATCGAAGAAAGAATCGGGAGGTTGACGAAGTGTTCTCGAGCCAACGCGAGGTCCGGCACCTGCGCGACGACCGCGCCGGTGAGCAGGCCGAATGCAACCGTGACTAGCGGCACTGGGACGACCTTCAGCAGGGAAACCCGCTTCTGCACGAACGGCCAAGCCAGGGCCGATGCGGCGGCGACGGCGCTCACCAAACACGCGCCCCACGTGAGGCTACTCATGGCGTCGGTGATGGCGTTGAGGGTGTTGTGGCCATCCGGCTCTACGAAAGCTTCGTCGCCTTCGAAGTCCACGTCGTAGCCGACCGCGTGGGGGATTTGCTTGAGCACGATGAGCAGACCGATTGCCGCCAACATCCCCTTGATGACGGTTGACGGTAGGAAGTGAGCGATGAGGCCCAAACGCAGCGCACCCAAAGTCGCCTGAATGCCGCCTGCCAACACTACCGAAAGCAGGAACGAGCGAAAGCCGAGCTCTTCGATGGCTGCGGCGACCAAAACTGTAAGGCCCGCAGCCGGACCGCTCACGGACAAGGGGGCTCTGCTCACCATCGGGACTACGAGCCCGCCCGCGATCCCAGCAATCAAACCGGCGAGGGGCGGCGCCCCTGATGCTTGGGCAATGCCCAGGCACAAAGGGAGCGCCACCAAGAATACCACCGCTCCAGCAGGCACGTCGCTGCGCGCGGACGCAAACAATCCGCCCTTCCGGGGAAGGACTCCATTCTCGAGATCCACAGAAAACCTTTCAGCAATAAACAAACTCGGAGGCAGTGTTCGAAGAATCGCGTGCCGCTCGGCGACGCGTTGTCGAGCTACCGTGTGTCACCGGTGTGTTTCAGCTGAACGGGTCTTCACCTCGTGGTGCTACGCGTCTGAGCAAGACCTTGGCTGGTGGGGAATAAGACAGCCTGGCCGTGGGCGGCGCTTCGACTGTTCGCGGGACGTCGCGCCACGGCTGAAGCTGCCGCGCCGCGTCTCGACTGCGTGGTCGCAGTTGGCGATGGCTCGTCGTCCGCCGCGACCCCGAAAGCGCGACCTCGTCGAGTTCTTCACCGCTAGAGTCGCGTTCTTCGGCAGGGACGTTCCGTTCCGCGAGCGTCACCGCGGCGTTGGGCACGGCTAGCCAAGGGGCAACCAGGCACAACCACGCGAGCAGCAGTCGGAGGGTTCTCGTCACGAGCGTTCGCAAACTACCGCCCTTCACGCCCCAGGGCAAGGCGGGTCTGGGGCAAGCTGAAACGCCACGGTAAAATAGGATTGACCCAGTGACCGGGGTCCAGGGAAGCGGATTTCCGAAAGGCGAGGCTCCGTGGAGACTGCGCGCCCACGGCATCGATGCGGGCGCCAGGTGAAAAAACGCGGGACCGATCACAGCTTGAAAAAGTCTGGCCACTACTCTTAGGCAACGTTCGTACACGACCATCATCCGAACCGCGCGCCAGATCGACCGACGTCGACCTTCGGCTCGCGTAGCGCCCGCCGTCGTGGTGGGACTTCAGTGGAGAGTCTGGTCGTCGTCAGCGTCGCGGAAGCCTTCATGTCCAACCCCGCACCGCAGCGTACGCGCACTCGACGACCCCAGCCGGCACCCTCGCGCGCTGACGTGGTCTCGACAGGTCGTCGCGCGGACGTCGCGGCGATTGCACCGTGGAGCAGGCGATGAAGGGCGAACTGCTCACAGTGGCCATTGCTGGTGTCGAGGCGGACGAGATCTCTCGAGCGGGTATCGGAATCGCACGCGGGCTACGGCGCGTCTTCGGCAACCGGATGCGTATCATTGGCCTCTCTCGTGCACCCTGGCGCACCCCCACTGGGGCCGATGGCGAGTTCGACGTGGGCTGGGGGATCGGGCACCCCGACGATCCCAACGGGCAGCTGGCGCACTTGCTCGAAGTGGACGCGCGCTTTGGCGTCGACGTAGTTCTACCGAGCCAAGCCGCTGAAGCGGTCGCTCTGGTTACTCACCGCGAGATGTTGCGTCAGGCCAGGATCGCTGTCGCCGCACCGAGTACCCACGCGTGGGAGCGCGTGGTCAACGTTGGTCAGCGCTCATCGCGCGAGCTGGGGATGCGACCGCTCGAGACCGTTACCGTTGCCGACGCAACGACTGGACGTGCAGCGGTCCGGGCTTTGGGTTTGCCTCTCCTGATGAAGACCAAGGGGCACGCCGAGGTCGTCCACTCCCCGGAGGCTGCCGCCGCCGCGTGTGAACGCTTGCTACGAAGCGCTTCGGAAGTCATCCTGCAGAAACATCCAACGGGCGAAGAGTACGACGTAGCCGTCGTGCGAGATGGCGCAACTGGGCACTTCGCGAGCGTCACTCTGCGCAAGACTCTGGTCACTCGCTTCGGACAAGTCTGGTCCGGCGTAACGGCTACCGAACGCAGCGTCCACGACGTCGTCGAACGGACCACCTCGGCTTTCGACTGGCACGGCGCTTGTGAGTTGGAGGTCGTGAGGGACCAGCGCGGGGTCTTCTGGTTGCGTGAGTTCGCTCCGAGCTTGCCCAGCTGGCACGAACTCGGCGTTGCGGCAGGCGTCAACCTCGCCTTGGCGCTGTTCTACATTGCCGTTGGGCGGCGACTTCGCATGAGCCCTTCCGGTTGGGCGGGTATCTATTACGCGCATCGCCCTCTGGAATTGATCGACGAATTGGGTCGCGCGTCGGTCCGTCGAGAAAATGAACGTGCGGCGCGTGTGGTTGCGCCAAGTTACCTATAGGCCCGACGCTACGGGTTTTGGTTGTTAAGTTAGGAAAAGCATATGACCATCGACATCTTCAAGGCTACTCTCATCGGTTTTGTTCTTCTCGGATGCGATGAGGACAGGTTGTCCAGCGCTGGTCCGAGCACGGAAACGACCTCCTCGAGCTCGCCGTCGAGCAACGGTGCCACCACGACCAACTCGGGGACCACGACCAAGCCCTCGCCCACGACCGGCGGCAACTTGGATACCGGCGTTGACGAGACGGGCGCTGCAGCAGAACCTCCATCGACGGAAGAAGCCGGTGAAGAGGTGCCGCCTCGCCCGGGCGCAGACGTCGACGGCGGCGCCGCGCCTGGGCCTGGAAATTGGGGGCAGGGTGACGGTGGCTTTGGCAATCCGGGTGATTGGAACCGTGGTGATGGTGGTAACTTCCAACCGCCAAGTGGTGGTGATGGTGGTACACGACCGGGTCGCCCGACCGGAGACGGCGGGACGCGCCCGCCGCGGCCGTCCTTCGCAGACGGCGGGTTCGGTGGCTGGGGTGGCGCCGCAGACGGTGGCGCTCCGGCGTGGGGCGGCGGCCGTAACTAGAGTGGACACTTGGCCCCGACATACCGCCCCAAAAGGCCAAGCTTTCTGCGTAGCAACGTCGCGCCGTCCGGCGGCGGTCCGAAGGGAACGCACAAGAGGTGCTCCCAGGCGCGACGGGCGGTGGTTCCGCCCACATTGGGGCGTCCTGGCGCATTCTGCGCCGTGATGTGGCAGTGCTCAGCGGCGCAGTGGACGCAACGAACGTGTAACTATGCAGTTCGCCCACCCTGCCAGGTCGTCCATCGCGATCAAAACGGCGAGAAGGGTGCAGCATCAACAGTCTCGGCGCGCGGGCTGCGGCAGAATTTCCACTCCGCACGCTTGGTTGGAGCCCCGATCGGCTACAATGGGCGCAGTTGCGTCGAGACATATCCCGCTCCTCACACGGTCTGCCCATGGTCAATCGCGCTCGCCTCTCCAGCCTTTCCCTCTCTGCCGCTCGTCTGTCTGCCATCGGATCCGGCCTCATCGTGGCGTTTGTCGCTACGGGATGCGGCACCAACGACCCTGCGCCCAACAATACGGCGACCGATCCAACTGGCGGCGTTACACCTCCCGCTCCGACGGTTTTGACTCCCGGTCCCGAGACGTTCGTTCGCATCGTCGATTGCCTGTCGGCCGGCGACGCCAAGGCAGTCGCCGCTTGTGAGGACCAGTTCATTCTTCGCTACGCCCAAGATACCGGCGAGGAGCCGCTTTCGATGTTGGACGACCTCGAGGCGGCGCGCGCGCTCGACCCGAACATGGAGGCAGCCTGCCATCCCATGGCGCACGCGGTGGGACGTTGGGTCTTTCAGGAGGCAGGCAACATCGTCGACGCCTTCGCGCAGTGCAACGAAGCTTGTCACTCCGGATGTTACCACGGGGTCATGGAGCGCGTCTTCGGCGGTGAGACGGATCACCCGACCCTCACGGACATCCAGTCGCGGATGCCGACCATCTGCGAAGAATCGCAGTTTCCCACCCCCGCGCTCGAGTTCCAGTGCCTGCACGGCGTAGGTCACGCGGTGATGTATTCTCTCCAGTACGACCTGGATCTGGCCCTGGATACGTGTAACCTGCTGCCCAACCCGACGGGGCCTGGCAGCTGTCAAAGCGCCGTGTTCATGGAGAACATCAACGCCGCTTTGCCCGATTTGCGAGACCTCAAGAAAGACGATCCTCACTACCCGTGCAACTCGGTCGACCCCAAGTACGCCGAGATTTGCTACGGCATGCAGACCAGCGTGATGTTTGGTTTCATCGGCATGACCGTGGAGCAAGTCGCTGAGGCGTGCAAGACAGGCGCGGGCGCCTACGCCGACACCTGCTTCAGCAGCCTCGGTCGCGACTTGAGTAGTTGGGCACGCACGGGCCAGAGCGAACTCTTGCGCCAGCCGTGTGAAGATCTGGCTGGAGAGTATGCCGACGAATGCGTTTGGGGTGGCGTCGCCGCGCTCATGGACAACACCTGGGACGGCTCGTTCGCGATCCCGTTCTGCAACTACGTCCACGGCGACGAGCTCCGCAAGACGTGTTACCACCAGGTACACTGGCACCTGACCAACGCGTACTTGTTCGACAACGACGCTTGGCTCAATCAATGTGCGCTCTACGCGGGTGAGCATAAAGACATCTGCGATGCCGAGGGTACCCCTCCGACCACGACAACGCCTTGAACGCGTCCGTGCACGCTACGGCCAAGGGCGCGCACGCGCGTCACGGCGAGGTGCAGTTGGTCAAACGTATGCTGCGTAGCGTGATGCTATCTGGCGGTTGTGCGTTCGCCCTGGCGTGCTCGTCGGGCGCTGCGCCACCCGGGCCCGAGGTGTTAGTCGATCACGGCGCCTGGGCCCTCGTAGCGACGCCGGAGGCCGATCCTTTCGCGGCCCCGCGCGAACGACCGGAGGTTCACGCTTGTTTGGACGCGGCTTACTTCGAGCCAACCCCTGGCTCACTGGAGGTTGAGCTCGCGTATTGCCGAGAGCGATACGTCAGTTTGCACCAACCGACACTGGTCGCGCTGAACGCGCAAGACGCCTTGCGTTTCACCTTGTCTCACCTGCTGTTGCGTCCGCTCACCGAAGACGTCACCGAGGCGTACATCGCATTGGCGATCGGCGGTTTCATCGTGTGGGAACAGACGATCCAGATCCTGGCCGTCGCCAACAGCTACGAAGTCCAGGCCGATATTTCCGGCGACTTCGCGGCAGGCAGCGACGTGGTCCTGCACCTCGACAACCACGGTGAGAACTCGTACACGTTCAGTGCGTTCGAGGTCGTCCGCGCTGACGCTCGATAGTTGGCTCGGGCGGAGTCGGTCGGAAGACGAGTGTGGTTCCCGCGGTTAGTCAGCGTTCGGCTTGAAACCAACTGATGCGCGAGTTGAGCCAGAAGTTCCAGACCGTCACCACGCCAATGGCGATGGCGTTGGCAACGTAGCGGTTCCACCCAAAAACGTTGAACATCACGTTCAACATCACCAGGTTGAGCAGTAACCCAAGCGTACAGATCGTATTGAAACGCAGGAACCGACGCCACCGCGCGTAGGGCGCCCTCTGCTGGGCACTGACGTCTCGAAACGTCCAAACGTCGTTCCAGAGAAAGTTGTTTGCGATGGCGAGCTCGGCCGCGACCACCTTGCTGCGCGTCAAGCCAAAGCCGAGCTGGGAGGGATCGCTGAGCAGGTACAAGACTCCCATGTCGACGGCCAGCCCGCTCAACCCCACCACGCAAAACTTCAACAGCTTTGCCGTCGGCAGCGTTGCAAAGCGCAGGCGGACCAGGTGGGCGAGGTACTCGATGTAAACTTTAGACGTGACCTTGCTCGCGCCGACTACACGCTCCCGGAACACGTAGCCCACCTCCGCGACGCGGCCGATTCGGCCGCGGCCAACCACTTCGAGCAGGATTTTGTAACCGAGCGGGTTGAGCGTCACGCCGCTTATGGCCGACCGCTTCAACGCAAAGCAGCCGCTCATCGGATCCGAAACGCGACCGAGCACGCCCGGCAAGATCAGAAGACCAATCACTTGAGCGCCGCGCGACAACATGCGCCGTAACAGGCTCCAGTCCGAGACGCCCCCGCCCTCGATGTTGCGGCTACCTACGGCTAAGTCGGCGCCGTCCTGGATCTTTGCGAACAGGCGCGCGATCACTTCTGGGGGATGTTGCAGGTCGCCGTCAATCACAGCCAGTGTCGCACCGGACGCTGCCTGCCAACCGCGGATCACGGCCGTAGACAAGCCGCGCTCTCCCTCACGCCGTATGACGCGCAGGTTTGTCCGGGACGCCGCGAGTTCGAGCGCTACTCGCCACGTCTCGTCCGGGCTGTTGTCGTCGACTACGATGATTTCGAAGTCATCGGCGGCGAGGGACTCACCGAGCGACTGCTCCAGAGCTTGCACGAGCTCGGTGATGTTCTTCGACTCGTTGAACGTGGGCACGACGACCGACAGAGCCAGGGCGGGGGAACGAAGTTCGTCCACTCGGAAAGGGCCCTGCGGGGTGGGCGTGAGGGTTCCAACAGCCCCTCGTTCACGTCCTACTGACATTTATGCGTTCAGGCTCCGTCGATGACAGGGCGCACGCCATACGACAAAGGGCCAGGCGCGGCAAGGTCATTCGTGGCCCGCGATGCCCTCGCGATCGCTATTCGTGGACCGCTCGCTGACTCGCGGCGGACGCGCCGCCGCGCCGCCCGCATTTCGCCTACGGATTTGCTCTGCCGCACAACCCCACGCGGTCGTCCTCGGCGCTGCCGAATCGACTGGTGGTTCGTCCCATGATACTTGCATCAAATTTACAGACCTGCCCGTCGCCGCATTCCGACGAGGCGCGACACCATGGTTGGCAGGTAGACTGCGCGTCGCAACCCAAACCTGACGCGCAGTCGAAGTCTTCTTTGCAGCCGTCGCCCTCGTGCCGAGGAGTCTGTCCTGCACGTTCGGCGACGCACATGGCGCGATGGTGATGACTACTGTCGAAGCCAGGGACGCACACGGCTCCGACACCGCATTCCGGCGCCGTAACGGGATCGCAGCTGCCGCCACACGCGTACACGTCATCGCCCTCGCGAGATACGCTCAGCAAGCACTCTCCTGCCAGAGGCGCGCAGGGGTATGCTTCTGGATGACACAGCGGACGGCACAGTCCTGCTATGCAAGATAAGCCGGTATCGCAGTCGTCCGACGCGTTGCACCAACGCATGGCAGCTCCCTTGCCGGGCTTGGCGCACGTGGCCTCGAAGTTGCCGTCGAGCTGGCATGTCTCACCGGTGGCGCAGCCGCAGTTCGAGGGTACCAACCCACAGGCGGCTCCCTCGGGCTTTTCACACGGCGCGCCGCAGATGCCGCGACCATTGACGACGACGCATTCGGCACCGTCGCAGTCATCGGCGGTGGTGCATCGGAGCTGACACGTGTCGTTCACGCAGTCGGCGTTTGCAGGGCAGTCCTCGTTGAACACACACGCCATCAACGCTCTTGCTTGCGTCTGCACACTGTAAGCGCGCAGGTGGAGTTGCAGTGAGATGCCCAGCGTCGCGTCGGCGCTTCCAGTGCCCGTGCCGCTGGACTCCGTCGACTCCTGGGCCACGCTCTCTCCGGTGGACACGGGATCGACGGGCTCCTCGGTAACCGGGGGACGGTAACGCGAGCACTCGTACGTGCTAGGAGGAGCGCCCTCCACCGAGTTCGAGCATCGCACCTCAGCGTCGCCTTCACCCACGTAGCAATCGGACTCGGTGCTGCAGTGACGATGACAAACGCGGAGGTCCGGGATGACTTCGTTGTTGTCGTCGGTCGCTTGGGCGCACCATTCGTTCTCACCGCAGTCGGCGTCTTGCCGGCAAGTTTCGCGGCACACAGCGCCGGGCCGGCGATAGAAGCTGCCGTCCTTCAGTAGCGCGACTTTGGAGATACAAACCGACCCTGGGGCGCAGGCGTCGTCCGTGTCGCACGGACGGTATGGCTCGTAGTCGGCGCTCTCGACGCACATGAACGGGTACACTCGGTCTGGGGTGTAAGCACAGCTCTTGCCCGTGTCGTCGAAATCACAGTCCGACAGAGCGCAGTCACCGACGGGATCACACACACCAGCCGTTTGACGGCAAGTAGAAGCACTTGTCTCGCCGGAGCCCTCACCGTCGGACGTCGCGCCTTCGTGATCCAAAGAAGTCGTGTCCGCAGGGGCCGCGCTCCCAGCCTCCCCAAACGAGTCGTCGCTGCGCTCGGTGTCGTCCCTAGTCGACGCGGAGCCAGCGTCCGCTTCCGTGAGTGTCTCATCACCACCATCTACGACGACCGTATCGGACACTGGTGGGATCGCTGCGCTCGTGGACCCGGCCGGCTCGCTCGACGGCTCTTGCGCGACGTAGCTCCGTTCTGCTTTCGAGTCGTTCTGTTGCGGCGTCTGTTTTTGGCCGAGCGGTGTCGTGTCTTCTGGCGAGGTGGAGCAGGCTCCAGCCACCACGAAAAGCGTCATCGCTGCGAAGGCGCGAACCGAGTCGCCCCCCCCGGCGGCGGATGAAACTCCGGCCACCTCCTCGCTGACCTTCCTAGTTCCAGCTGCGATTCCGAACACAGGAGCGATTTGTCTCACGGTGTCGTTGTGTCTCACTGCAGCGCTTCGCATCAAGATGGCCCACCTCGCC
>CBINDO010000238.1:0-12902 GCA_966249405.1 uncultured bacterium | reverse complement strand
CCTTCGGCGTCGATTGCGCCCACGCCAGAACCGCCACGTGTGGTGGACGCCGTGGCAGAACGAGAGGTCGTGGCCGAACCGGCGTCCGACGAGGAAGCGAGCGGCTTGACGGAGGAGCTCGAGCCCACCTCCGAACCGCCTGCGTCGGCACCACGCGCCAGTCGTCCCCCGCGTCCGTCGAGCAGCCCTCGCTCGTTACGCGTGGGTTCGGAGACGCCACCACCGCCGCCAGTCCGCGGCGGCTCATCCAAAGCTCCGGCAGCGCCGAGCCGTGCCGGTAGACCCGTTTCGGCTCCGCCGCCACCGCCGCGACCGGGAGCGACGGCGCGTCCGCTGCCCAACATCCCCAAGGCGCCCCCGGCGCCGGCGTTGGGAGCCTCTCGCCTCCCGCCGGCCCCGCCGGTGCGACGCGCGGCCACGTCTCAGTCGGCACCCGTTAGTCAGAAGCCCAACGTGGAGCTCGAAGAGCGGGTGAGCCTCGGCGACATGACGGAGGTGGTAGAGACCGTCGAGGTCGTCGACGAGTTGTCGCTGCCGGCGCGACCGATCGTTAGCCCGGCGCCTCCGCCCGTTGGGTCGCGCGCCCCAAGCCCACCCAGCGTCGGCCGCGATGCGACCAAGAGTCCGGCTCCCAGCCGGCAGGCGCCGCCACGGCCACACAGCGTCGCGGCCCCGGTTTTGGCCCAGGAAGCCGAAAGTCCGCCCGTCAACTTCCTGAAGTGGGCGGCTGTGCCCAACAAGTTCTCGCAGCTCGACCAGGATTCGGACGTGTTGCCCACGCGCTTCGACGTCGAGGCCGACCAACGGCACGCGTCACCGTGGAGCGAGGAGAAACGTCAGCAGACCCAACTCGAGAGCGCTCGTTCCGCCGTCAACCTGTTCGAGGGTCAACTCAAAGACGCGACCGACAAGCTGCGACGCGCTCGACTCCACTATGAGGCCGCGCGACTCTACGAGAGTCCGCTTCGCGACTTCGAGTCGGCAGCGAAACACTTCGAGCACAGCGTCAAGTTGCAGCCTGGACATGTGCCGAGCATTCGCGGCGCGCGCCGCTGCTTGCTGCAAATGAACCGACACAAGGCGGCCTGTCGGTTCTTCGATCTCGAACTCGAACACTCGAACAGCCCCGAGCAGAAGGCTGTTCTCCTTTATCAGAAGAGCCAGGTCCTGGCCGCAGCCCTCGGCTCCAAGCCCGAGGCGCGCGACGCGCTCCGTGAGGCCGTCGCGTTGTCACGGTTGGACTTGGCGGTGGTCAAGGCTGCGCTCTTCGCCGAAGAACAAGCCGGTAACTGGCAGCGCTTCGCCGAGTTGTCGAAGGCGGCGGCCAACTTGGAGCCGGACAGTCCGAAGGAGCGCGCGGCTTACCTGACGCAGGCGGCGCGAGCCCATCACGTTCACTTGAAGGACATCCCCGGCGCCATCGAGCTCTACAAGTCTGCGCTCGAACTCGACGCGCGAGCCCCCGGCGCGCTGGACGCCCTCAAGGACCTGCTGTATGGCGCGGGGCGCTTCAAAGAGCTCGCCGACGTCCTACGTCACGAGGCCGACTGGACGGAGTCGCCGGAGGTAAAAGGATATTGTTGGTTTCGGGTGGGGCGGCTGCTCTACGAGCGTCTGAACGACGCTGCGGCCGCGACCTCGGCGCTCGAGTGGGCAAGCCAGATCTTGCCCGCCGATCGCACCATCCTCGAAGAGCTGCTGCGGGTTTACGAGTTGACCGGTGACTACGCGAATGCGGCCTCGGCGGCAGAGCGCATCGTCGCGCTTACCGAGCATCCACCGATCGATCTCCTGCACCGTCTCGCGGAGCTCTACGAAGAGCACTTGAACGACCCCGAGCGCGCGATTGAGCGGCTCGGGTCGGCGCTGTACGTCGCACCATCGTATCGACCCGCGTTGCTCGCCCTGGGGCGGTTGCGCGAACAACGCGGCGAGTGGCGCGAGTTGGCCGAGATGCTCAGCGCGGAAGCCGAAGCCAGCGACGACCCCGAGCACCGCGCGACGTTGCACGCGCGCATGGCCGAGATCTGCGAGCTCCACCTGGGGAGCGAGGCCTACGCGGTCGAACACCACAAGCAGGCGCTCGCCCTGCGTCCTGGTTTCGAACCGAGCTTCAAGGCCCTGGTGCGCCTGCACTCGGCGGCGGCCCGCTGGCACGCGTTGATCGAGCTCTACGAACGCCAAGTGGAGGTCGCGGTGACGCGTGAGGAGCGCGTCGCGATGTTGTTCTCGATCGGTCGTTTGCACGAGGACGCCCTCGGACAACCTGCCAGCGCGATCGGCGTTTACCGGCGCGTGCTCGCCGAGGAACCGCACTCACTCGAAGGGCTCGCCGCGCTACAGCGCGCCGCCGAACGCGCCGGGGACTACCCCGCCTTGGTCGAAGCGCTCGACGGCGAAGCCAAGCAGAGCGAGCAGAAGCTGCGCGTATTGGCGCTCAAACATCGGGCCGCCACGTTGGTGCTCGAAAGACTCGGTGAGGTGGGGCAGGCGGCGGAGCGCTTCGAAGCGATCCTGAAGATCGAGCGTTCACACTTGCCGAGCATCGAGGCGCTACAGCGCATCTACCATCGCGAGGGTCGACTGCCCGAGTTGCTGCAGACCTACGAGAAGGAGCTAGACGCGACTAAACTCGCGTCCCAACGCGCAGCGCTGCTCGTCAAGATGGGCGAGCTCTGCCAGCGTAAGCTCGGCCAGCCCGCGGAGGCGGTAACCTACTATCGCCGTGCGCTCCAGGCCGACGAAACCAACGTGGTCGCGATGCGCAGCTTGCGCTTGATCCTGACCCAAACCGGAGACTACGCCGAGGTCGCAAAACTGCTCGGTCAGGAGGCGGACGGAAGTGCCGCTGCTTCCGCCAAGGCGCGCCTCTGGCTACTCCAGGGCGAGGTTTACGAGCATCGGTTGAACGTCCCAGACAAGGCGCTGGCCGCTTACCGCCGGGCCGTGCAACAGGAGCCGGGGCTCCGACCTGCCGCCGAAGGTTGCCTCAGGATCCTGGCGTTGTCTCAGGACTACAAGCGGCTCGAGGAAGAGTTGCAGCGTGAGACCGAGCGTCTCACCGACCCCGTGTACCTCGTGGCCGCGGCGTTCCGGCGCGGCGAGGTTCAGCGCGACCGGCTCGGTCAAACCGACGATGCCGCCGCAAGCTTCAAGCACGTCCGTACGGCCGATCCCGCCCACGCCGGCGCGCTGCTGGCGTTGGAGCGCGTCCTCAACCATCAGGAGCAGTGGGAGCCTTTGGCCGAGGTGCTCGAGGCTCAGGTGAACGCGCTCACCGGCGTGGCGGGACGTGTTGCTGCGCTGCGGTCGTTGCGCGCGGTGCGTGAACGCAACCCGAACCAAGACGTGGCTCAGCAGAAGGAGCTCGACACCGCCATCTTGCGGCTCTTGCCGAACGACCTCCAGGCGTTGCACAGCCTGGAGGCTGTGGCCGTCAAGCAGGACGACCACGTGCTGCTGTCGCAGGTCGACTCACGTTTGGCCGTAGTCGAATCCGACAAGGCGAGTATGGCTGCGCACCAAACGCGCCTCGGCGAAGCCATGGAGGCTCGCGGGGACACGGGAGCGATCGAGGTGTATCGGGCGGCAGTATCGCTCGACACCGAGAACCTCGCTGCCGCGCGCGGGATCTCGCGGATCGCCGAACGCTCGGGTTCGCCCGAGCTGCTCGCGGTGGCGGCGGAAACGGAAGCTGGCTTGCTCGATCGCCCGAGTGAGGCCGCGCGTTTGCTCGTGCTGGCGGCAAGTCGCTTGGTTGCCGGCGGTGTCGTCGATGGCGCGGCTGTTCATCTATCGCGCGCGCTCAAGATCGAACCCAACGACGCGCACGCCGCTACGGCGATTGCGTCGCTCATTGAACGGGGCGCGTCGAGTGAGCTCGTATTGAGCGCACTCAGCGACGCTGCGGCCGCCGCGACCGACAAGGACCGTCGCTGCGCGTTGTGGTTGCTCGTGGCGCGCCATTACAGCACGCGCCGCGACGTTGGAGCGGCGGTGGCCGCCGCCAAGCGCGCCATTCGGGAGCAGCCGACGAGCGTCGAAGCGCACACCTTGTTGGCCCAGCTCCACGCCAACAGCCGCAAGTGGCAAGACTGCGTGACGGTGCTATCGGAGCTCCTCAAGCTCAACCCGTCCGAGAGCATTCGCTTCGATGCGCTCCTGCAAACCGCGTTCATCCAACACGAGCATCTCAAGGCCACTACCCAGGCTGCGAGCAACGTGTCTTCGGCGCTCGCTATACGTCCCGACAATCGCGACGCCCTGAGCCTGCTGCTCCGCATCCAGCTCTCGCGTGACGACCTGCGCAAGGCCTCGGACACCGCGGCGCGCCTGGTGCAGGTCTCGACCACGTCCGAAGAGAAAGCCGAAGCCCACCACTTGGCCGCCAAGGTCGAGCATCAACGTGGCGACCACGAACGCGCGAGCTTGGCTTACCGTTCGGCGCTCGGGCTCGTGGGTCCGAAAGGTCGGCTCGCGCGTGACTTCAAGGAGTACCTCGACAGCCTCGGCACGAAGGCAGATTGGCGTAGCTACGTCAGTGGCTGGCAAGAGTACCTGTCCACCTCGGGAGCCGACGCGGATACGGAGAAGGCGATTCGCCAGGAAGTGGGACGCGTCCTCTACGACAAATTGGGGAGCCACGAGGATGGCATCTCGTCGTTGAAAGACGCGCTGCGCATGAACCCGAACGACTACACGTTGCGCCGCGAACTTGCGGACCGACTCGAGCTCGCGGGTCACTTCGGGCCAGCCGTCGAGCAATTTCACATCCTGATCCAAGCCGCCCCCCAGACGGCGAGTTTCTGGCGTTCGCTGTCTCACTGCTACGCCGGCCTACACAAAACGGAGCGCGCGCGCCTGGCGCTCGCGCCACTCGTCGCCTCCGGGGACGCCTCCAAGGACGAGCGCGCCCGTTACGGCGCGGTCAGCCCGCGGGTTCACACGCTGCGCGCCGGCGCGATCACGGCGCGGGATCTCGCGGCGGCGCAGTGGGAGGCTCCCATCGACGCAACTGCCGTCGAGGTGGCTGCCGCCCTGCAACCGGCTCTGCCCAAACTCTACCCGGTAACTTGGGAGAACTACGGTATCACCGCCCGCGACAAGATCAGCGGCGCGACCAGCGGCGTGGGGCAACTCGCGCGGGAGGTGGCGGCTGCCTTTGGCGTCGTCGAATACGAGCTCTACGTGCACCGTTCGAAGCGCGAAGGCGTCGCCATCGAGATGCTGGACCTGCCGGCGGTGTTCGTGAACGAACGTTTGGCTGGCGTGTCTCACGCCGAGCAGCTGTTCGGGTTGGCGCAGGCGTTCGCGCACCTGGCGTTGGGCACTGGGCTCGTTCACCTGGTGCCGCCAGCAGAGGCGGCGCTCGTGATCGCTGCGGCGGTCCGCGGGCACGTTCCCGGTTTTGGGCAAGACCAGGGCGATTCGGCGGTGCTCGACGCCCAAGCGCGGCGCGTGTCCAAAGCGATGCCTTGGTTCAAGGGTAATCGCTTGGAACCGGCATCACTGAAGTTGGCGAGCGCTGGTGTCGAACCGCGGGTCTGGGTGAGCAACGCGCGCGTCGTCGCGACGCGTCTGGCTGCGCTCGTTTGCGACGACTTGGCGACGTCCTTGCGCCTGGCGGCACTCGCCGGCACGGAAGAGTCGTTCGTCCAGCGCGTCGCTCGCTTTCAGCTCACTGAGGCCGCCGAAGAGATCCGGCGCCGCGTGCACGGCTGAGGGGGAGAAGACTCCACGCCGCGGCGCCCGACGTGGAGTCTCCGTCACGCAACTCGGGGCTCACCGCGGCCGACGAGGGGCATGGTTTCGACGCGCGTCCGAGAAAGTCCCAATCACTCGCTTACGGTTCTGGCGCCCGTGGTCGTCGGGTTGCTCGCCGCCTGTGATGGCTGGAGCCCGAGGTCGAGCGACCCTCCACCTACGGCGATGCAGACCGAGGCGGGGAGCACGCCTGCCTGCAGTGGGGCATCACCCGCGGCGACGCCCTGCGAGGTTGCATTCGTGGATTGTTTGCGCGCCGCGGCGGCTGAGGTCGTCGACTGCCGCGCCGATTGCAGGGGGTCAGTCAGCGTTGCAGCGTCCAGCGGCGCGTGTACTGCTGGCTGCGATCGAGCCGGCGTGGCTGCGGTGACGGCGTGTCGGCAACAGCGTTCGACCTGCGACGATTGACGGAGGTCTTGGCCCACCCGCGAGCGTCGCGTTCACCCCAAAAGGCACGCGCTCCCCAAAAAACAAAAGCCCCGGAAGGGTATTCCGAGGCTTTTGATGCTGGTGCGAAGAAGAGGACTCGAACCTCCACGCCCTTTCGGGCACTAGAACCTGAATCTAGCGCGTCTGCCAGTTCCGCCATCTTCGCGAGGTCGGACTTGCCGGACCAGCTGGTCCAAACAAGGGACCGGCGGTGTACAGCAACCCCCGTGAGCAGAGCAAGTGTTTTGGGCTTCGCATTGGCTACTTGGTCGCGTGGCCTAGGTCGTGGTCGCCAAGCGCCGTCGCGTGGACTCGCCTTGACGGCGCGTGCGCCCAATGAGATGGCGCCAGCCATGAGCGCAGAAGCCGCCGTCGAGATCAAGCCCCTCACACAACCCGTACAGGCGTCGGTCAAGGTGCCTGGTTCCAAGAGCTACACCAACCGCGCGTTGGCCGTGGCGGCGCTCGCGGACGGCGCGAGCCACTTGAGTGGCGCGCTCTTCAGCGACGACACGAAGTACATGGCCGCGGCGCTCAACGCGGTCGGCATCCCGGTGGCCCAGGACAGTGCGGCGTGCACCTTCGATGTTCAGGGCAAGGGCGGCAAGATCGCCAACGTCGAGACCGAGGTGTTCATCGGTAACGCAGGCACGGCTGCACGCTTCTTGACGGCGATGTTGTGCCTCGGTGAGGGGCGCTACCGCATCGACGGCGTTCCCCGTATGCGTGAGCGACCCATGGCGGATCTGCTCGGCGCCTTGCGCGAGCTCGGCGCCGAGGTGGTCGAGCACGGCAACGCCGGCTGTTTCCCAATCACCGTGAGCGGTCGCACCCGCAAGGCGGGCAAAGTTTCCGTCGCCCTGCCGGGCAACGCGAGCAGTCAGTTCATCAGCGGTCTCGTGCTTTCGGGGCCGTATTTCGGCGGGGACGTCGAGGTGCGGGTGAATGGCGAACTCGTGAGCAAGCCGTACCTCGACATGACGCAAGCCGTGATGCGCGACTTTGGCGTCGAGCTCGTCAACCACGACTACGAACGTTTCACGATCGCTGCCGGACAGAAGTACCGCGCCACCAACTACGCGATCGAACCCGACGCTTCGGCTGCTTCCTACTTCTTCGCCGCGGCCGCGATCACGGGCGGCACCGTCACGGTCGAGGGTTTGGGCTCGGCCAGCCACCAAGGCGATCTCGACATCGTCCACATCTTGGCCAAGATGGGCGCAGAAGTGAAACAAGAGCCACACCGCACCACGGTAACCGGCACCGGCAAGTTGCGTGGCGTCGAGGTCGACATGAAGAACCTCTCGGACGTCGCGCAAACGCTCGCTGTCGTCGCGCCGTTCGCCGACGGCCCGGTGCGCATCACCGGCATCGGCTTCATTCGGAAGAAGGAGACGGACCGCGTTGGTGCCGTCGTGCGCGAGCTCCAAAAGCTCGGCATCGACGCTTACGAAGAGGCTGACGGCTACACCGTCAAGCCCGGCGCGGTGAAACCCGGAAGCGTCGAAACCTACGAAGATCACCGCATGGCCATGAGTTTTGCCCTGCTCGGGTTGCGTTGCCCCGGGATCACGATTCAAGACCCCGCGTGCACCTCCAAGACGTTCCCGAACTACTTCGAAGTGCTCGAGACGCTGCGCCGGTGAGGCGAGAAGCGGCGTCTTCGTTCGTCTGAATCAAACTCCCGCTTTTTTGCGACGGCCATTTGGGGGGTGGGCCCAGCCAGGTGAGACACCAAACGTCTCCCGCCCACCACTCGTTCCAAAGCTCCGACCGCGGTCCGGGCTCCGGAGGCTCGGTGACCCTGAGCCTCCGGAGCCCGACTGTACGGCAGTGTGGGCCGCGCAGTGTGGGCCGGCAGTGTGGGCCGCTAGGGCGTGCGGGGGCGCGGCTCACGCTCGCCGATTTCGTCGCGACGTCCCAGTTGTGACCGCCCCGACCTTGCCTGGGGCGGTGCAGCCCTTTAATACTGAAACATGGACAACGCGCAAAACTGGTACCGCCCCGACCTTCGAGACATACGGTTCGTGCTGTTCGAGCAGTTTCGATTGGGGGAGCTCCTCGGAACCGGGCATCTGGCGGACTGGGGTGAGGAAGAGGTAAACAGCGTGCTGAACGAGGCGGCTCGTTACGCCACCGAGGTTGCCGGTCCGCTCAATGCGGTCGGGGATCGTCACGGGTGTCGCCTCGAGGGCGGTCAAGTGTACGCGCCGCCCGGGTTTGCCGCAGGTTACCGTCGGATCTACGAAGCCGGGTTGAAGTCCATCTCGGTAACCCCGGAGTTCGGCGGAGCCGCCGGACCCAAGGCGTTGGCGATGCTGGTGACGGAGATCACGGCGGGGGCCAACGAGGCACTCGACATGTACGCGGGCCTCACGTTGGGCGCCGCCGAGGTGATCGAGGCGTTCGGCACTCCCGAGCAGAAGGAGCACTACTGTGAGAAGATGTTCTCGGGAGCATGGGCTGGGACGATGTGTCTCACTGAGCCCCAGGCCGGTAGCGACGTCGGCGAGGCGACGACGGTCGCGGTCAAACAGGCCGACGGCACGTATTCGATCCGTGGCACCAAGATCTTCATCAGCGGTGGTGATCACGAGATCACGGACAACATCGTGCACATGGTGCTAGCGCGCGTCCAGGGCGCGCCGCCCGGCACCAAAGGCCTGAGTTTGTTCATCGTGCCGAAGCGACGCGCCGATGGTACGTCGAACGACGTCGCGGTGGGCTCGATCGAGCACAAGATGGGCCTCAACGGGTCGGCGACCTGCGTCCTCAACTTCGGCGAACAAGGGCAGTGCCGCGGTGAGCTCGTGGGAGGCGTCGAACACCAGGGCATCAAGCAAATGTTCAAGATGATGAACTTCGCGCGGATCGCCGTGGGCTGCCAGAGCCTCGGTCTCGCGAGCAGTAGCTACTTGAACGCCGTGGCTTACGCCAAAGACCGGAAGCAGGGGCCGCGCTTCGTCGACGCCAAAGATCCCCAGTCGCCGCGCGTCGCGATCATCGAGCATGCGGACGTCAGGCGGACGTTGCTCGACATGAAGTCGAAGGTATACGGATTGCGCGCGATGATCGCCAAGGCCGGCCATCACGAGGACGCACGTGCGTCGAGCAGCGACGAAACGGAACAGCGTTACCACCAAGGTCAAATCGAGCTGCTCACGCCGCTCATCAAGTCCTACGGCTCCGACCAAGCGTTCCGCATCGCCGAGCAGGCGATTCAAGTGCACGGCGGCGCTGGCTTCACGCGTGACTACCCCGTCGAACAGGCGTGCCGCGACTCCAAGGTGTTCGCCATCTACGAAGGGACCAACCACATTCAGGCACTCGACTTGGTGGGGCGAAAGCTCGGCCAAGACGGAGGGGCGCACGCAGCCGCCCTCTTCAAAGACGTCATGGGGTTCGTCGAACGTCACCGTGCGCATCCACGGCTGGGGTCGTCCGTGCAGGCGCTCGCCAAAGCCGCCCAAGCGGCGGGAGCCCTCGCGGAGCAACTCGGCAAGTGGGGCAGGTCGTCTGACGTCGTGCGCGTTCCCCTCGTCGCCAACGGCTTTCTCGACCTGCTCAGCGAAGTGGTCATCGGCTGGCTGTTGCTCGACGCGGCCGTGATCGCCTCGGACAAACTCGGCGCCGGTGAAACATCCGACAAGGCCTTCTACACGGGCAAAGTCGCGGCCTCCGAGTACTTTGCGTCGTGGGTGCTGCCCACGGTGGGTGGGCGCGCCGCGACACTGACCGGGGCTTCCGCCGCCGTGTTGGACCTCGACCCCGAAGTCTTTGGCTGAGGGGCTGTGGAGCCCTATGTCCTGCATGCGGACATGGACGCGTTTTATGCGTCCGTGGAGCAGCGCGAGCGCCCCGAGCTGCGAGGTAAGCCGGTAATCGTTGGGGCCGCCAGTGCGCGTGGCGTCGTGGCAGCCGCCTCCTACGAGGCGCGAGCTTTCGGGGTACGCTCGGCCATGCCTGGCTTTCAGGCGCGGCAGCTGTGTCCGCACGGAGTGTTCTTGGCTGGGCGCATGGAGCTCTACGCCGAGGTCTCGCGCGAGGTGCGTGAGGTCTTCGGAGAGTTCACCGATTGTATCGAGCCCTTGGCGCTCGACGAAGCCTTCCTCGACGTCACCGGGAGCGTTCACCTTTTCGGCACTCCGCGCGAGCTCGGCGCGGAGCTCAAACGGCGCGTGCTCGAGCGCACACGCCTGCACGTGTCGGTCGGGATTGGACCGAACAAGCTCGTTGCCAAGCTCGCGTGCACGCTCAGCAAACCGAACGGCCTTGCGCACGTGGCGCGCGCCGACGTGCAGGCGTGGCTGAGACCGCTCCCGGTGAGACGTTTGTGGGGCGTCGGGCCAACGACCGAGACGCGCCTCGTCGAGCTGGGTCTTGGGACCTTGGGCGAGGTGATGGATGCACCCGAGGTGCTGCTGCGGCAGGTGTTCGGCGCCCGCGCGGAAGCGTTCCGCCAGCGCGCCATGGGCAACGACGCCTCGCCAGTGTTAGGCGAGCGTCAGGCCAAGTCGATCGGCGAAGAGAACACCTTCGAGACCGACATCCTCGCTGACGACACCGTGAGCGCGGCGTTGACGGCGCATTCGGAGACGGTCGCCCACCGGCTGCGGTCGGCGGGTTACAAGGCCCGGACCGTCACCCTGAAGATCAAGTTCGGGACGGCCAAGGGACGGCGGCCGACCCGCGTGCGAAGCGCCGCTTCGCCGAGCGAAGGTGAGCCCGTTTATCCGATCATCACCCGCAGCGTGACGTTACCGAGGCCGACCGCGGACGCGACGGTGCTGCGAGACGCCGCGTGGACTCTATGGTGCGACGAGCAGGTGCAAGAGCCGGTGCGGCTGCTCGGGGTTACGGCGTCCAACTTGGTGGACGCGACGTTGGGGGAGCAGCTCGACTTGTTCGCCGTCTCACGGCGGCCCGGCGTCGGGGACGCAATGGACGCGATCGTCCGGAAGTTCGGCAAAGACTCGATCCGGCGCGCCATCGACACGCCAGGCAAGGTCCGTATTTCGGCCAGCAAACGCCCGGACCGTGAGCTGCCCACCCCCAACGACGCCAAGCGACGAAGGTAGCGGCGTCAAAGACGTTCGAACGTCCGGCGCGTTCAGTCGCTGCTACTTGCCGAGTTCTTCGTTGATGAGGTCGGCGTACACGCTCACGTGTTCGGCACCGACGACGGGTCGACCATTGATGAACACGGTTGGCGTCGCACCAATCGACAGAGCATCGGCTTGCTGCACGCTCTGCTCGATGCGGGCGAGATAAGTTTCGTCCGGCGGCCAACTCAGCTGTTCGGCCTTCGCGAACTCGGCAAGCCACGTCTCACCAAAGCTCTGCTGGTGCACGAACAGTTCGTCGTGCACGTGCCAAAAGCGTTCGTTTCCGTACTTGACGTAGGCCTCGCGCGCCAGCAGCGCCGCGGGCGTCGCGTAGACGTGGATCGAGAGCGGGAGGTCTTTCCAGACGACCTCGAGCTGAGTTGGATAACGCCTACGCAGCTCGGCCAGCACGGGCTCGAGTTGCCCGCAAAACGGGCACTGAAAGTCCGAGAACACGACCAACGACACCTTCGCGTCGGCTACTGCGAGGCGCGGGTCGTCCACGCGCACGGCGACTGGGTAACGCTGACTCGGATCGAGCTTCGCTCGGGGTGGCTTGGCTGCTTTGCAGCCTCCCGGGTTGTCCTCCGAGCACGGCCTCAACTCGGGCGGCAACGGTCCTCGAGTTGTCTCACCCTCGGGGGCCGGTTCGGGGATGGCAGCCGCGTCCGCCGGAGCGAGCTCCAGTTCTGGCTGGGAGGCGGGGGGCGCTGACGCCGCGCAACCCAACGAAACGAGCAACGGAAGCACACGAACGGCGAACCAAGACACCCGAACATTCGGCCACGCTCCGGGCGAATAGACAAGCTTCACCGCGGCATGCGCGAAGGTTGCGAATCGCTTCGGCCGCACGGTAGAAGCGCGTCGATGGTCGTACTGCGGTTCATTGCGGGGACGCTCGAGGTGCTCGGGCTGGACCCGGAGGTGGTGCCGACCCTGGCGGTGGGGTTGAGTTACGACCAAAGGAACGATTGCCACCGTGCCAAGGCGTCACAATACGCCGCATTGGTGATGGGCCTGCGCGGGGCTCGCATCGAATATCGCGACGAGGCCCGCCGGTACGAGGAACTCGGGTCCGGCGCCAAGGAATTACGAGAGCCTCGGCCGTTCCAACAAGAGGCCCTGGCAGCCTGGATGCGCAACAGAGGGCAGGGCGTGGTCGTACTCCCGACCGGCGCTGGAAAGAGCCACGTCGCAGTCATGGCGATTGACGCCAAACGCCGCTCGGCGCTCGTCGTCGTGCCCACCCTGGACTTGGTGCGACAGTGGTACGACCTCCTGCGCAACTCGTTCGATACGCCAGTCGGGGTAGTTGGTGGAGGTGAACACCGCGTGGAAGCGTTGACGGTCACGACGTACGACTCGGCGCACATCCACATGGAAAACTTCGGCAATCGCTTCGGTCTCGTCATCTTCGACGAATGCCACCACTTGCCGAGCGAAGCGTACGCGCTCGCTGCGTCGCAGTGTTTAGCCCCGTTTCGTTTGGGCTTGTCCGCGACTCCGGAGCGCAGCGACGGCAGGGAGAGTCACTTCGACGCGCTGATTGGCCCGGTCGTCTATCGCAAGGACATCATTGAATTGTCTGGGAGTTATCTCGCGGAC
>CBINDO010000237.1:0-13002 GCA_966249405.1 uncultured bacterium | reverse complement strand
TTACGGTCCGAGTCTGGTTAGCGCGGGTGTGATTGGCTTCGGTGGCGCGTTCGTCTCGCTGTGGATGTCCAAGTGGATGGCCAAGATGTCGACGGGCGCCCAAGTGATCACCTCGCCGCGCAACCCGACTGAGGCGTGGCTGTTCCGCACCGTCGAACAACACGCCAAACAAGCGGGCATCGCGATGCCCGAAATTGCGATCTACGACTCGCCGGACATGAACGCCTTTGCCACTGGCCCCACGCGCAACAACGCGCTCGTGGCGGTGAGCACGGGATTGCTTCACAGCATGGACAAAGAGCAGGTCGAGGCTGTGATTGGGCATGAAGTGTCTCACGTCGCGAACGGCGACATGGTCACGCTCACCCTGATCCAAGGCGTGCTCAACACGTTCGTCATCTTCCTGTCGCGCATCATCGGCGGCCTGGTCGACAACTTCTTGCGCAGTCGCTCCGACGACGAAGATCGCGGTGGCGTGGGCATCGGCTACTTCGTGAGCTCGATGATCGCGCAGGTCGTGCTCGGCATGCTGGCTTCCATGATCGTCGCGTGGTTCAGCCGACGTCGAGAATACCGCGCGGACGCGGGTGGTGCGGCGCTTGCCGGCAAAGCCAGCATGATCTCGGCCCTGCAGCGCCTCGGCGCGGGACGTGAGTCGGAGTTACCGCAATCGATGGCTGCGTTCGGAATCAACAGCAAAGCCCTGTTGAGCCTGTTCAGCACGCACCCGCCGATCGAGGCGCGGATCGCGGCTTTGCGCGCGACGCACCCGGCCCGTGCCTGAGAGCTCGCGGCTCACGTCGAGTCGCGAACCTTGCCCCTACCGCCCTCACCGGCGGAAGGGGCAAGGCGCGACCAGCTCACCGGCTCATCAGCTGCTCGACGAGTTGCCCGAGTAGCGTGCCAGCGTTGCCGTCGACCTTCAACGTAGCTGACGCGTCCGCACGCGTCGTGCCGCGGTTGAACACCACGACGGGCACTCCTCGTTGCTGCGCGGTACGCACGAGACGGTAACCGGAGTTGACCATCAGCGAGGAACCAACGACCAACAATACGGCTGCCTCCGCAATCGCAGCGTTGGCACGAGCGTGACGATCGGGCGGGACTCGTTCGCCGAAAAACACGACGTCGGGTTTCAGGATACCGCCGCAGCGCGCGCAGTCGGCGACCGCGAACTTGGTGTAATCCTGGTCGCCCAGTTCGACGTCTCCGTCCGGCCGCGCAACGCCGCTGCCGCTTCTCCAGCCGGGGTTCAACTCCGTTAGCTGGGCCTGCAACGCACGACGGGTGAGCGTCGAACCACAATTCAGACAGACGACTTCAGACAAGCGGCCATGTAAATCCAGCACCCGATCGCTGCCGGCGCGTTGGTGGAGGCCATCGACGTTTTGGGTGACGAGCAAGTGCACGTGACCAAGTCGCTCGAGGTCCGCTAGAGCCGTGTGCGCCGAGTTTGGCTGTGCATCAGCGATGCGGCCGAACCCCGCGAAGCTGCGGGCCCAATACCGCTGGCGTGCTTCGACTGAACGAACGAAGTCACCGTATTGCATTGGCGCCGCGCCCATCCAAGCGCCTGCCTCGTTGCGGTAGCCCGGAACTCCGGAATCGGTGCTCACACCGGCGCCCGTCAGCACTACGCCAGGGCCGCGGGCAAACAGGGCCGTGAGATGCGGCCAGAGAGCGTCATGGTTGGGGTGCACGACCTCGTACATCGATGAACGGAGCTTAGGGTTCCCGGCGCGCGAAGCAACCCGTCGCGCGATGTCTGTATCGATGCAGCTAGTTCTTTCGCTGGTATAAGCGGAATCGCCCGTGGCTCGACAGCTGCGCGAAACCGTCGGCTCCCTTCAACGTAGCCGGCCCGCCGCGGACGATCAGGTAGTCGAACCAGGTCAAGTCCCGGTCCGGTCGCACCTTCTCCGGTTTCCACTCCCAGCGCGGTTCGACCTTTGGCGGACGGTTGGCATCGAGGAAACGCACCGGCGATTGCGGGAAGTCGTTGAAAGAAAAGAACGACACGCCACCACGTTCGGCTTGGTAATAAGCGCCCACGTGCAGGAACGGCGAGTAGCCGATGTGTCGAGAACCTCGATCGAACACCAGCGTCACGACCCGCTTACCCAACGGAATTTCCTCGAGCACCGCGTCGAGCCCAGAGATTTCGTCGTCATACCCCGCAAACGCAGCGCGAGCTACCACCGCCTGCCCGACTGCTGCGCTGGCCACGACCGTGATGAACGCTGCGCTCGCCCAGGTTCGTACTCGCGCCAACGATGAGTGCGGGCCAGTGGGTGTCGCCATGGATGTGGGCAGCCAATAGGGCAAAAAAAGCAGCGCGAGGACCGGAAAGCGAGCGTTGATCGGCCAGATCCAATCGTAGGAGGCCGGCAACACGTAGTACGCAACGAAAGACGCTGGAGCGGTGAGACGCAGGAGCCACACCAACACGGGATCTTTGGGAACTGCCGGCGTTTGGTCCCCGGCGTCGAGGGGGCCGGCCGCCGATCTAGAGCGGCGTTCGAGAGCTACGAGCACGACCTCAACCGCCCCATACAGGGCAAAAATCGCCAACGCCACGAGCAGCCACTGAATGTCCCACTCGGAACGAAACGAGTCGAGGGTCCACGCTGGCAGCGCCTGGTGGTTGGCTTCGAAGCTCAGGTACTGGGCTTTGCCTCGCGAGCCTCCGCCCGAGGCGGCTTCACGCGTCGACAATCCCGCGGGTGTCGTCAGCCAAAAGAGCAAGGCCAGCAAGGCCGGACCAAGGGCGGCATAGGTCGACCAGTGAGCGCGAGCGAGCGATGTCTCGGCTCGGCGTCGCCGCTGCCACGCTGCCAATGCCCAATCGAAGCAGCCACTGGCGACCGTCACACCGAGCAAGATGCCGAACGGTACGACATGAAAGTAGAAGCAGCTCAACGCCACCAGACCGAACGCCCAAAGCCGCCAGTCCCGAAGCTGCGGCCGAGCGCTCCGTGCTCGCAGTTCGGCAAACAGCGCCAAACCCAGCACCGCGAAAGCCACGCCCAACAAGAAGTTCAGGAAGCCCAGGATCAAGTGCACGTTGAAGAACAACGCCAACGCAAACACGCCAAAGCCCACTCTGCCCACGGCGCGTCGGCCTAGCCACTCGGCGCCGCCCGCCCACGTGGCGAGCAACACGATGATCGCGCAGCGATTGGCCAGCAGCAGTGGGTGAGTCGAGAGCGCGAGCCACTCGAGGGGATAGAAGAACAAGCCCAAGAGTACGTAAATGCCCAGATACTGGGAACGCGCCCACTCGCTGGTGAAGTAGTCGTCGAAAGACAACGACGGATCGCCATCCAGGAGCACGCGCCCAGCCGCGAGGTGCTGCGGAAGGTCTTGCATCGGCGGACGCAGCGTCGTCAGGAACGGGCTCAGCGTGAACAAAGCGACGGCGGCGACGAGCAGCGTGGTGATTGCAGAGCTCGATTGAGTCAAACGCTTGAGGAGGCTCGCTTCAGCCATGACGCGGGGTTTAGCGGTCGCCCTAGCTGCGGACAACGCAATTCGCCGACGCGGTGGCGTCGCCTCGCGCGGTGAATCCGACGGGGCTCGCGGCGAGAGGCGCGCGGAGTGGCTTCAGTGCCCGAGTTTGTTATACATGTCGAACGTGTCCGCCACAGACCCAGCCCCCGACGCATCGGTCACGATCGCCAAAGAGCCACCCTTGCGCACCGTGTTGTGCTGCGACGCCTTACCTTGGTTGCGCCAACACGAGCGCATGGCCGGTGCCTCGTTCGTCACCTCCTTGCCCGATGTGTCTGCGTTTCCCGAAATGACGCTCGACGCGTGGAAACGGTGGTTCTCCGACACGGCGTCACTCGTGCTCGAGGCCACCTGCGCCAGTGGGGTGACCATCTTCTATCAGACGGACGTCAAGCGCGATGGAGTATGGATCGACAAGGGTTACCTGTGCCAGCGTGCTGCAGACGAACAGGGCATCGCGCTCTTGTGGCACAAGGTCGTGTGTCGCAAACCACCGGGCGAAGCGGTGTTTGGGCGTCCGGGCTATACGCACATGTTGTGCTTCGGCAGGCAGGTGCGAGACCGCCCAGCGCCGTATCCCGACGTGTTGGGAAGCACTGGGGAGATGACTTGGAGTCAGGCGATGGGCACGGCTGCGTGTGAGCTCGCATGCCGTTATGTGATTTCACACACGACGACGCGCCTGGTCGTCGACCCCTTCTGTGGTGTGGGAACGGTCCTCGCCGTCGCCAACGCGCTGGGTCTCGACGCGCTGGGTCTCGAAATTGCGAACAAACGAGCGCGGAAGGCGCGTGTTCTGGTTTGGCCGCCGCAACCGTCGCCCCGATCCGCCTGAGCGCGGTTCGACTGGCTCCTACTGACAGGGTGTGCAGCCACCGCCCGCGCGCTGCGTTGGCCCTCGCAGTGCACCGCCTCGGTTCAGAACGGCCAAAACACGGCGCGAGTCCGTATCGGTTCGCAACTGATGTACGGGATCGTCAGACGGGGCCTTTTTCCCCGTCAAGCGCGTGCCGTACTCGCGTGAGCAATGTTGTGGAAGCGTAAGCCCGAGGCGACCCCGGAGGTCGCGGCAAACCAATCGGCGCGTGAAATCCCGGCTGCACCGGCCAGTGACGAGCTGGACTTGGCCCTGTCGACGGTCTCCGATCTGGTGCGCACCTTGGGCGACCACGCGTTCGACACCGATGAGACCGAGGCCGGCGACTTCAAGCGCCAGTGCGACTCGTGGGTCAACGAGGTCTTGGTCGCGTTCACCGTGGACGATGCCGGCAGGCCGCGTCGCAACTGGTCAGGGCTGCGGCACTTCTGGCGCAAGGCGCGCCAAAACGAAGTTGGCTACGTCACCCGAAGTATCGGCAATCTGCGGGAGGCGATTCAGACTTTCGCTCAATGCTTGACGGTCGCAATCCACGAGGACCGGCAATCGGACGAGTCGGTCGAACAGAATCTGAGTGGGCTCTTGGACGTACTCGCCACCAACAAGGACACTCAGAAGGTCCGAGAAGAGGTGGCCGCCGTCGTCAGTCGCGTGCGTGACGCCATGGATAAACGCCGCAAGCGGGAAGAGCGGCAGATGGCTTTGCTCGCCCAGCGACTGCGGAACCTGAGGAGTGAGCTCACCGAAGCCAAGGTCGCCGCGTCCATCGACAGCCTCACCAAGTTGAGCAATCGCCAGGCGTTCGACGCACAAGTCCAGCGGTTGCGCGACCTCGGGCTGCTGTTTTCTTGTCCGCCCTGCTTGCTGATGATCGACATCGATCACTTCAAACAGGTCAACGACACCTACGGCCACCCAGGGGGCGACGTGGTGCTGCAGGAGGTGGCCAAGTGCCTAATGCGCACGTTCCTACGCAAACAGGACTTCGTGGCTCGTTTCGGTGGTGAGGAGTTTGCCATCTTGCTCGTCGACACGAACCCAACGTCGGCAATCGAGCTCGTGGAACGCGCCCGCACCACCTTGCAGCAAAAGGTCATCCAGTACGGCGAGGAGGAGATCTCGGTCACCATGAGTGTGGGCATCGCCGTGTTGTCACCCGGGCAATCGACGGTTGATTGGCTCAAGCGTGCGGACGAAGCGCTGTACGAAGCCAAGGCCAACGGACGCAACTGCTTCCGGTTCGCGGCGGCTGAACCCATGCCGAGTTCGGCACCGTCGAGTCAGCTCCGAGGCGGGATTTCGAGAGGCGCCCGGGCGTCGGGGTGAGTTGCCGCCGGGGCCGTCACGAACCTTGGTTGCGACGCGCGTGTTCGGTGATGATGCGCAGCGTCTCGACCATGGCCGGCGTCAGCTGCGACCATTCGAAGCGGAACGTCCAGTTGTGGGTGCCCACCGTGCCCGGGGTGTTCATGCGGCCCTCGCTGCCCATGCCCATTACGTCCTGGAGCGGGTAGATCACCGCGTCGGCCTGTCCTTCCACGAGGCCTCGAATGCACGTCCAATGGATGTCGGTGCCGTCGGTGTGGAAGAACTCGCGAACGCGATGCTGCTCGAGTTCGACCGCGGCCTTCGCCTCGGGGGTGTCGGTGTCGGGTTTGCGCGTGAACCAGCCGACCGTCGTGTCGTTGTCGTGGGTACCAGTGTAGGCAACGCAGTTGGTGGGGTAGTTGCTGGGCAAGAACTTGTCGTCGTCCGCAAACGAGAACTGTAGGACGCGCATCGTCGGCAACTCGAACGCGTCGCGCAGCTCGTCGACATCGTCGGTGATGATGCCCAAGTCCTCCGCGATGATCGGCAAATCCGGTCCGAACGTCTTGCGCAGGTGGCTGAAGAAGGCGTGACCGGGCGCCTCCACCCAACGTCCGTTGACGGCGGTAGGTTCACTGGCCAGGATTTCCCAATACGCAGCGAAGCCCCGGAAGTGATCGATGCGCAAGAGGTCGCACATATCCAAGGTGCGTTTCACGCGGTTGGTCCACCAAGCGAAGTTCTCCGAAATGTGGCGAGGCCAGTCGTAGAGGGGGTTTCCCCAGCGTTGACCGTCCTCGCTGAAGTAGTCGGGCGGTACGCCGGCCACCACCGTGGGCTCACCTTTCTCGTCCAGCAGAAACAGCTCCTGGGCACTCCACACGTCGGCGCTGTCCAGCGCCACGAAGATCGGTAAGTCCCCGATGATGCGAACCCCCCGCGAATTGGCGTTGCGTCGCAGTTGTTGCCATTGCGTCTCGAACAAGAACTGAATCGCGGCGACGCGCCGGAGCGCCGCGGCTTGCTGGCGGTCGAAGTCGCGCAACGTGGCGGTATCCCGTGACCGCAATGGAGCCGGCCACTCGTTCCAGCCAGCGCCGTGGTGCAGTTCCTTGGCTACTTGGTAGCGCGAGAAGTCAGGTAACCAGATCGATTGTTTCTGGCAAAAATCGTCGAACTCGGAGCGCTGAGCGGCGGTCATCCGCTCCAAGAATCGCTCCGCTGCGCGTTTCACGAGAGGAGCCTTCCGCTGTTCCACGAGGTCGGATTCGAGTTTGCCACCAGGGAGCTTTGCGGAGTCGAGTTCGCTGGACAGCAGCAGGCCCTGGGTGCACAGCTCTTCGAGGCTGAGCAGATATGGATTGCCAGCGAAGCTGGAGCGGCTCTGGTACGGCGACGCGCCAGTCCCAGGCGGAGTGAGCGGTAAGACTTGCCACAACTTCTGCTTACCTGCCTCGAGGACATCGATGAAGCGGCGGGCGTCGGGGCCGAGCTCACCGATGCCGAAGGGGCCAGGTAGACAGGTGGGGTGAAGTAAAATTCCGCTTTCCTTCTTGAACATTGGGGCTAATGTACCGCGCTAGGGAGTGCGTAGTACAGGGGGCTTTGGGTCTTATCTTTTGCCGCTTGGTTCTTGTCCCGCTTGTTCGGTTCTCGTGTTCGTGGGGTTGGTGACCTTCGGGTCTCGGCGAGTGTTCGAAACGTCGACGGTCGGAGGTCACGGTTGGGGACGTTGTGTGACATTGCCACCGGGTAGTGACGCTCGGTCGGTCTGTGAGAAGAGTTTTGCCGGGGTGTGTCTCGGGTGTTACCGACGCTCGTTCATTCCGTGAATTTAAGACAGGCAGTCGCTTGGTTTGGAAGTGAGAATCTATGCTTCAGTTCCACATATTTTCGTTCGAAGGTCCCGACGCCTATTCGCGTGCGGGTGGAATCGCGAGCCGCATCACCGGTCTGGCCCAGACCTTGGCTGACGGCGGCTTCGAGACTCACCTGTGGTTCGTCGGTGATCCGCGTTTACCCGGTCACGAGACACGGGGGACGCTGCACCTTCATCGTTGGTGCCAGTGGATCAGCGAACATCATGCGGGCGGCGTCTACGACGGCGAGTTTCCGAAAGAGATGGACTACGCGTCATCGTTGCCACCCTACGTGCTGCGCAACCACATCGCGCCCCAAGTTGCCGCAGGGGGCAGGGTCGCCGTGCTCGCCGAGGAGTGGCACACGGCTCACGCCGTGCTGCATCTCGATTGGCTGTTGAAGCAAGCGCAGATGCGCGAACCGGTGCGCATGTTCTGGAACGCAAACAATACGTTCGGCTTCAATCTCATCGACTGGGAGCGGTTGAAGGATGCCTCCACCATCACCACGGTGAGCCGCTACATGAAGCACTGGATGCGGCCGCTCGGCGTCGATCCCTTGGTCATCCCCAATGGGCTGGACGGTGAGGCATTCGCGACGCCCGATCGCAAGGCCCTGTGGGAGCTTCGGCAGCGCTTCGCCGACCGCCCGCTGCTCGTGAAGATGGCGCGCTTCGATCCCGACAAGCGTTGGACGCTCGCGATCGATACGCTAGCGGAGCTGAAGCGTCGAGGGCGCCGTCCGTTGCTGGTGGCCCGCGGCGGGATGGAGGCTCACGGCCACGAGGTGCTCGGGCGTGCTGCGAGTCTCGGCTTGCGCATCACCGAGCGCAAGTTCGGCGCCGGCCCAGGTGGATTGCTGGGAGCTTTGGATAATCTAGACAATACGGACATAGCGCTCTTGGGTTCACACGTCGACCCAGCGGCTCGTCGCGTGCTTTTTCGTGGCGCCAACGCGGTGCTGGCCAACAGCGGTCACGAGCCGTTCGGTTTGGTTGGCTTGGAAGTGATGGCGGCCGGTGGCGTCGCGTGTACGGGTTGCTCCGGCGAAGACTACGCCGTGCCGGGTCAAAACGCGCTCGTATTGGAGACCAACGACCCGTCCGAGTTCGTTCAGCTGTTCGAACGTCTCAGCCCAGAGGACGAGCAAGACATGCGCGTCGCGGGACGTCAGACGGCGGCACAATACGCCTGGGAACGCGTGGTCGACCGCGCGCTGCTGCCTCGCGTCGACGGAAACGCGCGAGTCGGCGGTAGCAACTCGCCCTCACTGTTTCCCGATGCCTTCGACGAGGCGCCCGGCAGTCAGGTACGCCGCGTTTCGACCCCCCCGCTTTATCACGTAGGCTAGAGGCGACGCCCTTGCGGGGGCGGCGCCAATGCCAGGGGTTTCTCACGTTCAGCGGGGGCGAAGGAACAATGCGCCCAGTGGCGGAACCGTCACCGTTAGGTTGTAGGGGCGACCATCACATTCCCCAACCTGGGCCTCGACGCAGCCTGCGTTCCCGACGTTGCCGCCGCCGAACAACACCGCATCCGAGTTGAAGATTTCGTCCCAAAGTCCACCAACGGGCACCCCCAAGCGATAACCTTCGCGCGGTACCGGCGTGAAGTTGGCCACCACGAGCACCCAGTCGCGCTCTGCGTCGCCACGTCGCAGGTAGGCCAGGATGCTGTTGGCCGAGTCGTGCAGCCGGACCCATTCGAAGCCTGCGGGTTCGTAGTCGCGCGCGTGCAGCGCTGGCACCTCTCGGTAGAGTTGGTTCAAGCGACCGATGACGGATTGGATTTGGGAGTGACGGTCGTACTGCGTGAGGTCCCAGCTCAGGCTGACGTCGTGGTTCCACTCCGACCATTGAGCGAACTCGCCGCCCATGAATAGCAACTTCTTGCCCGGCGTCGACCACATGTAGCTGTAGAGCAAGCGGAGGTTCGCAAACTTCTGCCAATCATCACCCGGCATCCGCTCGATGAGCGAGCCTTTGCCGTGCACGACCTCGTCGTGAGACAACGGCAGGACGAAGTTCTCGTTCATCGCGTAAATGGCACGGAACGTTAGTTCGCCGTGATGGTACGATCGGTGCACCGCTTCGCGCTGGAAGTACTGCAACGTGTCGTGCATCCAGCCCATGTCCCACTTCATTCCGAAGCCCAAACCGCCTGCCTCTACGGGGTGGCTCACTCCGCCCCACGCGGTCGACTCCTCGGCGCTCATTTGGACGCCGGGTTCTTCGGCGTAACAGGCCGTGTTGATGTCGCGGATCAGCGCTATCGCTTCGATGTTTTCCCGCCCGCCATACTGATTCGGGATCCACTCACCTTCCTTGCGCGAGTAGTCCAGGTAGAGCATCGAAGCCACGCCGTCCACTCGGAGTCCGTCTGCGTGGTACTCACGCAGCCAGAAGACGGCGCTCGAGAGCAAGAAGCTACGCACTTCGTTGCGTCCGTAGTTGAAGATCAGGCTCTGCCAATCGGGGTGGAACCCTTGCCGTTTGTCTGCATGTTCGTACAGGTGTGTACCGTCGAAGTAGCCGAGACCGAACTCATCGGTGGGGAAGTGGGACGGCACCCAGTCCAAAATCACCCCAATACCTGCTCGGTGCAGCTCGTTGATGAGGTACTTCAGATCTTCGGGGTCACCGTGACGTCGCGTAGCGGCGAAATAGCCGGTAACCTGGTACCCCCAGGAACCCGAGAAGGGGTGCTCCATGAGCGGCATGAACTCGACGTGGGTGAAGCCGAGGCGGCGTACGTAGTCGATCAACAACGGCGCTACCTCGCGGTAGCTCAGCCACCGATTGCCTTGCTCGGGAACGCGACGCCACGAGCCCAGGTGCACCTCGTAGATCGACATCGGTGCCTTGTGGCTGTTGCGCGCGCGTCGCTCATCCATCCACGCCTGATCGCTCCAGGTAAACTCGTCGGTCCACACCACCGAGGCGGTACGCGGTGGCAACTCTTGGCACCGGGCGTAGGGGTCGGCTTTTTCCGCTCGGTAGCCATCGACGGGACCGTGGACCCGGTACTTATATAGGGCGCCCTTGCCGATGCCCGGCACGAAGGTGCTCCAGATCCCCGAGTTTCCAACGGGTTGCATGTCCGTTCCAGACCAGCCGTTGAAGTCACCGATGAGCTCGACGCGACACGCGCTCGGCGCCCACACCGAGAACAGCGTGCCCTGCTGTCCGTTCTGGACGATGACGTGGGACCCAAGCTTGTGCCACAGCTGCCGATGGGTGCCTTCATTGAAGAGGTGGAGGTCAGTGGAAGTCAGTAGGGGGTGGGTACCAGACATGCAATTCCGCGCGTATCATGTTTCGCGGTTACGGCCTAGGCCGACTTTGCATTGGATGGAGCTAGTTTCACGCCAATGGGCGCTGTAAGCTGGGGTGCGTGACGACGATTGAAGTGTGGCCTGGTGACCCATACCCCCTAGGTGCGACATACGACGGATTTGGAACCAACTTCGCGATTCACTCGGAGGTAGCCGACAGCGTCGTGTTGTGTCTCTTCGACGCCGACGGCCGTGAAACGCGCGTCCCGTTGCCCGAGGTGACGGCGTATACGTGGCACGGCTACTTGCCACGTATCGGACCTGGCCAGCAGTACGGCTTTCGCGTGTACGGCCCTTTTGCACCGCACGCCGGCAACCTGTGTAACCCGAACAAGCTGCTTCTGGACCCGTATGCGCGGGCGGTGTCTGGCGAAGTCGTTTATCACCCGTGCGTTTTCGACTACCAGCTCGACACGTTCGAACCTCGGCTCAAGGAGCAAGATACCGCGGCCTACGTGCCGCGTTCCGTCGTGGTCGATCCGTACTTCGATTGGCGGGACGAACGTGCTCCGAACGTGCCCTGGCACGAGACGGTGATCTACGAGCTGCACGTGCGTGGCTTCTCGCGTCTGAACCAAGAGCTGCCCGAACAGCTACGCGGCACCTACGCGGGGCTCGCCCACCATTCGAGCATTCGGTACCTCAAGCGCCTCGGCGTAACGGCCGTCGAGTTGTTGCCCGTGCACCAGTTTGTATCGGAGCCGTTTCTCTCGCGTCGCGGCAGGACGAATTACTGGGGCTACAACACGCTCGCCTACTTCGCGCCGCACGGAGCGTATTGCAGCAGCGGGCAGCTCGGTGAGCAAGTGCGCGAGTTCAAGTACATGGTGCGCGAGCTGCACAAGGCCGGGCTCGAGGTGATCCTCGACGTCGTCTACAATCACACCGCGGAAGGTGGACGCGGGGGCCCGACGTTGTGTTTGCGCGGGTTGGACAACGCGCGTTATTATCGGTTGTCCACCGAGGACCGTCGCAACTACGTGGACTACACCGGCTGCGGGAACACGATGAACATGCGCGAACCGTATGTTTTGCAGCTGCTCATGGACTCGCTCCGTTATTGGGTGGTCGAGATGCATGTCGACGGTTTCCGCTTCGATTTGGCGTCCGCGCTGGCTCGCGAACTCCACGCGGTGGACCGTTTGAGCGCGTTCTTCGACTTGATCCAGCAAGATCCCGTGCTGCGTCGCGTGAAGTTGATCGCAGAGCCGTGGGACTTGGGTGAAGGAGGATACCAAGTCGGTAACTTCCCACCGCACTGGTCGGAGTGGAACGGTCGATACCGGGACAGCGTACGCGACTTCTGGCGTGGCCAGGAGCGCAGCCTCGGCGAGTTCGCGTTCAGGTTGACCGGGAGCTCCGACTTGTACGCCTCGAACGGACGTTGCCCGCACGCGAGCATCAACTTCGTGACCGCGCACGACGGGTTTACGATGCGGGACCTCGTCTCCTACAACGAGAAGCACAACGAGGCCAACGGCGAGGACAACCGCGACGGCGAGTCCCACAACCGGTCCTGGAACTGCGGCGTCGAGGGGGCGACGGACGACGCGGCGATCCTGGACTTGCGAGCCCGTCAGCAGCGCAACTTCATGGTCACCTTGCTGCTGTCCCAAGGCGTGCCGATGTTCTGCAGTGGCGACGAGGTGGGGGCCACCCACAACGGCAACAACAACGCGTATTGCCAGGACAACGAGATGTCGTGGTTCCCGTGGGAGAACATCGACGACAGCTTACTCTCGTTCACCAAACGCGTGCTGTCGCTGCGGAAGAAGCACCCAATCTTTCGGCGCGGACAGTTCTTTCACGGCGGGTCGATCCGAGGCTCGAACCTGAGTGACATCGGGTGGTTCCGTCCCGACGGGTTCGAAATGACCGACAGCGATTGGAACGCCCACTTCGCCAAGGCGATCATGGTGTTCCTGAATGGTCACGGCATCCACGGCAAGGACGAATACGGCCAGAAGGTGACGGACGAGAGTTTCTTGTTGTTGTTCAATGCGCACAACGAAGAGGTCCGGTTCGTCTTGCCTCAGGAACTCCGCGAGCACGCGTGGCGTGACGAGCTCAACACCGCTCGGCCCGACCCATCGCTTGGGCAAGATACGTTTCAG
>CBINDO010000236.1:0-13026 GCA_966249405.1 uncultured bacterium | reverse complement strand
CGGCGATCACCGTCCGCAGCGACGAGCCCTGCTCTCAGCCGTTTACCACCGCGGCACAAGACGAGGGCGCTCTCGAGCATCCACGTTACCTCTTCACCCAAGGCACCAAACGCCTGGATCTCGGCTCGCATCACCCGCTCCAGCTCCGCGTCGACCGGTCCTTTGAGTCGAGACAGCAGGTCGAGGAAAGCGTTGGCAGGAGTCGCGACGGACGTCATCGTCCGCCGACCCTAGTGGCGGATCCCGACGTGCGCAACTGCCGGCCGAGAGACTGACTCGGATCCGTCGCCATCGCCGACGCTCCTCTCTCGGTCAGCCACCTGCTGCAGGGTCGTGGAACGCCGCACGGCTTTCCCAGGGTCGTCGACACATCACCGGCGGAGCACGGCGACCGTCCGCTGTCAGGGCGGTTTGCCTGACCAGGTCAGGGGCCAGCGCTTCGACCCTGCCGTCGTTCGGAGCCACGGCATCCCGCCAAACAGGCGCACGTTGCGCGAGCGTCCAGTCGGCGCGCGCCTCCGCGCCGTTAACTCGAGGCGGCTTCTTTGCGACAATGTGCCTCGCGCGTGGCGCAGCGCCCAGCTGGGGTTTTTCGCTGCACGAGCGGTCGCCCTCCGCTCGAGAGCGAGTTCGTTCGCCGACGAGTCGATGAGGTCATCACCCGGACCGAACCCTCGTTACTGGCAGGTTCGCCTCACAGGGCGGGCGCGCTGACCACTCCGGGCAGCGCATCCGAAGTTTGCGATCTAGAGTTAACAGAGCGAAAACTTGGAAACGCGCTTTGCACGGTCCTGGTCAACTCACTCCGCGCGTCAACGTGGTGTGGCCGTCGAGCTCTTCGGCTACGCGTAGCCGGCGCGCCCCCGCACTGGCCCTTGCCACCCGCGCTTGCGCCAGTGGTGGGAGTGAGACGCCCACGGCGGTCATGGGCTGGGCCCAACCCAAAGACGCAAACACACCGGCAAAGAGTAACCCGATGGCCGATTTGGGCCGGTTTTTCCCCTCCGAGCGACGCCAGGCGACGCGCTCGTCTCTTTATCCCTTGCCAACCTCGTACGGCGAGTACCAGAAACGCGACACGCTGCCGACTCAGCGCAGGAAAATTGAATGACCGGTATCGAATCCCGAAAGCAGGACCATCTCGAACTCACGGCGCGCGGCGACGTGGGGTTTCGAGCGCAGGGCACGCTGCTGTCCGACGTGCAGCTGGTTCACGACGCCCTACCCGAGCTGCACTTGGACGAGGTGGATCTCTCTTGTACGGTAATGGGTAAACGCTTGCGCGCGCCCATCGTGATCGCCGCGATGACGGGCGGTACGGACCATGCCGGGCAGATCAATCGTGACCTCGCGCGGATTGCGGAGGCGCGCGGCTACGCGATGGGTTTCGGCAGCCAGCGTCCCATGCTCAAGAACGACGCGGCGGTTCACAGCTACACGGTGCGCGACGTGGCCCCGACAGCGCTTTTGCTCGGTAACGTCGGGGCCGTTCAAGCGGCGGCGCTCGAGCCGGACGCGGTCCTACGGCTCGTCAATGCCGTCGGCGCCGACGCGCTCTGTGTTCACTTGAACCCTGCTATGGAAGTGGTGCAGCCCGAAGGCGACAAAGACTTCCGCGGCTGCCTGCCGCAGATCGCGCGGCTCGTGGCGGAGTTGCCCGTGCCGATCGTGGCCAAGGAGACGGGCTGCGGCATATCCCTTGCCGTTGCTCGACGGCTCGCGGCGGCTGGAGTCGAGCACGTCGACGTGTCCGGTGCCGGGGGAACTTCGTGGGTCGGAGTGGAGACGCTCCGAGCACAGGGCGAAGGGCGGGCTCTGGGTGAGCTGTTTTGGGATTGGGGGATCCCGACCGCGGCCAGCGTGCTTGCCGTTCATCGTGTGGGCTTCCGCACCGTGTTTGCGACCGGTGGTTTGAAGACTGGACTCGACGTCGCGCGCGCCATAGTCCTGGGCGCGACCGTGGGGGGCCTGGCTCGCCCGGTCATTCAGGCTTACTACGAAGGTGGAACCGGAGCCGTCGAACGTTATCTCGAACAAGTCGAGCGAGAGTTGCGAACCGCCATGTTGCTGGTCGGAGCTGGTAACCTGGCACAACTTCAAAAGGTGCAGCGGTTCGTCCGGGGTAGCTTGCGCGAGTGGGACGAGCTGTGGGTCGGCCAGCTACAGCGCCACGCGGGACGACAGCCATGACGCACACGCGCGTAAAGGTGTGTGGCGTCACGCGCGCGGAGGACGCGGTGTTCGCCGTTGAAGCCGGCGTAACTCTGATTGGCCTCAACTTCGTCCCAGCATCGCCGCGATGCGTGACGGCCGAGACCGCGCGTCGGCTCGTCACGGCGATCGCAGGTCGAGCGGAGGTCGTTGGAGTGGTCGCCAACTTGGAGCCGCCCGCGCTGGAGTGTCTACGTCGCGATGCTCGCCTCGACACCTTGCAGTTGCACGGGGACGAGCCGCCCGAGGTTTTGAGCCTGTTGTCGGACAACGACTACAAGGCGGTACGTATCGCAGATGTGGGGGACGTGGCGACTGCGCGCCTCTATTCGGGAAGACGCATCCTGGTAGACGCGAAGGTGCCGGGGCTGCTTGGTGGCAGTGGTCACGTGTTCGACTGGTCCCTGGTGGCCGATTTGGCCAGCGAACGTCAGCTCTTGCTGGCGGGGGGTTTGCACCCCGAGAACGTTCGAGAAGCAGTGGCTCGCGTCAAACCGTGGGCCGTGGACGTTGCCAGCGGTGTCGAATCGAGCCCAGGCCAGAAAAACCCCGAAAAAGTACTCGCCTTCGTGCGGGAGGCACTGGGTTTATCGTGAACCTGGGTCTTTTGTTACCTGGGTCAGGTGAGGTTGTATTCTTTCGGAATACCAGCCAGTCGCGGGCGGGGTTAGACGTTACCCAGGTCGATCGGACCGGTCTGCCGTATGGTCTGGGATTTGCAGGCGCGAGTGTAACCCCCAGGAACACCTGACGGACGCCGGAGTGTGGACCATGACCAAGCGAGCCCTTTCGAGATCTGTAATGCCAAGCCACAACGACCGGTCCGCGTGGCAACCTTTCCGCGACGTCTGCGAACACGTTGCCGTGGCTCGGTATGGCCGTGAAGGGGACGAGGCGCCCAGCGCGCAGTATTTGGAGCTGCGACAGGAGCCCTTCGCCAACTTGGTCGCTGAACTTCAAGTTCAGCAAGAGGTGCAGCGGCGCTTGGCGCTCGAATACGCGACGGCCCTGGACGGCTGTCGCAAGCTGCAGGAGAAGATCGCTGACCATTCCAATCGCGCCAACGACGCTGTCTGCCCCGACCTCGACCAACGGCTCGAACGGGAGGTACTGGAGTTGGCGATTTGCGAAGAAGCGTACGAGCTCGTGTGCGAGGAGATGGAGCAGGTTCGCCGAGAGCTCGCTCGTCGCGGCGCGATCTCCATGTGAGCACCGGTTTGGACGGCCGCTGAACCCGGAGCCCGAGCGTTTGCGTGAACCCGGGGGCGTCGCCGCCACGACCGCCCGTGTTAATTTGATTCGGTTATCCGGCGTCTGGCTCGGTCTCGGCAGCGAGGCCAATCAACGTCTCGAGCGCCTCCAAGGTGCGTTTCGCTCGGATCTCTCGCTGGCGCAGCGACTTTTGCTGTCCATCCAGTTGCCGCTGCTCGTTCTCCAAACCACGCAGGGCTTCTTTCATTTTGTCTCGCTCGATCTTAAGCGCCTCTAAATCCACGCAACACCTCCGAGTGTTCGAAGATAGTGGCTGATGGACGGCGGCGAAAGACGAAATCAGCGCTGCGACGGCTATTGGCCAACTACCCGATTACGGCCGCCCCGTTTGGCGGCGTAGAGACGCTGGTCTGCCGCTTCAATCAGCACCTCGGGGCTGGGCTCTTTGCAGCTGGCCACGCTCGCGCAGCCAATCGAGAGCGTGACGGGAATGCGCTGGTTGCCATGTTGAATGACGGCGCGCTCCACGGCGGCGCGTAAGCGTTCGGCGGCGCGAACCGCGTCCGTCAGGGTGATGCCCCGGAGCAGGACCACGAATTCTTCGCCACCGTAGCGGGCCAACGTGTCTTCCGTACGCAGCTGTCCCTGGAGGATCTCTGCTACCGACCGCAACACCGCGTCCCCGGCCAAGTGCCCGTAGGTATCGTTGACCTTCTTGAAAAAGTCGATGTCCACCACGAGCAGTGACAGCTCCGTCGCGTGCCGCAACGCGAACGACAGCTCGCTCGTGATTTGGGCATCGAAGTACTGACGATTGAACACCTGAGTCATCGGGTCTTTGACGCTCGACTCGTAGAGTTGCCGCATGACCCGTTCTTCGGCCGACGACGCCAGGCTGAAACGGAAGCTCACGCGCGGGCCGAGCTGCAGCGTGTCCCCATTGCGCAGTTCGGTGCGCTTGACGGGCAAGCCGTTCACGTAGGTGCCGTTGCTCGAATTGAGATCTTCGATGGCGTACTCGGTGTGATTCGTCCGGATGATCTTCGCGTGGTAACGGCTAATGCCCTGATCGTCGACGCAGCCCGAGTTGTCGGGGTGACGGCCAAGTGTGAACTCATTGCTGTTTACGGTGAACACTTGGCCGGCGTTCGTAGCGTCGATGCGAACGAGGAGCCCGCGGTCGCGAACGATCATCTCGGCCGACACTCGATGGGTCGAGCCGAGATCTCCCTCGCGGTGCAGCAACGTGGCCGAGCGGGGACGGGTCTCGGCGAATGGTGGTGGGTTCGAGTTGAGCGATTCGGTCACCACACCACCTCCGGGAAAGGCTTGCCAGGCTTCGCAATCAAGTAGCCCTGGAGCAGGTCGCAGCCCAACTCAATCAGGGTTTCTCTTTCCTCCATGGTTTCGACACCCTCCCCGACGACCAGCATCCCCATGTCCTTGCACAACGCAGCCATGGACTGAATTAGTTTACGCCGCGTGGAGCTCTTGTGCACGTCGCGCACGAGCGACATGTCGAGTTTGACGATCTCGGGTTCCAACAACGCGAAACTCGTCAGTCCAGCGTAGCCAGCTCCCAGGTCGTCTACGGCTATCCGGAATCCCATGCGGCGAAGTTCGCTGACTCGCTCGCGGACATCGCCGATGCGCTCGATGGATGAGCGCTCTGTGATCTCGAGGACCACACGGTGTGCGATTCGGGACAATGGTGCCGTCTTGGAGACGAGCTCGGGATCCAACAGATCGGTGGTATGTAGGTTAACGAACAGCGCGGTCTCGGCGGGCGCCTTGTGCATGGGTATCGCAGAACAGCGGCGGATGACCCGGCCCAACATGTCGAGTTGACTGAGTTGTTCAGCTGCGTCCAGCACTGCTCCAGGATGCGGTAGCGTCGGCTCGGAACTGCGGAGCAGCGCCTCGTAGCCAAACACCTCGCCGGTCCTCGCGTAGACGATCGGCTGAAAGGCCATCCACAGCGTGTCGAGGGCGCGGCTGAAGTTGGTCCGTAGATGTTGGAGGTCCGTCGCCAGGCGGTCGCGCCGCAGCAGCTCCGCCGCTTCGCGCTTCACGCGCGAGACGCGCCGCAGGTTGATTGCGCGATCCACCACATCTTCCAGGGTCGTGAAGTCGACGGGTTTGGTGAGATAGTGGAACGCCCCACATTCGAGCGCTTTGACCGCCGTACTTACCGACGGTTCGCCCGTAATCAGCACCACCGGAATGTCGGCGTCGGTGTCCCGTACCTGTTGTAGCAATTCGAGCCCATCGCACTCCGGCATCGCAATGTCGGTGAGCACGAGATCGAAGGCGTGGGAGCGCAATTTCTCGTGAGCTTCGGTCCCGTTGCTGGCGGTGATTACTACGTAACCTCTCGCCGTGAGTAAGCGGGCGAGGCCTTTCAGTAGCGTAGGTTCGTCCTCGGCCACCAAGATCCGACCCTTGTCCGTGTCATTGCCGACCGAGGAGAGTTCGGCTCCTGAGTCGATCGTCGCCCGCTGGACGAAGTGGGGGCTTGGGGCAGCCGTGGCCATGTCACGAGAAACGGCAGTAGATTCCGATCCTGAAACCAAATATGGTAGGCCGAACCCTGGTAAGTCAGGCCAAAAGCAGGCAGAAGTTCGCACGTTGAGGCGGCTCGCCGCGGCTGTCGTAGCGGGGTGGGTGGTGTGAATCGAAGGTCACGGCAGCGAGGCGGAGACGCGGAGCCGCGAGTCAGAAAAAGAAGAGAGACTGGAAAAGGGGGGAGACTTTGGCGCGGAAGCGAAAAGAATTGGGGGCGTTGGCTGTTCAGGCGGAGGAGCCGGTGGGCCACTACCTGACGTCGGGAGACATCGCTCGGATGCTCCACGTGGACTTGAAGACGATCCACAATTGGGTGACCCAGGGTCATATTCAGGGGACCCGCACCAAGGGACGCCACTTGCGGTTCGAGCGCAACCGCGTGGTGCGCTTCATGCGAGAGTACGGTTATCCGTTACCCTCCCACCTGGGCACGGCCGCTCCGAGGGTCCTAGTCGAGGCCTCGCTCAAAGGTCCGTGGCTCGCATCGCTGCGGCGGGTCGCCCGAGTCGTGGAGGCGCCGGGGTTGTTTGCCTGCTCACTGGTGCTCAGCGCCGAACCTTGCGAGGTCGCGGTGATCGGGCTCGACCGCAGTTCGTCTCACGCCCTCGAGTTCGCGCGAGCGGTCAGCGCTTGGGGGCCTACCTCGGGTGTTGCACTGGTCGGTGTGGGTGGCAAACCACAAGCGCGCCACGCCTTTCTAGCCGCGGGCGGCAATGCGGCTCTGGCCACACCCAAAGCGTCCGACGTGAAGGCGCTCGTCCAATATCTGGTTGGCGCGACTCCGAACTGTCCGCCCGCCGCGGAATTCGCGGTTCCGGTCGCCTCTCGCCACCGAGCCGGGCGTTGACTCTTGGCGTTGGCGGACGGGACGGTGACGTTCGGGACGGTGACGTTCAATCCAACGCGTCGGCGCTGAGTGGCGCTTGTTCGCGTGTGGCTCGCTCCAGCGAGCCAGCGGCACCGACGCGGAAAAAAGTCTGCCGAGTTGCGTAGCGCCGCAAGCGAACCTGCCTGCGCAGGTATTCCATGGGGTCCGTTGGCTGATTACGCCGATCCGGTGTTCTATCGACGCGCATCAGCCAAGTCTGCGGCGCGACCATGATCTCGGCTTGGGTTCGCCACAGCAGGCCAGGGCCGCAGTCGATGCGAGTGAACGTGGCCTTGGGGTGGTCCTTGATCGAACGCCAATTGTCGCCGTCGAAGTAACGCCAGCTCGTCGTTGCCGTCCCGCCGGCCACGGTGCGTTCGTCCGCCGTCAGGCTGACGCGGAAGAGTGGGGGCGGGGGGGACTCGGTCACTTCAGCTACTGAGCGTAATTGGAATTGGGCGGCGGCGCGATGGGCTCTTCCTCACCGGGTGGCGTCGCGCTGGAGGCCCCTTCCGGGGGTGTCTCCGGTTCCGCTGGGATCACGGTGGGTGTCGGGCCCGTCGCATCGGGCGCGACAGTCGTTACGCCGCCGGAGGAGCGTGGTTTGTGAAACCGCGGTACCGCTTGCGGGTTGCAGCGCCCGGTGAACCCGTCGGCCTTGAACTCCGTATAGGCTTGGGCATCTTTGGGTTTGCCGTCCTTCCCTTCGTGGCGGACTCGAACCAGCAGAGACCGGCTGCCCGCGCGCGCGGGTGAGCAATACGACAGCAGGTAGTAGCGACCGTAATCGTCTTCGAGATTGCGTGCCAACTCGGCGAGCGGCACCTCCAGGTTCTCGAAGCGCGTCGCGGTGACGTGGCCATTCGGGCCGAGCTCCTCGGCGTCATCGTCGGCCGCCCAGTTGCCGGTCGTCAGGGCCAACACCCGGTGGTTGGTGTCGTTCATGGCGTCCAAGAGGTCGTCACGGGTCGTTCGTCCCGCGAGGTCCGGGCCGCGCGCGATGACGAGCATGGTCCCTAGTCCGATGGCGGCATGGCTCTGCGCCAGGTTAGCGGTCAACTGGTTCAAACCCGTCGTCATCGCGCCGTGTAGGTTGCTCGAAGGATCCTTCTGAGGAATCGCCGATAGGCGCTCCAGCGCCGGTGCGGCGGCGTTCGCGACTTTGCGATAGGTGCCCAGCGCCGTGAGTTGAGGTGACCCGTCGAAGCCAAACAGGCTCACGCTGTAGTGGGCTTGCACCCGCGCGATGAAAGACGACAGCTGTCGCACCAGCAGGGCGCGTGTGCCCGGATCGTCGACGGGCCCGCTCATGTCCACGAGGATCAGCAAATGGTGCTCGACCACGCCGTCGCGCGGCAACAACGTGAGCTGCACTTGTCGCGAGTCGAGCGGGTTACCGTCCTCTTCGAGTTCGAAGTCGGCCTCGGTCAGGTCCTTCACTGGTTCGTCTTCGTTGGTTACCGAAGCGAACACCGAGACTTGGGCGGTTTGGGACGACGTGACGGCGACCGGTTCTACCGCCAGTCCACCGAACAGCTTGCACCCAGGAGCCACGATGCAGAGCACACAGCCCATCAACGTCTGGAGCCGGCGAACCAGGCGTGAGCTGGACGAAACCGTGTCGCGGTGAGCGAGATTGAACGAGGGCGTTATGTAAGTCATTCCCAGGTGACCTTTCCGGCAAGAGTATTCTTAAGCATGTCGTCCATGTCGTGGGAAAGAGGAAAGGGCAGTTGTTCTTGGGTGAACATGCCGACCTCGACGATTTCCAAAGGGTTTTTGGGGGAGTGCACCGGTGACGTCACTTTTGCGTTGATCACTACGGTCACGGCGTGGAAACGAAAATCCCGCTCCGGGCGTGAGTATATGCCGCACAGTTCGCCCAGCGAGATGACCTCGACGCCGGCTTCTTCTCGCAGTTCGCGGCGAATGCACTGCGCGAGCGTCTCACCCCACTCGATGGTGCCGCCTGGCAGGGCCCATTTGCCCGTGTCGCGTCTGCGGATCAGGACTACCTTGTCGTCTTTGGTCTTGGCCACCGCGACCACACCAACGACGGGGTGGCGGAGCACATGACGGGCCGCTTCTTTGGTGATGGCCAGCAGGGCCTTCGGTAGTTTCAATGCATCCTCTGGGGGTTCGATACGTTCGAGAGCTGGTTACGGGCGTCGGTCGAAAACACCGCCCTCGAGCAAACGGGCCGCGAGTCTGCCATTTCTCTTGGTGCCGCGACGACATTTGAAGATAACCGCGGCGTGAGATTGGTCGATTGGGTGGTACCCTTCCTCGCCGGACTCGGCGCATGTGACGTGACTGAGCCGCCCGCAGGCCCACCTTCCCACGGAACGTTGAGGTTGGAGTCGGGCGAGCGAGCCGGACGGGCGCTAGGTCAGGCGCCAACGCCTCCGGCGGAGGCGGCGACCGCAAGCGAACCGAGCACCATCGGCGGGTTGGACGACAACCTGCCCTTCGAGGCGACCGGCGAGCAGCTGGGCAGCATCGCGTTGCACAATTGGGTCTACACCGACACCGGCCCGGCGAGGACCCGTTTGGGCTACTTGCGAGCCGGCGCGATCGTCGACCGACGAGGCCCAGCGATCGAGAACGACGGCTGCAGGGGCGGCTGGTATCGCATCAACCCTCGCGGGTTCGTATGCGTGGGCAAGGGCGCGACCCTCGACTTGAATCATCCCGTATTGAGAGCCGCCAAGCGCGGCCCAATCCGTGGCGAAGGGTTTCCGTACACCTATGCGCTTGCAGGTGAACACGCTCCGTATTTGTACTTCAAGCTACCCAGCGCGGCGCAAATGCGCGAGATCGAGGGCGAATACCAGTCGCGCGCGGCCCGCTTCCTGTGGAGCACTCGCAACGATGCCGGGTTGTCGTGGCTGTCCATCGCCGAGCAGCCGCCGGAGTTCCTTCGACAGGGACAAGCGTTGACCAAACCTTACGGCTCCGAATCGGGCTTGCGGCGCGAGGTGCACGCCGGGCAAGCGGCGCGCGACAGCGGCTTTGCGCTCACCGAGAGCTTCGAATGGGAGCAGCGTGCGTTCGGCGTGACGACCGAACTCGACGTTATCCCTCTCGACCGCGTCGAACCGGTGAAGCAACACCCCTTCCAGGGCGTGGAACTATCCCCTGACGAGCAGTTGCCTGCGCTTCGCGTGACCGCCCATTGGGTAAACGTCTATCCCGTAGACGAACAAGGCAAGACGGGCAAGCCGCGTGCGCTTCCGCGCCGCTCCATCATCAAGTTGAGTGGCAACAAGCGCACCATCGGAGGGGTGACGCACTGGGAAACTAGTGCTGGTGAGGTGATTCCCGGAGTCGGCGTCGAGGTCATCAAGGCGCGAACCTCGTTTCCGAGCGTGGCTACGGGCGATCGCAAGTGGATCGATGTCTCACTCAAGGACCAAGTGTTGGTCGCTTACGAGGGGAGGAAGCCAGTATACGTCACGCTGGTGAGTACCGGCGCTGGTGGCCTCGGAGATCCGGACAAGACGACCGCGACGGTGCAAGGCACGTTCATGATCTACGCCAAGCATGTCTCGGCTACCATGAACGGTGACGAGGACAAGGCTGACTCGTTCAGCCTGCGGGATGTGCCGTTCGTTCAATACTTCCACAAAGGCTACGCATTACACGGAGCCTATTGGCACGACGAGTTCGGCCGTTGGCGAAGTCACGGTTGCGTCAACCTATCGGGGCGAGACAGCGCCTGGCTTTTCGAGTGGACCGATCCACCGGTCCCCAAAGACTGGCACATGGTGCTCAACAAAGAGCGCGGCACCGTCGTCGTGATCAGTCCTTGAGACGACGTACGAGCGCCTGACCCGGCCGATGCCGGGCTTCGCGCTGTCTCATTTCGCAGCGGGGCAATGCGGTAAACCGTCGTTTGCGCGCAAGGGGCATTCCTTGCACGCGGCTGCAGGCGCGTTGCGGTGGGATCTGTGGTGCGGTACGCCAGTCGTGCTCAATGGGTAGTCTGCGTTTTCTGCTCCCGTTTCTGCGCAGGTATCGCGCCGAGGCGGCCTATTCGTTGGTCCTGCTCGTTGCATTGGTCGCGCTCGACCTTGCGGTTCCGAGGCTGATCCAGCGCATGATCGACCGAGGCATTCATGCCTCTGATCGGCGCGTGGTGGTGGAGACCGCGGTCATCATGCTCGCGATATCAGCGCTGAGCTTCGCTGCTGCAATTGGCAACAACGCGTTTTCGGTTCGTGCCGGCGAAGGGGTGGCTCGCGACTTGCGTGACGCTCTGTTCTCCAAAATCCAGACGTTCTCCTACGCGAACTTGGACGAACAGCGAACGGGACAGTTGCTCGTCGTGTTGTCTTCGGACGTCAACGCGATCAAAAGTCTCGTGCAAATCTCGCTGCGGATCGGCACTCGGGCGCCACTGATGATGCTCGGGAGTGCGATCCTGATGTTCGAGACCAGCCCGACACTCGTTACCGCCTTGCTGCCAGTGTTCTTGGGGGCCGGCGTCTCTTTGGGGTTCTTCGTGGTCAAGACCGAACCCATGGTTCTGGCCTTGCAGGCCAGGTTGGACGCGCTCAATGGAGTGCTTCAGGAGAGCATCTCGGGGATACGGCTCGTCAAGTCGTTGGTTCGCGAGCCGTTCGAGGATCAGCGGTTCGGGGGCGTAAATGAGCAGGCCGCCATGCAAGCCACGCGCGTGATGGCGTTCACCGCATCGATGATGCCGGCGCTGACGTTTTGCTTGAACGTGGGCACCGTCGTCGTGATTTGGTTTGGCGGGATGCGGGCCATCGACGGGCGCATGACGCTCGGGCAGGTGGTCGCCTTCGCCAATTATCTCGCCACTTCGATGGTGCCGCTGGTCATGACGGCGATGCTGGCCAACGTGTGGGCGTCGGGTCTCGCGTCCGGGCGCCGGATCACTGGCATATTCGAAACCGTGCCCGCTGTCGTCGACGCCGCAAACCCGGTCACGATCGAGCCGGTCGCGCCGCAGATCTCGTTCGAGGGCGTTGGGTTTTCCTACGTCGATGATTGCGACGAACCCGTGCTCCGGGACGTCGACTTGAAGGTCCGACCGGGCCAAACCATCGCTTTCCTGGGACCCACTGGAGCGGGCAAGTCGACACTCGTGCAGTTGATTCCACGCTTCTACGACGCGTCTCACGGCGTGGTGCGTCTTGGTGTTCACGACGTGCGGAGTGTTCGACAGGACGATCTTCGCGGACGGATCGCAATCGTTCCGCAAGATTCGCTCTTGTTCAGTGGGACCATCAGAGAGAACATTCGTTACGGCCGGCCCTCGGCCACCGATGAAGAAGTCCAAAGGGCGGCGCGGCTGGCCGAAGCCCACGAATTCATCGAGCAGCTGCCCTCGAGATACGACTCCATCGTGGCGCCACGCGGGGCCAATCTGTCCGGCGGCCAACGCCAGCGTCTAGCGATAGCACGAGCACTGTTGCTCGAGCCTGACGTCTTGATCTTGGATGACAGCACCAGCGCCGTGGATGTCGAGACGGAAACCCGGATCCAAGACGCCGTGCGCAGCCTGGCGCGCGTTTCGGTGACGGTGGTCGTGGCGCAGCGCGTGAGTACGGTGCTGCGAGCGGACGAAATCTGCCTGCTCGATCGCGGTCGGATCGTCGCCCAAGGCAAACACGAGACGTTGTTGCGTACGAGCCCGCTGTACCAAGAGATCTACGAGTCCCAGTTGGGTGCTGGGTCCGCCCGCGTGCGATCGTCTGGCAGGGAGAATACGTGAACCCGCGCGCTCAGAGGCCCCAGCACCAGCCATTCACTCCGCACCTCGGGGCTGGCGTACGAATCGACAAAGCTGCGACGCCGCGGTTTACGCTGCGGAGGCTCTGGACCTACTTCACTCCCTATCGTGCCCAGCTCTACGTGGTGCTCGCGGGCGTAGTCGTCTACACGTTGCTCGGACTCCTCGCTCCCTACTTCATGGGCAGAGCGATCGACGAGAGTATCGCCCGCCGCGACTCGAGTTCTCTTGCGGGGTTCGCGTCATGGATGTTGGCCGCGTACTTCGGCAACAACGCCGTCCAGTTGCTCTGCAATAGAAAGATGGCGCGCCTGTCACAGCGCGCACTGCAGGGGCTGCGTGGGCAGCTCTTTGGTCATCTACAACGGCTACCGTTGGAGTTCTTCGAACAGCGGTCTCACGTTGAACT
>CBINDO010000235.1:0-13030 GCA_966249405.1 uncultured bacterium | reverse complement strand
GTCATGCCTGCGCCTCCGGTGAGACGTTCGATGAGCTCCGCTGCGAACACGACGCCAACAAGCGCAAGGTGCCGCGCGGCGCGGACGACCCTGCAGACGACAACCTACGTACCGCGCTGCAGCCGTTCAAGACCGCGATCGGTGAACAGCCGGTGTTGCTCGGCGGCATCTGGTACACACCCGAGCTCGCATTCCGCCGCCACCGCGAGCCGTCGCGGGAACGGAGAGGGCCTCAACTTCAGACGTTCTACGCCGAGTGTGAGGTCGAGTTCTTGGGCCGGCTCGACACCGTCGACGTGCGCTACGACTTCGGAAAGCCCTGGGCCCCAGTCAAGAACGTCCCGGTCGGACGCGCAAAACGCTGCACGATCTTGGAGGCTCCGGAGCTCGTGGCTGCGGCGCCGAACCGCCCATGAACTCGCCTCTTCCCCACGCTACCGGCTCCGCTCCGCGTCTCACCGCGATCAGCACTCGACCGCTGACTTGGCCGATGCGTTGCCACTTCGCGCTCGCGACTTGGTTTGGTTGTGGATTGTCGAGGCTCGCGCCGGGCACGGTCGGCAGCCTGGGCGCGTTGCCGTTGGTCTGGGGGCTCCTGCAGATTCAAAACGTGTGGCTCAACGTGGCGTTGATCGTCGCACTTTCGGCCGCGGGCGCGTGGTCCGCACACGCCGTCGCTACGCACCTCGGGGACGAAGATCCGAGCTTGGTCGTGATCGACGAGGTAGCCGGCGTTCTCATCGCTTCGACGTGGGTGATGTTCGCCGACTATCGGTTTCAGATCTTGGCGTGGGTGTTGTTCCGCTTCTTCGACATCACCAAGCCAGGACCAATCCGAACCTTGGAACACACCAAGCCGATCGGTTTGGGCATCATGTTGGACGATCTGCTCGCCGGGCTGGTCGCTGGGCTCGTGGCGTACTCGGCTGCCTCTATCTCGGGCGGTGGCTGAGTAGGCCACGCGCCCGAAGCAAGTCCGAGCGCGCGCCACCCCAATCATCACGGACCTGCGGTCGCTGGAGTCGCCCGTGGCGGTTGCGCTTCGGGGCGATTGAGCAGCCCTTCGACGCCCGCGATCAGCGCGTTGACGGCGCGGGCCAGCCGCGCGAAGTCGAGGCGCTCGACGGTGTCGCCTGCGGTACCAAATGCTTCGAACCGGCGTCGCTGCGTGTCGGAGACCAACACCGCCGGGCACTGGTGTTCGGCGTACGCGCGAAACGCCGTCATCGTCTCACCGGGCTCGGGTTCTAGCCAAGTGACGCTCTTGACTGGAATGCTCGACGAGCTCCCCATCGCGGCGGCCAGCTCACTCCCGAGCACGCTATCTTGCGCCATCGCGACGACCTCGACGAATTCGCCGATCGGGTGCCCAGCCGGCATGCCTTGGCGGTAGCTCTGACTGTTCGGCGCCTCGCTGTACGCCCCCAAACCGTGGACCTCGACGCACGCGCGCAGTGGGCTCGGCGGGACCTGCTCGTCCGCTGCTTCGTCTGGGCGGCGCTTGCCAAAGTGTTCGAGGTGTTGCCAGGCGCCCATACTCTCCGGCACTTCGCGTCGCGACGCGTCCGAAAACCAAACCAACTGCAGGGTGCGCTCTCGGGGCTTGTCCTTGAGCGCGCGTGCCACGGCGAGCAGCGCCGCAACGCCCGTCGCGTTGTCGTCGGCGCCCGGTGAGCCGGGCAGGCTGTCGAAACGCGCCCCGACCATGACGATCTCCGGCGTCGCTCGTGTGCCACGCAAGTTTACGATCAAGTTCTGGCCGAGCGCCCCATCTTTGCCGACGAAGCCCTCGCGGTCGACGGCCAGGTCGAGGGCCTCGAGGCGGGCCGCCAGGTTATCGGTGACCACGGCGAGACCCCAGTCGTTGCCGGCGTGACGCTCACCTGCCGACAGCACTTCTGCAACATCCACGCGCAGCTGCCGTTCGAGCTCTTGCTCGGTTGGACTCAATGGCGCGAGGCGCATCGCCGAAAGCTCGAGCCTGCGCGGTTCGGCCGGCGCCGTCGTGGCTGACGGAACCTGTGGAGGCGCGTTGGCCGGGGCTTGCGCGCAGCCGAGCGAAGTGACCGCGACGAGGGACGCCAGGTGTTGTGAAGGACGCATCGACAACAAACTAGTGGATGGCGCGAACGCTGGCCATGCTGGCGAGCCGTCGTTTCCGACGCGATCGTCGATCGCCAAAAAGTCTGGCCCTACCCAAAACCCGTTGCACCGTAGCCAGCTCAATGAGTACCGTCGGCCACCCGAGAGCGAGGGATAACCGGGCTCCGCGCCCAAACTCGCGCAGCAAGCGCGGCGAGGCTCGCGCGATGTTCGCCGCGCTAGCGTCCTCACCCTGGGGATGGCGCGAGAGCGGTGGAGCATTCTGCACCGCCATTGAACCAATCAGCGACTGCACGCAGGAAACCAATTGAGCCAATCACCAGCTCTCACCGTCACGGCCTCGAAGCCACGCAATCTCGCACCACGTGCCGCTTGCGAGACGCTTGGGGTGACCTACTCAGAGTGGAGGAGCGTATGACATCGAAGCAACGAAGCCAGAGTTGGGTGACGCCGAAGTGGTGGGGCCTGGGGTTCGGACTGATCTTCGGTTGCAACCCAGCCGCTTCTTCCAGCCTCGACGCCGGTTTGGCGACCTCCCCCAACCCCAACGAACCTGGACGTCCCGACGGCGGCCCCACTTTGGACACTCCGGATTTGGACACTCCGGACGCCGCGGTAACCTCGGTGACGAGTGATGTCCCCTCCTCGAGCGATGCTCCAGCCCAGACTGGCGCCAACTTCGGTCTGCCAGAGTTTGGCGATGACGCGGGCGCTCCCGTGCCTTCGATTGGTGCACCCGCGAGCGGCGCCCCCTCGAGCGCGGGCCCGGACGTTGACGCAGGGCCCGCACCGGACTGCGGCCCCTGTCCGATTCCTTTGGACGGGTGCGTCGTATACGTGTGCAATCCGGTGAGCGGCGCCTGCGAACCCATGCCCAACCTCGGGGCCGCTTGCGATGACGGCAATGCGTGTACGACCGAAGACGCGTGCGGAGCGAACGCCGAATGCGTCGGAACCGCCGTGAGCTGCGAAGCAAACGCAAACCCGTGTGTCGTCAACGAGTGCAACCCGCAGTCGGGTCAGTGTGAACCTCGCGTCTTGCCCCCGAGCAGCGCGTGCGATGACGGTAATGGCTGCACGGTCGACGACAGCTGCGACGAAGCGGGGGCGTGTGGCGGTCGCGAAAAAGACTGCTCGGCCCTAACCGGCACATGTCTCATCGGAACTTGCAACCTTACGAGCGGAGAGTGTGAAGCATTGCCCGGGCCCGAGGGCGAGCAGTGCGACGACGACGACCCTTGCACCATCGACGACCAGTGCGACGTCACTGGGAATTGCGCCGGTAGCGCCAAGGACTGCAGTCACTACGACGACAAGTGCACCACCGGCGCGTGCGACCCAAAGAGCGGCGAGTGCCAGAAGCTCAACGTCGAGGATGGTCTGCCCTGTGACGACCTCACCTCCTGCACGACGAACGACGTGTGTAAAGCGGGCACGTGCGGTGGCCTCGTCCCCGACACCTGCAGCAGCGGCGGGACGCTCGACGTGAGCAGCGGGTCGGCCTCGGTGACGTTGGACACGTCGTGCCCCACGGTAAGCGACCAGTTCAACGTCGCGAACTACAAGAACCTCCCCTTGCCCCTGCCGGACGCGGACGCGGACGCGAGCGCCGGCGACTGTTCACAATCGACGGGCCCCGACGTATACCTCCTCCTCGACCTATCGGCATACACCACCAAGGTCAGGCTGGAAGCCACTACCGACCGCGAGAACACGTTGTTCGACACCGTGCTGATCCTGATGGGCACCACGCCGGACGCGGACGGGCAGCAGTGCGGCTATGAGGCGCTCGCGGCGTGCAACGACGACATCAGCCGGGACAAGAAGCAGTCCCGGCTGGACGTCGTGGTCGAACCGGGACACTACGTTCTCGTCGTCGACGGGTTCCTCAGCACGAAGGAGGGTCTGGTCGACCTAACGGTGAACGTTACCCCGCAGTAGGTGCGGCGCACAACGTTCGATACTCCGAGCGTCACTCGTCAGCGAGCAGCTTCGCGTCGTCGATCAGTCGCAACTGGGCGTCGTCGTCGAGCGTGCGATAGTAGCCGCGGATCTGACCACGTTTGTCCACGAGGACCAAATGCGAGCCATGACTGATGCCGTAGTGGTCGGCGGTCGCCTCTGGGGTACCTTCCGCGGCGATCTTGAACCCCTGCTCGGCCACTTTGCGGATCTCCGTACTGTCGCCGGTCAAGAACGACCACGAGTTGGGGTCGATGTTACGGTCAGCGGCGTACTTTTCGAGGACCGCCGGCGTATCGTTCTCGGGATCGACGGAGAAGGACACCCAATGGATGGCTACGCCGACGCTCCGCGCGCGCTGTTGGAGCTCTTGCATCGTTGCCGTGATGCGGGGACAAATTGTCGGGCAGCGAGTAAACATAAAGGCCGCGACGGAAACGCGACCCCGCAAGTCCCCCGCGCCGAATGGCTTGCCTTGTTGGTCGGAGAACGTGAACGGCGGGACCTGCCCCAGCACGTCGAGTTGGCGTTGCGGTTTGCAGCTGACGGATGCGCCGAGCGTCAGCACGCCCCCACCGATCAAGGTTGCGCCAGGCGCCAAACGCAGCGCGGTTGGCAATGATGCTCGAGCAACGAAGCGCCGAAGTGAGACGAGAAACGCGAAACGGTCCATGGCTCCCAACTTCATAACGCGGGGCGGGCCGCCGCGCCTGGTGTCGTGTCCGCGAACAGTTGTCGCAGGGTATCCAAGCTGGAATTGCGCTCCCGCCGCGCGATCTCCCAAACCAAGTCACGTGCCCGCGTGTTCACGGGCACGGCGAGGCCCAAGCGTTGGCCACGCGTCACCAACTCTCCATTGAGGAAGTCGACCGCGGGAGGCCGACCTCGCTCGATGGCCTGCAACATCGACGACCGCATTCGGCGGTACTTCCGGCCCACAGCGTAGACGAGCGCGTGTTTGGCGAGCAGCGATGGGTGAATCGAGCCGCGAGGTTCATCGGCGCGGAGAGCGAACCAACGGACGTCGACCGTGGTGGCGAGTTTCTCGAGACGCACGCCCAGCCCAGCGGCTACCTGGCACGCCTCGGTGATGATCTCGAGCGCGAGCCTCCTCACGAAGCCGTGGTTGAGCAATCCGCCCACGTTGATGCCGCCGAGCGTCCCCAACGTCGAGACGGCGCAGTTGATCGCGAGTTTGCTGAATCGCGCACCGATTAAGTTACTGGTATAAGTTACTGGACCGACGCTCGACAGGAGCCTTCCCAGCTCGTAACACGGGGCATCGATGGGCCCAGTCAAGCGACCCAACGTGAAGCCGCCCGCCGAGGTCTTGTCGAACAAACCGGGCTCCGGCATCGAAGCGCCCCACGCCACGATGCCGCCGAGCACCCGCTCTGGCCCGAGAGTGGCGGCGATGCGCTCCTCGCACAATCCGTTCTGAAAACACACGACGCGACCTGCTGGCTTGAGCAAGGGCGCGATTTCTGCGACCGCCTGCTCCACCTGCGGTGGTTGAACGGCGAGCAACGCAAAGTCGTAGCTCTCGGGCACGCCCTCGGTGGCGCGCTCGAGGATACGGGGATCCGGCACCTGACGCAGTGAGGTGTGACCTCTCAAGCGATAGCCGGACCGCAGAAGCGCTTCTCGCGTCTGCGCGTTCGTCACCAGCGACGTCACGTCGACTCCAGCGTGCCGGAGATGCGCGGCCGTCACGCCGCCGATTGCGCCGCTACCAACCACCAATACCCGGGTACCCGCTAGGCCATTCATGAGCGGCGGACCCTATATCAAATCAGCACGGCCCGAGTTGGCCCTAATGCACGCCCCCAGATTTTTGTCGGTTGGGCCTAACCCATGGAACTAACACCGAAAATCGGGAACTTGCCCACATTGTGGTCGAATCCTTTCAAGGTCCTGGACCGAGGGACGTTCAGTCGAATGATGTACGACTTCCAAGATCTTCCCATCGACTCAGGAGCTCCCGCCAACCACGGTCGCCGCGGCGGCCGAGTCTCGTGCCGGTTATGGGTACGGGTGGTCGGCTGGGATCAACAACCCGTTTCCCGACCAGGAGATCTGGCGGCCACGGGCGTGTTCATCTCGACCAGTGAACCTTGGGGCAGCCCCAACGACGTCGTGCTGGTCGAATTGGAGAGCATCGATCGCGCGACCAAGTTCAAGACCATGGCCCGCGTTGCCCGCGTGCTGCGTCAGGACGATCGCCGCTACGGGGCGCGGGTAATCGGCGTGGCGCTGGAGTTCTTGCCGCTCGAGACTATCCAGAGTGCAGCTGCCGTTCTGGTGCGACACGCCGTAGCGCAAGAGCTAACCCACCACGGTCACGTACGCCTGGACGTGCCCGCGCGGTCCTATGTGACGGACCTTTCGAGCGGCACTCCACAAGCCGCCATGCTCCAAGGTATCGGTTTGGAGCAGCTCACTCTCTTGACCCAAGACCGCGTGGAGTACGGCACGCGTCTGCAAGTCGAGGTCCCGCATGCCGAAGGTTGCGTCCGTCTCGAAGGCCAAGTGATCGCGAGTCAACCGCTGCCCGGCGGCCTGGAGTATTCGACCCTCGTTCACCTCGAGGGCCCAATCGAAGGCCGGGCAGCGATGCTGCTCGACATGGCCCATCAGTTGGTGGTGCCCGACGATTACGAACCCCCGCCCGACTCCGGCTTCGATTTCAGCGGCGAGCTCGGCTCGGTGGGCGTGGAGGAAGTGTTGCAGCTCGTCAGTCACCGTTGTTACAGCGGTGTGCTCAGCATCAGCAACGAGCAGCAGTGCTTCAGCGTACAGGTTTCCCAGGGCAACATCACCTCCGTCGAAGGCAACTCGGCAAAGTCCCAAGACGAGGCCGTTGCCCAGCTCAAAGAGCTGCGCACTGGCGAGTTTCGCTTTCGCAACAAGCGCCGGCCGCAGCTGACGCTGGTGTCGTCCAACACGACGCGGCTCGTGGCGGACATCTTGTCTCAGCCGCCGGTCGCGCCTTGACGGCGGTTGCTTATTTAAGTGACCTCCCCAAGTGTGACAAGCACCCTCGGCGACGGTGTGCCCTCGTCGTGCATTCTCTCCGCCTGGGCTTGATTTCGTGAACAGACCGGTGCCCTTGGTCGCAGACGTCCCTTTTGGCGCTGCCGAAAAGGTGTTAGCCGTTTGATCATGAATCGGATTTCACTGCTTTGTCTGGCTGCCGTGGGAGCGTCGGCCTGTGCCTCGACTCCAGCCGCCCCGTTCGACACGCTCAAGAACGCGAACGTGGTAGCTTACCGCCTCCAAAACTACGAGCCCCCGCCTCCGCAAGCGGGAACCGCGCCCGGTGTTATCCCAGGGGTGCCACCACAAATTCTGCAATGGGCTCAACAAGCAGCACCTGCCCTGCAACAGATGATCCCACCGGGGCTGATCCCACCGGGGTTGATCCCCGGCCTGCCAGCGACCGGTCTCGCGCCGGCTCAGGAGGCCCCGCGCTTCCACGGCTTCCGTATCCTGGAGCAGGCACCCGTCATCGATGTCTCACTCAAAGAACAGCTCGGCGAGCTGCTGGGTGAAGAAGATAGCTTCAAACCTCAGCATGCTCCCTGCATGTACGCCGAGATGGGTTTGAGCTTCTCCACCAATCCCAGTGCACCGCCAAACGACGTCCTCATCTCGTTCTCGTGCGAGCAGATGCAGGCCTATAACTTCGTCTGGCCGCACCCGAACAACGGCATCACGCCGGACACGACCAAAGCACTGTCGGAGATCGTTTCGAAGCTGTTCCCGGGTGGTGGTGGCACGGCGAGTGCGCCGATGGCCGTCGTAAACCTGTAACATCAGCTAAGCCACGGCTCGGAACGGAGCCGCTCGAGAGGAAGCGCATCGACGCTTCCTCTTTGCATTTCTGCCGCGCGCCGCGAGGCGTCACTTGACGTCGGGCACGACGGAGAGCGAAGGAGGCCGCGAGCTGACGACCGGCGCAACGTCGACGCCCACCGTCAAACGGTGAGCCCCACCCCCCAACACCACACCCTTGAGCGGGCTGACGTCACTGAAGTCGCGCCCCCAGGCCGCCCAAATGTGCCGCTCACTCGGCAGCAAGGCGTTCGTCGGGTCGAAGTCGAGCCAGCCTTGACCAGGGACGAACACCGCGGCCCATGCGTGCGACGCATCGGCGCCCACGAGCCGCTCTTTGCCCTCGGGCGGTATCGTCTCCAAGTAGCCGGAGACATAACGAGCAGCCAACCCGACGCTGCGTAAACATGCGACGGCGACGTGGGCAAAGTCTTGGCATACACCGCGCCGCTCGCGCATCACCTGTCCGAGGGGCGTGCTCACGTCGGTAGCCGCGGGCTCGTATTTGAAGTCGTGATGGATGCGCTCATTGAGCTCGATGACGCTGTCGACCAGGTCCCGCCCCGGAGCGAACGTGGCGGCCGCGTAGTCCTTGAAGACTTGATGCACTCGCACCAGCGGCGAATCGAAGCGCAACTCGGCTTCTCGCAGGTAGAGCTCCGTGGCATCCAGCTTGGCGGCCGCGGCCTCCCAGGTGATGAACCCAGTAGGCGGTTCCACGCTCAAGGGATTGGGCAGCGTTGTGACCGTGCTTTGGGAGGTCACCTCGAACACTTCGTGGGTCTCTACCACCTCGAGGGCATCGGTCACGTTGCCGAAGTAGTCGACCTTCTCCGTGAGCGACGACGTCACGGGTTTGATGAACAACTCCGATGAGACCACGCGTTGGTGGCTGAGCTGCCGGGGCCGCAGGCGCGCGAGGTGGTGGGCGTGAACGACTGGCAGGTCGTATTCGTAACGCGTCGTGTGGCGCAGCGAATATGTCGTCATCGCGCCTCCAGCTCTTCGTTGATCCACCCGGGTGAAGCCAGGGTGTGAGGTCGGGTGGCGTGAGAGAACCAGGTGTGAGTGACGTCGTCGGAGAACTGCCAGAGCAGCATCGACGCGTCTTCGACGAGTTGACGCAAACCCGCGCCCTGCCCCGCACACGCCGCGAGGACGTCCAACGTCATCAGGCTGCTCTGCAACTCGATGATACGACGTTCGGCACGAGTGCGCACCGCGTCGTCCAGGCGGGGCAGCTGCTCGACGTGATCGCGCAACGCATTGACCTGAAAAACCAGCGAACGCGGATTGGTCTCGTCGGTCAGAACGAGATCGACGACGGGTCCGACTTGAAGGCTGCTCAGGTACCGTGCGCGATAGGTGAGCAAGCTGTCTGCCACCTCGAGTAGGCCCTCCATGTGGCTGCGGCCCGCTCCCGCGGGCAACATCGCGCTGAGGACGGTGAGGATTTGGTTGCCGCGTTCGACTCGACGCCCCATGTCGAGGAACAACCAAGCGTGACCGCGCACCATGTTCTCCAGAATCGTCCCGCTGATCGCCGCCAAGTTCGTCAGGACTTCGCTGAGCAAGTCGGTGGCAGCGGCCGGAGCACGTTCGCCGTTTGAGAACGTCCGAAACGACTGCACGCCGCGACGTAACACGTACCACGCGTCTCGAGAGAGACGACTGCGAACCCCCATGGTCAACATGCGTATGTTGTTGAACACGGAGATCAGGCTGTTGGCATTCGTGGCGTCCAAGAGGCCGTCGAACAACACGGCATTGAGCGTCGCGGCGTCGACTTTTCCACCCACGCGAGGCAGAACCTCGAGCTTCTCGAGTGCGCCAACCACCGCCGCCAGGTCGGACTCTCGGCCCTTTCCGCCCTCGGAGCTGAGCCGGTCGAAAGAACCGCGCAGCAACCGCGCCGTCATGTCCGCGCGTTCCACGTTGCGCCCGAGCCAATACAGGTCGTCGAGCAAGCGACTCGGCAAGTCGAGACCGCCGCGACGCAGGGTGACGCGGCGATCGGGCATCGCTGGGGGCACCAAGGTAACGGGCGCCGCGAGCGACATGACCCAGACGTCTTTGCTCGCTCGCTCCGTGTTGACGTCCAGGAAGATCCCATCCGGCGAGCCGTTGACGCGCGCGAGGCCGCCCGGCATGACGTGAAAGCCTTCGCCCTTCCGGGTCAGGAAGGCGCGGACCGATAGACTGCCATAGGTCGCGCCCTGACTCTCGAGAAGCGGCACGACACTACGCTGAGGCCAACGTTCTGCCACCCAGCGTCCCGGGTGAGCCGCCAACTTGTCGAGCAGCTGTTCGCGCGCATCGGCGCTCATCAAGCTGAGCTGTTGCGGTGGCCCTTGTCGGTCTTCGAACGCCGGTTTGACGACGAAGTCGAGCGGTGAACTGAGGACGTACGACAGATTGGCCTTTTCGCCGCACCAGAACGTCTCCACCGAAGGGATTTTGAGTGTCTCACCTAGCAGATACTGCGCGGCGGCCGGCAAGTATGCCTTGAGCGCAGGAGCCTCGATAACGGCCACGCCCAGAGGATTGATGATGCCGACGTTGCCTGCGGCGGCGGCCTCCACCAAGCCTGGCACGCCGATGAAGGAATCGTCGCGGAGCGCCAACGGGTCGCACCAGCGGTCGTAGATACGACGCAAGATCACGTCCACGCGCTGCAGCCCCCCCAGCGTCTTCATGTATACGACGCGATCACGCACGGTGAGATCACGCCCCTCCACGAGTTCGTACCCGAGATAGCGCGCCAGGTACGCGTGTTCGAACGAACTCTCGTCGCGTGAACCCGGAGTGAGCAGCACTACGCGCGGCTCGGCAGATCCCTCTGGCGCGACTTGTCTCACAGCCTCGCGGACGCTGTCGAAGAACTCGCGCACGCGCTCGACGCCACAGGCGTTGAAGGCGCGCGACAACGTGCGCCCGAGCACCAAGCGGTTCTCCAGTGAGTAACCCGACCCAGCCGGTGCGGCCGTGCGGTCCGAATAGACGTAATGCTGACCGTCCGGCGAACGGCCGAGATCGACCGCATAAAGCCGCAGCTGGAAGCCGCCACGCGGCACCCAACCGACACACGACCGAGCAAAATCGGGGTGCGAAAACACGAGCTCCGGCGGGATGATGCGCGAGCGAAGCAAACGTTGCGGTCCGTAGATGTCTTCGTAGATGAGCGACAGCAGCCGCGCCCGCTGGGACATTCCCTCGGACAAGGTCGCCCAATCCCGCGCCGAATACATGACCGGCAGCGGGTCGAGCAACCATGGCCGGTCGGAGCCCTCGGGAGTGCCCAGAATGTTGAAGGTCACCTCTTGCTCGTTGATCCGCCGCCGGATCAACGCGCGCAGTCGGCTGACCTCGGCACTCCCGCCTTCCTCGAACACTTGCAGCAGCGTTTCGTAGGGCTCCCGAACGTCGCCGTCTGGGGTGAACACCTCGTCGAACGCCCCGGGCTCCCGCTCTGCGTCGCGGAGCAGTTGGGTGAATGGTCTGAGGTCGGCAGGGGCGACCGGAACGACGGACGAAATCATGAGGGATGGACCGAGGGAGTATGGACCGAGCCGCTAAACCTGCCTACGGGCACGAGGTGCGCCCGCGCCGGTAGGTCGCGCTCACAGTCCGGCCGATTTACCCGACATCGGGCACGCCCGGGCTTAACCCCGAGCGTGCGCCTTGACAAGTCACTTCCAAGGTGGGTTCGGATAGTGGCTCCAACGCATGTCCAGTGTGTAGGGGAAGTGCGGGTGTGGCGGCACCTTGCGCGGTGCAAACGCCCCCACTCGGTGTCCGCGCCGCTCGAAACGCGCCAAACGGCGGCTCTCCGCTGCAATCGCATTGATCGGCCTCACCTCACTCGCGCGACCACCGGGGTGCACGACGTGATAGGTGCAGCCCGCGACCGAGCGGCCCGACCAGGTGTCGTACACGTCGATGTGGAGCGGACCGTCAATGCCGATGGTGGGGTGCAGGCAGGACGGCGGCTGCCACGCGCGGTAGCGGATGCCGCCGACGAACTGGCCGTTCGTTCCGGTGGGACGCAATGGTATTTCCCAACCATTGCACAACACCTTGTATCGCTCCTCGACGAAGCCGTCCACCCGAACCTGCAAGCGTTCGATCGACGAATCGACGAACCGCGTTTGCCCAGCCGGCATCGACTCTTCTCCCAATACCGGCCACGGTTCGAGGCCACCGCGCACCTCGAGGGTGACGGTGTCCAGGCGAATCTCTCCGAACAACGGGAACCTGAACTCGAAGTGGGGCGCGAACCAGCCGATGTCGAAGCGGTACCCGCGCTCGGAAAGCTCCGACAGGACGCCTTCGAAGTCCTTGGTCACGAAGAAGGGCAACATCATCTGATCGTGCAGCGCCGTCCCCCACTTGATGAGTTCGGCTTCGTAGGGCTTCTCCCAGAACGAGGCGAGCAAGGAACGCACGAGCAACTGCTGCACCAAGCTCATCCGCGAGTGCGGAGGCATCTCGAACGCCCGCATCTCCACCAAGCCCAAGCGCCCCGTCGAGCCGTCGGGAGAGTACAACTTGTCGATACAGATCTCGGTACGGTGGGTGTTGCCGGTCACGTCGACGAGGATGTTTCGAAGCACGCGGTCCACCACCCACGGTGGCGTGGTACCGCCGCGCGCCGGGAGTTGCCGCAGCGCCAGCTCGAGTTCGTAGATGGCGTCGTTGCGCGCTTCGTCCACGCGCGGCGCTTGAGACGTCGGACCGATGAACCTGCCCGAGAACAAGTACGAAAGTGAGGGGTGATTCAGCCAGAAACGAAGCAAGCTACCGAGCACGTCGGGACGGCGTAGGAACGGGCTGTCGTTGGGCGTCAAGCCGCCGAGGACGACGTGATTGCCACCGCCCGAGCCGATGTGCGCACCGTCTATCTCGAACTTCTCGGCGACCAACTTCTCCTGATACGCCGCGTCGTAAAGCTCGGTCGTCTGCTGCACGGCTTCCCGCCACGTCGTCGTCGGCGGAACGTTTACCTCGAGCACACCGGGGTCCGGCGTGACTTTGAAGTCTTTGATACGCGGGTCGCGCAGAGGCGGGTAACCCTCGAGCTGAACCGGCAGGTTGAGCTCGGCTGCCGTCTGCTCGATGGCGGCGATCAACT
>CBINDO010000234.1:0-13035 GCA_966249405.1 uncultured bacterium | reverse complement strand
GACACGTTGGCTCGACGTTGCGCAACGTTGCGCAGCGCGGCCAGGTGGGCGTGTCAGTCCCGCGTCCGACGCTCGACCGAGCCGGCGGTCACCTCTCGCAACCCGTCGTTCGTCAAAAGAACCAGGCCGCCGCTCGGGGCGACCTCGACCACCGTACCCACCAGGCCATCTACTCCAACGAGCTGCCCGGTCAGCGAGTGGTGACGATTGAGGTACTCGACTGCGGTGCGGGGGCCGTTGTGTTCGAACTCGGCTAATTCGGTGTGGAGGGAACGTAACAACGCGACCAGGAGCGTTTCACGCTCCACGTAGACTCCTAGCTCGGCCAGAGACGTCGCGCGGACCGTGGCGTCAGCCTCGGCGACAGCGCGCACGTTGATGCCAAAGCCGATGACGACGTGGGGACCGTGACTGCTGCTGCCGGATTCGACGAGGACTCCGCCCAACTTACCGCCGCCCGCTTCCAGATCGTTGGGCCATTTGACGGCGAGGTTCGCCGACGGGGACACCAGCTCGGCGAGTGCGCGATGTAAAGCAACGCCGACCGTGAGTGTCGATGCGGCTCCGGCGAATCCCGCGCGTGGACGCCACAACACCGACACGAGCAGTTGCCGGTTTGCCTCCGCATACCAGGTGCGTCCGAAGCGACCTCGCCCCGCCGTTTGATGGTCGGCGACGAACGTCGAGCCGCTGGGAGCGCCAAGAGCCGCGGCCGCTTTGGCTTCGTCGTTCGTGGAAGTCGTGCTCGCGAAGTAGTGGAGTGGCTCACCGAACGGGCACCCCAACGTACGTAGTTCGGTCAAGTAGATGTGGACCCGGAACGGCGCCTGCTCCTCACTCATGAGACGACTCCCCATCTATTCTTGGCTTCCTACGCTCGACGAGTCGTCCACGGGTTCGTCCTCGGTCGTGTCGGCCGCCGCTGGTTTGGCGGGCAGAGGCGGGAACGTGGCACGAGCCAGCGCGAACTTGTTGTTCAGCGTCTCGTCGGTGAGGACCTCGAAGGAGGGAGGATCGTCGAGCTCCTTCTTCAGGTTCTTCAAGCGCGAGTGCTCCGTGGTGAAGTAGAACGTACTCTTGCCCGCTTGGCGCTCCTCCGTGATCCATGTCTTGAACTTCTTACCGGAGGAGACGAACGTCGCCATGCGGTTGCCGGTGTAGAAGTTCTCGCCCTTCCAGTTCATCTGATAGGCGACGAGCTGCTCGTCGGGGCCCTTTCGCTGCTGGTAGTAAGTGAGCATCGTTTCACGTTGGCCCCAGTGCGGCGCGATGTTAACGAAGTAGACGTTCGAACACCACACACTGAACAAGAACGACGTTGCGCACAGCAGGACCGCCGCCGACTTGCGCCACTTGGCGAAAGCCATGCCCACGGTAAACAGAACCGCGACGAGCGTGGCGGCCAAGAAGACACCGTCGAAGTCGAGGCTGGCCGGCCACTTGCGTTCGTAGTTGTAGGTAAACAAGTGGATTAGCCGTGCTTGTCCCGTTACGTCGCCCTTTCGAGTGACGAACAAGTCGCGCCCCGCCAAGAACAGTGGGACGGCAGAGAACAGCGCCAAGGTCGCCAGCACCTGGCGGGTCCGTGTAACGCGAGTGCCGACGCGCTCCTCGGAAGCTGGGGAGAGGTCGGACCGTTCGTGGATGAAGTATGCCAAGCCGAGGCCGACCAAGATCGGTGCGATCCCGAACAGACTGCCGGGTACCGCGTCATCGTTGAAAACACGACCCGAGAAGCGACCGGGCGCGCAGAGGATAGCTCCCCAAAGCACCAGTCCAGCGCTAATCGACAACCCGCCGTAGTAGGTAATTCGGGTTCGCCAATGGGACAACTCGGCGCGCGGAAGGAACTTCGCTAGTACCGCTCCCGCGAAGATGGCAGTCGGAGGTACGAGCGGCAAGATGTAGTGGTGAAACTTCGTCAGCGTGATCGTGAACATCCCGAACGCCACCAGCCACCACGTCAACAAGAACAGATTGGCGTGCCAGCGCGGACTGTTCCTCTTCTCGCTGCCTCGCCCGAGCCAGGCGAATCCGACTGCTGTGAATCCCGTCCACGGGAACAAGCCGTAGCCGAGCTGCCAAAGGTAATAACGGAAACTCGTGTCGTCGCCCTTGTTGGTGTCGTGGACGTGCACGAAAGCCCGCTTGAACATGTCGTGGAGGATCAGCCGTTCGATGAAACCAAACCCGTGGCGCAGGTACATCTGCAGGTACCAAGGCCCCACGATCACCAGCACGAGCAACACCAGGGTCGGCAGTTGCATGCGGAGCAACTCGCGAAACCGACCGGTGATGACGGGGTAGGCCAGAGCTACGGCCAAGGGGATAACCAAGCCCGGGGCGCCTTTGCCCATTACAGCCAGGGCCGTGAAGAACCACGCGGTGAGGTAATACAGGACTTGCCGACGCCGTTCCTTGCGATACCAGAACACCAACCCGGCACCCAACGCCAGGGTGACGAGCCCTGTCACGAAAGGCTGCACCTGGGGGAACAGCGGCACGTGCGACTTGCACGCCGCGTTTCCGGGCTCCCCACAGTTGCCACCGCCGGAGCCCTTCATGAATTGATCCGCGTGGAGCTCGAACCCGAACAACTCGCTGGTGGTGTGCAAGGTCACGTTACGGGTGATCAGGTACAGGCCTTGCGGTAACGTACACAGGACGATGGCGAGGAACAACAGGTGGAACCCGTTGAGCTCGAGGGTCCGCTTGCCAAACGCGATGGGGTAGGTCTTGACGTTGACGTTCGAGTCCGTTTGGAACGCGAGCAGCAGTAAACCCATGGCCGCCGCCAACGGTGCGACATAGGGCATGTCGGCCATCGTTTGGCGCTCGATGAGGTACCAGTACGGGCAGGTTGCCAAGATCAGCGAACCGAGGAACGCCACGCGCTTGCCGAACGCCAGCGACACACCCTTGTAGAGCCCGTACGCGCCAACCGTCGCCAGCAAGAAGATCGGGAAGCGACATGCCCACTCCGGACTAGGAACCCGCCCCTGTACCGTCCCCAAGAGCATCTGGCCGGGCATGTACTCCACACCGAACAACTTGAAGGACAGGCCTTGCAACCAGAAGTTCAAGATCGGCTTGGACCAGAACCAACCGTCGTGTGCCCACCACAAGGAGACCCAGTCGTCGCGCGCCAACATCTCGCGCGCGACCTCGCCATAGTGGGTTTCCCAAGGGTCGATCAGGCCAAACGAGCCCAGCATCGGCAGATGCAGCAGCGACGACAAGGCAATGAGCCAAAACCCATAACGCTCGAACAACCCCCCGCCGTCCTCTGCGGACGACGAACTCGTGTCGTATACACCCAGGGCGACGCCCACCTTGAACGTCTCGACCACGGTCCACAAGAAGCCAGCGGTCATCAGGAGGCCAGAAGTTAACTTGGCGGCAGGAAGGACTCCTGCCACGGCCAGCCGCCCAACCACCACGAGCGCCAGCCCGCTGGCTAGCCAGCGCAGCAGCGGAACCACCAACGCGCGAATCGATACGGGGTTCGACGCCAGCGTCGCGCTCGCTCTCAGGGCGCCGATCGACCCCAGCAACCCAGTGCTCACGAGGACTACCCCGAGCAGCCCCACCGGTACACTGACCACCAGCCGTCGGTCGCTGGCCATGATGGTGAACGGCAGCGCGCACCCCAGCAAAACCAGTGCGACGGAAAGCCACAACGGCAGGCCGGGTCGGCCGCCTTTGGGTTCGCTTCGGGCGGTTCGGGCGGAGGCATCCGCGGTCGCGCTCTCCGGCTCGGCAGCCAAGGGCGGGGCAGGCGCGGATTCCACGTCAGACGAACGAGATTCTTCGGAGTTCATGTCAGGTCGCCAGATTGGCGGCGACTTCTAACAGAAACTCCTGGGGGCGGGCACCCCCAGACTGCGCTCGCGGTGACTATCGGTTCGGCACTTGCCGGTTGGTCTTGGCCAGGCCCTGCTCGGTGAAGACTTGGTTGGACGTCATGAGCGGGTTGATGCGTGGGTGGAGTTGCGTGGGAATGTGAACGCTGGGGTAACGTGAACACGACGAGTCACTGGACTGCGAAGTGTTAACGAAGGCCGATGAGGCCTCGTGGGCGTCAGCGCCGTTGGCCGGTTCGGGGGGCAGCGGGGTGGTGGTTGCGGATTTACTGGACGAACGCGCGACCGGGCGCACCGGGACGATCTCGACTTGTAGTGGCGGTACCACGGCGTCTTTTGCTTCTTCGGGCGCGCAGGCTTCGGCCTCGGGCACGGGGATTTCAGGCGCTGCGGGCAGTGGCACTGCGGGGACGACGGCAACCCGAACCGGAGCTGGTTCAGCGGGGGTGACGGCGACTGCCGCCGCGGCAGCTGTCGCTCTGTCAGGGGTCGATGGCGTCAACACGCGGTTCAACTGCAACGCCGCCAAGCCACCCGCGGCTACCCCGACGGCGATGAAGATCGCCATGCGAGGACCGCTCACCGGTCGAATCGACGTGTACGTGCCGGTCGGTATCGACTCGGGTGGCGGAGGATGGTCGGGGAAGACGTTTTCTGGCAGTGGTGCCGGTGAAACATCTTGCGTCGCGGCCGTGTGAGTCAACCCGGTCGCCGAGACCATGCCGGTGCTGGTGATCTCTTGACCCTTCAGGAGCGCCTCCAGCCGCTCGCGACGGCGAGCGGCGCGTCGGACCGGAAACTCGGAAAGGTGTTTGAAGGGCGACTGCCACAGCTGCGTCGGCGCTTCGGAGTCGTATGGCTTTCCATCCAAAGGTTCGGGAGTACCGGAAGGGGTATCGCGCATAAAGATTCGCCAAAGGCAGGGCCTTCGAAAGAGTATTGCACGCGGTTACCCGCGCGCTGTTCACTCCACCAGTGAAACAGCGCACTGCTGCCGCGAGTGGTTCAGGTTGGGGCAATTGCTGGCTTTGGGGTGTTCGGCCCCTGCTTGATCGGGCACGCTCGTTGGACTTGCGGGGCGCGTGCATTTCAGCTCAAAAGCGGGTAGACGTGAGCGTATGTGGGCAACTGCACTCCGGTTAGCGAAGCTCGTCGTCCTCGGCTATTGGTTATGGGTCGCCAAAGTCCTGGTGCTGGGCTCCAATGGCGGATTCGAGGCGGTCGTCGGGCTGTCTGCGCCGCTCATCCTTTCCTTCCACTTCGTCCAGGCGATTACGCTGCTGCGCCGGCTCCGGAGTTCCGAGCCCTTCTGGAAGCAACTCGGTCAAACGTTGCTGTTCGGAGCGCTCTACATCGCGCCGCAGTTGTTGCGCTCCGCCAGCCCTTCACGTTGAACGCCAATCGACGTTCGTTCGAGGTGAGGCAATTGTGAGCGGTGCCGAAACTAGCGGCGCTGGTCCCTCAAGGCTGTAGGAATCGGACCGATCGGAGAGGCGTGGCGTCCGCCTACTCTTCAGCAGACAACTCCGACATCCCGCATCCTGACAGCGGACCGCAGAGAGTGTTGATCTGCTCCGGCTCGGACGAAGTGGCTCGCATGTTGGCAGAGTTGTGCAAGACCGAGCGCCTCGACGTGCGTGTCGCTCGCGAGCCAGAGACACTGCTTCGGCAGGCGGCGGCGTGGGAGCCGGATCTGGTCTTGCTGGACGAGGTCGTGGATGGGGTGTCGAGCCTCGAGCTATGCGGCGAGATCCGCGCCAGCGAGGGGCTGCGGCACACCCCGCTCATGCTCGTGTCACGGGCCGCTCCGATCCCCGGGTTGACGGCGGCTGGCTTGCTTGCCGGAGCCGACGATTGCGCCTCGCTCGAGAGCGCTTGGGTCTCGGAGTTGCGGGCCCGGATTCACGTGCAGCTCCGCAATCGACGTTACCGACACGCGATCGTGAGGTTGCGCAACGAGCGCAATCAGTTGCGCTCGCGCGCGTCCAAAGATTCACTCACGGGAGCACTGGGACGACGCGCGCTCGAAGAGGCCGTTCAAGGTGAATACAAGTCCGGCAATCCGTTCGCCGTGTTGTTCGTCGACATCGACCACTTCAAGAAGGTGAACGACACGTTCGGACATCAGGTCGGCGACTTCGTCTTGCGCGAGGTCGCGCTGACCTTGCAGGAGGGTCGTCGCGGGACCGACGTCTGTGGACGCTACGGGGGGGAGGAATTCGTCATGGTGCTGCGTCAGGTGAATCCACAACAAGCGTTGGCCGCGGCTGAACGACACCGTGAACGGGTTCGCTCACTGAGCTTCGAAGAAGACGCTGGGCCACCCAGGGTAACTGTGAGCATCGGGGTCGCTGCATTCGACCCCGCCAACCCCGACGAGACGGCGTACGTATTGTTACGGCGCGCGGACCTGGCACTGTACGAGGCCAAACGAGCGGGAAGGGACCGCGTCGTCTTGGCGCCGAGCTTCGACCAGAGCGATACGAGCGGCTCCCTGCGAGCCATGCCCCAAGGAAGAATCCGATGAACATAGCTGTACACATTCCGTCTGACTTCCGGGACTTGATCGGCGCGACGCCGACACCGCCGTCGCCTTTGGAGATGGTTCTGCTCGAGCGCCTGAACGTAGGCCGGGCCGCCTTGCCCATGTTGCCCGCGGTCGCGCAGAGCGCCCTCCAGCTCGTGAACAATCCGGACACCAACATCGCCGAGTTTGCGAGGCTGGTGGAGAAGGACCCCCCGATCGCGGCTCGGTTTCTTTCGGTCGCCAATAGCGCGTTGTATTCGCGCGGCCGCAAGGTGGCGTCGCTGGAAGAAGCCGTGATGCGCCTCGGACTTTACGCCTGCCGCGACCTATTGATGCAGGTGGTGTACGCCTCCACCCTGAGCGGGCTCAAGCGTTACCAAAACGAAGTCCAAGCATCGTTTCAGCGTAGTGTTCACTCGGGGCTGACATGCCGAGCCGTCTGCGCGACGCTCGACATTCGGCTGAGAGAAGCCTACCTGTGCGGCTTGCTTCACGACATCGGCGAGTCCCGCGTGTACCGGATCTTGTCCGAACTGAGCGAGGCAGGGACACCGGCGGAGGTCGCGTCGCTCGTGCAGCGCTATCACGAGCGCGCGGGGGTCGAGTTGGCGGAGTTGTGGAAGCTGCCGGCGGAGATCCAGGAGGTGTGCCAAGCTCACCACACGCGTGGTCAGCCGCACAGTGACGCGGTCCGCATCGTGAGGATCGCGGATCTGCTCATCGAAAAGGTGCAGCTACGCGCTGGTCCGGACGCGCCCGAGTTCGGCCCCGACGAATTCGCGGGCGAGCTCTACGAAGAACTTCGGTTGAGCGCGACGGACGCCAAGCAGATCGTGATTAGCGCGGCCGCCCTGGTGGCCAAAGCCGCGTAAGTCCGCAAGGTGGGGCCCGCGCGAGCAGATGCTCTGCCCCTCCCGTCACGAAACAAATGGCAGACGCTCCCTAGTCGTGGCGCTTGCAAGGTTCGGCCGGCGCTCATAAAAGCGCCGCGTGTACGCGCTGATACGAGCCATATTGTTCTTTTTCCCTGCAGAGGGAGTTCACCACTTCGCCTTTGCTTGCTTGCGGCTGGTTTTTCGCTTGCCGTTGCTCGGCTCGGCGCTGCGCAGCTGGCTCCGCCCCGCGCCGAGCCTCGCGCGTCGGGTCTTGGGGCTCGAGTTCAGGAGCCCGGTCGGTCTCGCCGCCGGCTTCGACAAGAACGCCGTCGGTTACAACGAGCTGGCGGACTTGGGTTTCGGCTTCATCGAAGTAGGGACGGTGACCGGTGAAGGTCAGCCAGGTAACCCCAAGCCGCGACTCTTTCGCGTCAAAAAGGACCGGGCGCTCGTCAATCGCATGGGCTTCAACAACCTCGGTGCCGAGTTTCTGCAGGCACGTCTCACCGCGCCGCGCCGGACCGTCGTCGGGGTGAACATCGGAAAAACCAAGGTGGTGCCCGAGGAGCACGCGGTCGCCGACTACGTCAAGAGCGCTCGCTTGCTCGGGCCGCTCGCCGACTACCTCGTCGTCAACGTGAGCTCACCCAACACCCCTGGTCTGCGTGACTTGCAGGCTGCCGAGAAGCTCGCGCCGTTGCTCGCGGCGGTCAGGGACACCTTGAAGGAAGTGTGCAAGACCCCGCCGCCCCTGTTCGTCAAGATCGCGCCGGACCTGAGCGACGAGCAGATCGACGCGGTCGCCGAGCTATCGCTCGAGCTCGGGTTGGCAGGCATCATCGCTACGAACACGACCATCTCGCGCGCCGGGCTAACGACGCCCGATGCCGAGGTCGCGGCGCTCGGCGCGGGCGGGCTGTCTGGTGCGCCGCTCAAGCGCCGTGCCCTGGCCGTGCTGCAGCGCCTGAAGTCGAAGGTCGGTGAGCGCCTGGTACTGATCAGCGCTGGTGGCATCGAGAACGCCGCCGACGTCCGGGAGCGACTGGCAGCGGGGGCCTCACTGGTGCAAGTATACACGGCATTCGTCTACGAAGGACCGCTGTTGCCGTACCGCATCAACGCGGAACTGGTGCGCACTTCTCCATGAATGCCGGTGAGCGCCCCTCACGAGGCGGGGGCGCTCACCGAACGGCGCGTTTCAACCGCCGGCGGAGCCGCTGGCGCTGGCCGACGCCGATGCCGACGCCTTCACCGAAACGCTGATGCTAGCGCTGGCCGACGCTTGGGCTTCGAGAGCAGCGGCGAGGCAGGCGCCGGCCTGCAAGGCGGCGCCGCCTTGGGCTTTGACCACGCCCTGCAACCCTTCCAACGAGGCCTTGATCGAGGCGGAGGCCTCATTGGCCACCGAAGAGACGCCGGTGCTGGCCGAAGCCAGCAGGGTCGGCAGGTTGGCCGCCAGCGTCGCGCGGAGCTTGCTCAGTTCGTCGACGTTCGCTTCGCTCTTCAAGTTTACAGCGACCTGCGGAGGCTTGCACTCGAGCTCGGCGCTCGCTTTTGCGTCACACTTGGCTTTACACTCCGCGCTCGCTTTGGGAGGCACGACTTTGCCGGTGCAAGTGGGCGCCTTCATCTCCACCGAGCATTCGCCCGAACACGTGCCTTTGCATTCGCCCTTCACGTCTGCGCTGCACGCGCCTTCACACTTGCCTTTGCACGAGCCAGTGCAGCTTCCCTCTGCCTTGGCAGAGCACTTGCCGTCGCACGTTCCTTCACATTTGCCCTTGGTGTTCTTGCCGTCGCAGGTGCCTTCGCATGTCCCACCACACTTGCCGCTGAATCCGGCCTCGCACGAGCCGCTGCACGTGCCGCTACACTCACCGGTGCACTCGACGTTGCCCTCGATCGTGCACTGACCTTTACATTCGGCTTCGCAACTCCCTTGCAGTTCGCCGCCTTCGCAGGTGGCCTTGACGCTGCCTGGCTCCAGCGTGGCATCACACTCGCCGGCGCAATTGGCCGAGGCCTCCAACGACGCTTCGCACTCCGCCGGACGGCTTTGCACCGACACTTCCGCCTTCAACTTCGCCTTGATTTGGGCAATCTGAGCGGCAGCAAGTGCGCAAGCTCCCTCGGCAGCCTTTCCGGAACCATCGCGCGCGGGCAAGCTGCTCGTGTCAGCGCCCAGATCCGCGGCGATGTTGGCGCAGGCCTGGGACACCGAGGCATCCAGTTTCGTGGCGGCTTGTTGCAGGTACAAGGCCCCGGACAAGCCCGCCTTTACTTTGGCTGCCAATGCGGCTTCGAGCCCAAAGTCGGCTGAAGCTACCGCATCGAGCGTCTGCGGGCACGCGGCGCGTTCGGCGGCGGCCATCCCACTCGCCAGACCGGGTTGATTGCAGTTGAGGAGAGCTGGAGCACCAACGATGGAAATGATTGCGGGTATACGGGCACGCATGCCTTTGGTCCTTTCTAGATTGTCGAAACCTCGAACTCATAACACAACTAGGGCTGCCTGGGCATTTGCCCAGCTTGCCGCGAAGTACTGGATGTTTCAGGGATTTTACGTCTGGTCACGAGCGGGATTTTCGTGCGCAGGCTATTGACCCGATGCCATCAATCGTGCTTTTGCTAGAAACGTGAGTCGGCGACCGCGAGGCTGCAGGGGGACGGATTGAAGGAGCCTCGGCGCAAGGAGCGCGTCGTGGTCGGTTGGCGAGAGTGGCTGGCCCTGCCGGATCTCCACGTTCCCCGGATCAAGGCCAAGGTCGACACCGGCGCTCGCACATCGGCACTCCACGCCGAGGACATCAGGTACGTGCGCAAGCGCGGGACGACGTTCGTCGAGTTCGTCGTCACGACCGAACGCGACGGCGCTGTCGTCCGCACCACGACGATCGCGCCGCTCGTCGAGGAGCGTCGCGTGCGGAGCTCCAACGGCACCGCCGAGCTCCGTCCCGTGATCGAGACGCGGGTGCAACTCGGCGAGCGCGAGTGGGTGATCGAAGTGACCTTGACGCGGCGAGACATGATGGGATTTCCGATGTTGCTGGGACGCCAGGCCGTCAAGGGTCACGCGGTCGTAGACCCCGGACGCTCCTTCCTCAATGGCAAGACGGTGGTTCGCCCCGTAAAGTTGGCAAGCGAGAACGCATGAAGCTGCTCATCCTCTCCAGAAACGGACGCTGCTACAGCACTGGGCGGCTCGCCGAAGCCGCCGAAAGTCGTGGGCACAAGGTGAAGGTGCTCGACACCTTGAAGTTCGCCATCTCGTCCGTGCAGGGGAAGCCGTCCCTGTACTACAAGGGTAAGGAGCTGTCGCGCTACGACGGCGTAATCCCGCGTATCGGCGCGTCCGTGACGTTTTTCGGGACGTCAGTCGTGAGACAATTCGAACAGATGAACGTGTTCTGTTCGAATTCGGCCAACGGGATTTCGAACGCTCGCGACAAACTGCGCTGTGCGCAGATGCTCAGCCGTTTCGATATCGGCATGCCAGCGACCGAGTTCGTGCGCGATCGCCAGGACGTATTGCCGGCCATAGAGCGGGTGGGCGGCGCCCCCGTGATCATCAAGCTGCTCGAGGGAACTCAGGGGGTAGGCGTGATCCTGGCGGACTCCGTCAAGGTCGCTCAGGCGATCATCGAGACGTTGCAGAGCACGCGACAAAACGTCCTGATCCAGAAGTTCGTCGCTGAGAGCCGGGGTCGCGACATTCGGGCGTTCGTCGTCGGAGACCGGGTGGTCGGAGCCATGCGCCGGCGCGCCCAGGGCGACGAGTTTCGAAGCAATGTCCACCGGGGCGGCTCGGTGGAAGGAATAACCCTCGACCCGAGCTACGAAGCGACGGCGGTCCGCGCCGCACAGATCGTCGGGCTGCAGATCGCGGGGGTCGACATGCTGGAGGGCAAGGACGGTCCACAAGTGATGGAGGTGAACTCTTCGCCCGGCCTGGAAGGCATCGAACGCGCGACGGGGACGGACATTGCCGGCGAGATCATCGATTACGTGGTGGAACACGTCGCGCACCCGGAGCTCGACATCCGTCAGCGTTTGACTGTGACGCGGGGTTATGGTGTCGTCGAACTTTCGGTTGGTGAGATGAGCCCGATTGCGGGCAGCACGATCGAGACGTCGGGCCTACGGGAGCGAGACATCACGGTCCTCACCTTGTCTCGCGATGGTAAGACGATACCGAACCCCAACGCGTCGCGTGTACTCCAGGTTGGCGACCGTCTGCTTTGCTTCGGCAAATACGCCAACGTCCGGGACTTGCTCCCCGAGCGTCCCGGCCGCAAAATCCGCCGGCGCAAGTAGGGCTCGGCTCCCCGATCGGAGCGGACCGCACTACACGGCTCGGGCCATGGTGCAGCTGGGTTGGTATTGCAACAAAAATGCATTTACAATCATGGGGCGATAGAGCATAGGAGCACGCCATGCGCCCCGCCACGCAACCCCTAACGGTCCTCTCGTTGCTTTTGCCGTTGCTGAAGTGTGCGATTTGCCCGGCGTGCCTGAGCCTGTATGGGGGCTTGTTTGCGTCCGCGCGCCTCGGCGCCGCCGGTTTCGGACACCTCCCCGCGTGGCTGCTCGGCGTTGCGCTGGTCGCCGACGTGGTGATCTTGTATCTCGCGTTTCGTCACCATCGTAAACCGGGTCCGATCATGGTGTGCCTCGGCGCCGGGTTGCTCGTCATCATGGGACACGTGGCCGCGGACGAGGTGCTCGAACTCGCAGGTTTCGTGGCACTCATAGCGACGGCGTTCTGGAATTGGTGGCTGCTGCGCAAACACCATCGAGCACCCGAGTCCACCTGCAACCACTGCGCTCATCACCACTCCGCTCGAGCGTGACCCTTCGAAACGCGACGCTCCACCTCTGACATGAACCAGCTGCAGTCAAACACCAAGGCCGACGACAGACTTCCCGTCACCGTTTTGTCGGGCTTCCTGGGCGCCGGAAAAACGACCTTGCTCAACCACGTGCTCAACAATCGTGAAGGGCGCAAGGTTGCCGTCATCGTCAACGACATGAGTGAGGTGAACATCGACGCGGCACTCGTGGACCGCGGCGGCGCAGCCCTCTCGCGAACCGAAGAAAAGCTCGTGGAAATGTCGAACGGGTGCATCTGTTGCACGCTCCGAGACGACCTGTTGCAGGAGGTATCGAAGCTCGCTCGCGAAGGGCGCTTCGATACCCTGCTCATCGAATCGACGGGCATTTCGGAGCCGATCCCCGTGGCGCAGACGTTTACCTTTTCCGCTGAAGATGGCGTGAGCTTGGAGGCGATCGCGCGTTTGGATACGATGGTGACGGTGATCGACGGAGCTAGCTTCTTGCGCGACTACCAGGCATCGCGCGAGTTGTCCGAGATTGGTCAGTCGCTTGGACCAGAAGACGAGCGGACGGTCACCGACCTGCTCATCAACCAGGTCGAGTTCGCCGACGTGTTGGTGATCAACAAGGTAGACCTGTTGAGCCAAGCAGAGCTCGAACACCTGCGCGCCTGTCTGCAGGTGTTGAACCCAAGGGCTCGTCTCGTCGCCGCGGAGCGCGGGCAGGTCGCGCTGGATACCGTCCTGGATACCGGGCTGTTCGACTACGAAGAAGCGTCGCAGTCTGCTGGGTGGATTCGCGAGCTCTCCGGCGAGCATACGCCCGAGACGGAAGCCTACGGCATCCGAAGCTTCGTCTATCGAGCTCGCACGCCGTTCGATGCAGAAAAGTTGTGGCGCTTCTTCGAAGACGAACGCAACTTCGAAGGAGTACTCAG
>CBINDO010000233.1:0-13036 GCA_966249405.1 uncultured bacterium | reverse complement strand
ACTGCTACATTGCAGAGTTCGGTTCTGCTGAACCGAACTCTAGGGTTAAGGCGTGGTGGGCTGCTGGCGGCGTTCGCTGGTCCGCCGTCGCGGCAGCTCGCGCTGCACCCTGCTCGCGCTGTAGCCAGTCTCGTCGCTGCAGCGTGTGGAGCCAGCGAACCCGCTCGGGCACCTCGCGCCGTAGGAGCGGCCCTCGTCCCGAGCCGTTCACCTGCGGACGCCGAAGGTGAGTCCAAAGCGGTGAGACGTGACCGTTGGCGCGCCGAGCGGCTCGTCGGGCACGTAGGCCAGGGTGCAGGTGCGGGCGCTGAGCGGCGGCGTGTTCGTCCGGTATTCGAACCCGAGCCCGAGCCCCGAGCCCAGCGTCATCTCGAGCCCCAAGCCGGCGCCCACCACGGGACCAGTCTGTTGCTTCGGCCGGCATTGCCAGTCCGTCACCTCCGCCTGTTGCCAGTGGTAACCCGCGCCAAGCACGAGGAACGGCGTGACGAAGTTGCGCGGCAAGAGATCCCACTGCGCCAGCACCTGGAGCCGGTTGACGTACAACTCCAAGTCGACGTAACGCGGCGGTGTGTTCGCTGCGCTCCCGGTGAGCGACGTGTCGTAGGTGTAACGTTCCCGATCGAAACCTGCGCCGACGCTCAGGCGATGCGGGAGTTGATAAAACCCGGACAATGTACCGCCGAAGCCGGCGTTTGCGGTCGGAAGTCGATCATTGGAATCGAGCACGGGATTCCACCCGACGCCGAGCCGGGCGTGCCACGTCGTCTCGACCGCCGGCTCGTCGTCGGGTTTGGCGCCCACCGACGGGGCGGCCGCCAAACTTCGACTCGCGAGTAGACCCAAACACACGGTCAGGCTGGGCGCGCAAACGGTGAAAGAGGGGGGAAGGGTGAACATGGTGAAACGGGCGGCGGCCTGTCGCTCGAATCGGTGCTCGCGGGCAAACGATCGGGCTCAGTCCAGGTCACTAACACGTAAGGCGAGCGCGAGAGGCGACAAGCCGCCCAACTTCGGGATCTGGTGCCGGCTCAGGCGGGAATCGGCACGCCCTTTGCTTGGGTCCTTGCTCGCGGCGAGTTCAGCCGAAACCTAGAATTGTAATCCTACAGCGGCAGTCCACCCGCCGCGTGAGAAGAGAGCCGTGGAACACGTCCAGCACACGAGCCCGTGCCTCGAGGCGATGGTACCGTAAATCCGGCTCGACGAGGAAACGACCAAACATGAAGAGTAAAACCGAATCGTTCGAGGGCGCGGAGGGCAAAGGTGCTCGTTCATCCAACGAAACGCGGGCGAGCGTCGGCGCTCGCAGGGGCGACCTGAGGCGCAGGTCGGCCACGGCCGTGGCGTTCGTGTTGTTGACCATACCAGGCTGCGGCGACGACGCGACCGTCACCACCTCCGACCTCGAGCCGGCGGACGCTGCGGCTTCCGACGGTTCCGGCGAGCTGGACGTCGACGGTGGCACGCGTTCCCGCGACGTCGTGTCCACGGAGGACAGCGCAGCGAGCGGTGGCGGCGGCACCAACACCGTCGACGCGGCGGCGGGAACGGGCAATCCCGGCGCGACCTCGACGGCACCCGCCGACGCAGGTACGTCTTCAGACGTTACGTTCGAACCGTCCACTTCCGGCAGTTCGTCGGGATCGCAGGCTACGGCTATCGAGCAATCCTCGTTGGACACCACGTCTGCGGTCGATGCGGGCGATACGTCGGGGACGATGACGGTGCCCGTCGTCGAGGAAGCGGACGTTATCGCCACCGCTCAGTCGCTGATGCAAGAAGCGCACTTTCCAGGGATGGCGCTCGCGACGTTCGATGCCAACGGCGTCACGTGGTCGATGGGTCTCGGATACGCCGAAAGCGGCGCCGAGCGGCCGATCACCGCGGACACGTCGTTCTGGTTAGCCTCCGTTACCAAGCCGTTTACGGGTCTCCCCATCCTTCGCGCGATCGAACAAGCGGAGCTGTCTCTGGACACCGAGATCGGTGGTTTGCTCGACGAAAGCGGTGCGTTCACTCTGGCCGACGCGAAGGCGGGCCAGGCGACGTTAGCCCAACTCGTGACTCACCACAGCCCGATCCGGGATTCGTCCGCGTATCTGTGTGGCTATTACATGGGGACGGAAGCCGAACACACGAGCCTCGCCAACCTCTTCGAGCTCGGCGCGGGTTGCGACGACGCGCAGCCCGTAGATCTCGGCGGCTTTTTGGAGAGTTACTTGAGCGCGGGTGGCGCGTATTATCGGTCGGACAACTTCGGCGCGGCCGATCAGGGGTTCGTCTACAGCAACGTCGGGGCGGCCCTCGCTGGATACGCGGTGGAGCTGGCGACCGGAACACCGCTCGCCACGTACGCGCGCGAACAACTGTTCGAGCCGTTGGGCCTCGCGAACACCAGCTTCGAGTACTCCGATCTAGACCCCCAAATCGTGGCCACGCCGACGCGGTGGGACAGCGAGCAACAGGCCATCGTCGACTATCCCCTCTACGAACTCGCGACGTGGCCCGACGGCGGTTTACGCAGCAGCGTCGCGGACCTCGGCAAGCTGTGCGCCGCCCTGCTGAACGACGGCAGTTTCGGTGAGACGCAGATCCTCTCTCCCCAGTCCGTGACCACTGCGTTCACGCCCTTGGCCGAAGCCGACTCCGGCGAGGTAGCCGTCTTTTGGATGATCGGCGACGACACGAGTTACTCCGCGGACGGGAGCACCCGACGGCTCGCCGGTCACAATGGCGGTGACCCGGGCGCCGCGACCATGATCGTCCTCGACCTCGACAACGACTTTGGCATCGTGGTGTTGGCCAACGGTGAACTCAGTGACCAAGCGGCTGCCGATCGGACCAACGACTTGGCTCGCGTGTTGTACCGATTTGCGGAACAGCGAGCGGCCGCCGACTGAAACGACACTTTCCGGCGAAAGCCGCGCTGCGTCGAGGTCTGGCCTCGCGGCGTTCGCTGGCTCCAGGCACTGTCTCACGGGGCCGCGCCGCGCTCCGTGGCGCGCGGCGCGGCCCGTAACCGTGACTACCGCTCAGAAGCGCGCGAACATGCCGAGCGTCACACCGCCCACGCGGTCGACGTAGTCGATGTCGTCCGGGCCATCTTCGTCTCTACCGGTCATGCCCAAATCGAAGAAGGGCGTTGCCGTAAAGCCCACCGCCGGGTTCGGCATGAACACGAAGGCGCCCTCCAGCGACAGGGAGAAATGGCGATGATCGGGGTTGTTCAGCGAGTAGTACGTGAAGCCTGCCTTCGGCCAGAACGCGAACTTCTGGTTGAAGTCGAAGGCATACCCGACGCGCGGCGCGAACAAGGCGCCCGAACCGTTGTTGATGTCGTTGGAGTACAATCCCAGGGAGCCACCGAGGCTCAGGTGTTCGATGATGAACACGTCGATCGCCACGCGCGGCACGGTGACCGGGCTCAGGTGACCCCCTTGCATCAGGAGCCCAACACTGAAGTCATCGGGGTCATTGTCGTCGTTGGCGTCGTCATAGTCCCGAGAGACGCTGTAGATGCCGAACAGCCGCTCGGCGCTGATCACGACGTCGCGAGGGCGTCCGAGTTGCGCTGAAGCGTCGAGGCTGTACGTGGTGAGACTGAGACCGCAAAGCGCGGCCGACCAAGCAAGGGAAGAGAGTCGCATGCGGATGCTATAGGCGGCAACGCAGCGAGTGGGGAGGCCATTTCAAAGGCATTTCAGCCACGCCGCAGGAGACGCAGCGCGCTGGATGCCCGCTCGAGACGCTGAGCTCTTGCGGAGGCGTGCGGGTACGCAGAGGCGCCACGGCTGGAACGAGGCAAACGCCGCGCCGATGTGGTCGCTCCAAAGCGCGTCAGCCGTAACGGCCTTCGATGTAATCCGCCGTTTGGCTGTCTTTGGGGGTGACGAACAGATCCTCGGTGGGGCCGTGTTCGATCACCTTGCCCATCAACATGAACACGCACTCGTCGCTGGCGCGACGCGCCTGGGCCATGTTGTGGGTCACGATCAAGATCGTGTATTCGCCGCGCAGCTCCCAGATCAGGTCTTCGACCGCGCTGGTCGCCGCCGGATCGAGCGCCGAACACGGCTCATCCATCAATAGCAACTTGGGCTTCACCGGTAGCAGGCGCGCGATGCACAACTTCTGCTGCGCCTCGAGGGACAACTTAGCGGCGGGGTCGCTCAGTTTGTCTTTGACGTCATCCCAGAGCAGCACCTTGCGCAGCGACTGTTCTACGATGCCGTCGAGCTCGGACTTGGGGCCTTTGGCTTTTTGTGGCTCGTGCAAACGGTAACCGAACAGGACGTTGTCGCGGATCGAGAGCGGCAGCGGGTTGGGTCTCTGAAACACCATCCCAATCTGTTTGCGGACCTGGATTACCTCGTTCTCGGGCGCGTAGATATCCGTCCCCAGGACTTTGATCTGCCCCTGGATGCGCACGTAAGAGAGGCACTCGATGATCCGGTTGCAGGCTCGGAGCAACGTCGACTTGCCGCAGCCGGACGGGCCGATCAGCGAGGTGATTTCGCCGCGTTTGACGACGAGGTCGACATGATGCAGGGCCTGGAACGCGCCGTACCACAGGTTGAGGTCGACGACCTCGACGGCAGGAGCGAGTGCCTCTGCGTCGTTGGTTGCTGGTTTGGGGCTAACGTCAGCCAAAACGGCCTCCGATGTAGTCAGTGGTTCGCTGGTCTTTGACGCGGCCCTCGAACAGATCTTCGGTCTCGCCTACCTCCACGCATTCGCCCATCAAGAAGAACGCGGTGCGGTCTGCCAAACGGCGCGCTTGCTGCACCAAGTTCGTGACCAGGATGATCGTCATCTCTTTGCGCAACTCCTTGAGCACATCCTCGATGCGCATCGTCGTCACCGGGTCGACCGCAATCGAAAACTCGTCGAGCAGCAGCAACTTCGGATCTTGGGACAACGCGCGGGCGATCGTGAGCCGTTGCTGTTGGCCGCCGGAGAGGAGGCTGCCGAGGGCATGCAAACGGTCTTTGACCTCGTCCCACAACGCAGCGCGGCGCAAGCTGCGCTCGACGATTTCGTCGAGTTTGGCCTTGTCCCTTACGCCCGCCAAGCTCGGGGCGAGCGCGACGTTGTCGTAGACGCTGAGGGGCAACCCGACGGGCAGCGGGAATACGACGCCGATGCGACGGCGCAGGGCGTACAGGTTCCGCCACTCGCGGACGTCCTTGCCGCCGACTTTGACTTCACCTTCGAAGCGCATGCCGGCGGAAAACTCGTCCATCCGGTTGAGGACGCGCAGGAACGAAGTCTTGCCGCTGTTGGCGGGTCCGATGATGGCGAACACCTCGCGTTCGCGCACCTGGAGGTTCACTCCCGAGAGCACCGTCTTTTGACCGTAGCTGACGGACAGCTTGTTCACCGAGAGTTCGATGCGGTCGCTCGGTTTCGACAGGTCTTCGCTGCTCACCACTTCTTCTTTCCACGCAGATGCATGCGAAACGCGATTGAGGCGGCGTTCATTACCAGAACCATGGCGATCAGGACCAGGGCCACGCCGAACGGCAACGACTCCGGAACGCCTGGCACCTGGGTCGCCACCACGAAGAGGTGCAGTGACATCGCCATCGTTTGGTCGAACACGCTTTGCGGCAGAAACGGGAGGAAGAAGGCAGCCCCGGTGAACATGATCGGGGCAGTCTCCCCGGTGGTGCGTGACACCTCGAGGATCACGCCGGTCAAGATGCCGCTGATCGAGTTGGGCAGCACGACGCGTCGAATCGTCTGCCAACGCGTCGCGCCCATGTTCCAACACGCTTCGCGAAAGGCGCGAGGTACGGCCTGCAGCGCTTCACGGGTCGACACGATGACGACGGGCAGCGTCATGACCGCCAAGGTGAAGCTCGCCGCCAAGATACTCGTGCCGAACCCGAAGAACAACACGAACGCTCCCACGCCGAACAACGCGTGTACGATCGAAGGCACGCCGGCGAGGTTGATGATCGCGAGGTTGATGAGCCGCGTGAGCATGTTGTCCGGCGCGTATTCGCTGAGGTACACGGCCGCCGCGACGCCGACCGGGACGGACGCGACGAGCGCGACGAGCACGATCCAAATCGTGCCGATGAGGGCCGGGAAGACGCCGCCGGCCGTCATGCCGTTGGTCGGGCTCTCCGTCAGGAACTCCCAGCTGATGGCTGGAGCGCCCTCGGCGATCAAGATCGCCAAGATCGCCAAGACGGGAACGACGAGCACCGCCGTCATGAACAGCAAAAAGGCGCGCGCGAGTTTCTGAGTTTGGGCGTTCTTTAGGTTGATCGACGTCGCTTGGAACATGTGGTCTTTCTAAAAGGCCGTATCGCGAGAGTCACCGCCGCCGACGAACGAGGACATCTGCCGTGAGGTTGATCAAGAAGGTGACCAGGAACAGGAACATGCCGAGGGTGAATAACGCACGGTAGTGTTCCGACCCCATCGAGGTTTCGCCGAGCTCGGCGGCGATGGTCGCCGTCAAGGCTCGCACCGAATCGAAGGGGCTGGTCGGCAAGTTGATGGCGTGACCGCTCGCCATGAGCACGGCCATGGTCTCGCCGAAACCACGACCGACGCCGAGCAGGACGGCGGCCATCAAACCCTGTTTGGCCGCAGGCAGCACCACCCGGAACGTCGCTTGCAGGCGCGTGGCGCCGAGCGCCTCGGCCGCTTCACGGTAGCTATCTGGTACCGCCTTGAGCGCGTCTTCGGCGATCGTCGTCATGATCGGCGCGGCCATCAACGCCAGGATCACCGCTGCGTTGAGCACACACAACCCGAGCGGCACCTCGAACATGTCGATGATCAAGGGGTTGATGATCGTCAGGCCGATGAAACCCCAAACCACGGACGGGATCGCCGCGAGCAGCTCGACGAGGATCTTCAGATACTCGCGAGTCTTGCCGGTCGCGAACTCGGCGATGTAGATGGCTGCGCCCACCGAAAACGGCACTGCAATGAGCATCGCGACGCCGGTGACGCTCAACGTGCCGACCATCAACGCCAGCGCGCCGTAGGTCGCGTTCTTCGACGTTGGGCGCCACGCGATTTCGCCGAAGAACTCGGTCACCGAGAACCGCGTGCCCAGAAACTCGACGCCTTCGCGCGTGATGAACACGAAGATGCCGATGATGAACAGGATGGCAGAGATGCCGCCCAGAAACACGAGGGCGCCGACGATCTTGTCCACGTACCACGCCAAGTCGCGCTTATCGATTTCGTCGCTGAAGGTCTTGGTTTCGGCAGGGGCGTTCATGGGGCTGGTAACTGGGGGTCGTGCAGCGATGATCAGTGGGCGTTGGGGCCGCGGAGCAGTACCATCAAGTCCGAAACTTTGGTCGTCAGGTCACGGCACGCGAGCTGGAAGCGGGCAGTGTCTTGTTCGGCATTCACCTCGTGAGCCCAGCGCAAGATCGACGTGGCGTAGGGGATGTGCTGGACCGTGCGGTCGATCAACGTCGGGTCGTTGGTCAGCGCTACGATCACGTCGTAACGCTCGAGGGCGGACTCTTCTGGATTGAAAGGAACGCACGCCGCGTCGGTGACCTCGATACCGAGCTCGCCCGCGGCTTGACGCGCCGTCGGGCCGAGGCCTTTGGGGGAGGAGAGGCTGGCGCACGCGTATTCACCGCTCTCGGGATAACCCTTGCGAGCGATCGCCATGGCGATGGGAGCCCACGCGCTGCCGTCGTCGTCCACGAATAGGATGCGATACTTCTTCGGGGCCTTGGTTTCGCCGGTGAGCTCGAACAACGTCTCTTCGGAGACGTTCTTGGCCTGGTCCGCCACGCGGTCCAAGCGGTGAAACACCGTCATGATCGCGAAGGCGTCCTCGAGCGACAGCCCCTCGGCGTTCTGCGTGAGGTAACGGTAATATTGGCTGTAGCTGCGGTTCACCGCCTTGGCGCGCGGCCGCGTCTTGCGCGCCAGGTCGGCGTCACGCTCCGAGAACGCGAGCAACGCGTCACCGAGGATCTCACACGACTGTTCGCACAATGCCTCGATGTCCGTCGAGATCGCCTCCGACGGAGTTGCGTTCAGCTGCACCCCTTCACGCGCGATCGTGACGGCGTAGTCACCGATGCGCTCCAGTGCTACGTTCATTTGTAGCACTGATGACACGAACCGGAGGTGGCCAGCGGACGGCAAGTGACGGGCTACGAACTTGTGGCACAAGGCGTCCAAGTCCCGAATCTCGCGGTTGATGGGGAGGTCGCCCAGAGCGATGCGCGAGCAGGTTTCGCGGTCTTTGGTCAGCAAGGCTTTCGTCGCGTCCGCGATGGCTGCTTGGACACGTTTGCCCACGGCAAAAACTCGCTTGCGAATTTCGGCTTTGTCTGCGGCGAGTCGCTGTTCGTAACCACTCATTGTCTACCTGCGTTCGTGCAAATGCTGGGTTGGGGCGCCCCGAGGCCGCGGTCGGCCGGGGTTGGGAGCTTCGGGTCGGGGGCATGCGGGAGGCCCACGATCCGCCGATAGCGAACGAGCTCCTATAAGGAGCTCGTTCGGGTCTAACAAAGCGCTTTTTGTAGTCTCATGGGCACGTCAGCTTGCGGACCGGGGCGTAACCCTTCTTCGAGATGATGCACTGGCCCTTGTCGCTCAGGATCCAGTCCAGATACGACTTGGTTTTGCCCTCGGGCTGGCCCTTCGTGTACATGAAGAGCGGGCGCGAGATGGGGTACGAGCCGTCCAGGGCGCTGTCTACCGTGGGAGCGACGCACTTGTCGCCGGTTTTCACGCACGGCATCGCCACTTCGGGCGTGGCGTAGGCCAGGCCGCTGTACCCGATCGCACACGGCGTCTTCTGGACGGTGTCGACGACGTCCTTCGAACCGTGGAGGTCGGTCGACCCCAGCTTGAACTCCTTCTCCTTGAGCACGGCCTCCTTGAAATAGGCATAGGTGCCGGAGTTGTTCTGGCGGCTCAGGCGAATGATCTTGTCGCTATCGCAGCCCGGGACCTTGACACCCAGGTCGCTCCATTTTTCGGCCTTGCCGCCCTCGCCGTAGATCTCGACGAGCTGCTCTTGCGTGACCTCTTTGAGCGGGTTGTCCTTGTGGACGAAAACCGCCAGAGCGTCGTGGCCCACTACGAATTCGACGGGCGTGACGCCGTTCTTCGCGGCTGCCTCTGTCTCCTTGGGCTCGATCTTACGGCTGGAGTTGGCGAGGTCCACGGTGCCGTTGATCAGGGCCGAAATACCGGTACCACTGCCGCCGCCGGTGACCGCGATGGCCGTGTTGGGGTCGACCTCCTTGTAGGCCTCGGCCCAGGCTTGGGCGACGTTCACCAGGGTATCGGAACCCTTGTTCTGGAGCACCGTGCGACCGCCGCTCGCGGGGGCAGCAACGGCCGCGCCGGTTGCTCCGCCCGTGGTGTTGGCTGTGGCCTGGGACTGCTGGGTGTTGCGCGAGCACGCCGAGGCGGCGAGGAGAGAGGCAAGGACTACGAGAGCTGTTTTCTGGTTCACGGGGAAATCCTATTCAGGGTGAGCTTGTCGGCAGAGCCAATGGGCCCGCCGTAGGCGCGCGCACCCTAGTACTCCGTCTGTGACGATTTTGTGACAGCTATGTGACATCGCCTTGGGCGGCGCGAGGAAAGGTGCGTTAAGGTCAATTGTCATGGGAAGTGATGCCCGCAATAAGAAAGGCAAAGTGAAGGTCTTCGTCGCGAGCCGTCATGGGCGGTTCCCGTTTCAGACGGGCATGGTCACTGCCGCCTTGTTGCGGCGGGGGCTGACGATGGCCGACGCGATCGCGACGGCGAGGGCCGTCCGCGATCGCATCGAAAAGGGTCGCGAGCGCGAGGTGAGCACCGAGCAGCTGGGCGTCGTCATCGACGAGGTGGTCCTGGAGCGTCTCGGGCCCGACGTCGCGCGTGCGGTGCGTGCGGCTGGTGCACGCACTCCGCTCGTGCAGACGACGCACGGCACCTTCCCGTTCTCCGAACACAACGTGCTCCGCGATCTCGATACCGCGGGCGTGCCGTTGGAAGACGCGATGCACCTCGTCACGGAGCTCGAGGAGTGGGTGCGTTCCACCGACGAATCGGCGGTCACCGAGACGCTGGTCCACCGTCAAATGGAGCGGCTGCTCGCGACCCGCGAGACCGAAGACGTGGTACGGCGCTTCCGTTTGACCAACTGGGTCGCCAACAGCCGTAGCCCCGTCATCATCTTGATCGGCGGCGCCACGGGCACCGGTAAATCCACGCTGGCCATGGAGCTCGCGTACCGGCTCGGGGTGGTGTGGATCGTGAGCACGGACATGGTCCGTGAGACAATGCGCGCGATTTTGTCGCCGACGCTCGTGCCGGGCCTGCACGACCATTCGTTCCGCGGCATGGTCGTTGGCGGCCAGGTGCTGAGCGACCCGCGCGAACGTGTGCTCGTCGGTTTCCGGCAGCAGACCTCGCAGGTAGCCGTCGGTCTGCGCGCCGTGATCCAACGGGCGATCTACGAAAACGCGAACATCATCATCGAAGGCACACACATCGTGCCGCCGTTCGAGCAATACATGCCGCCGGGAGCGAACGCGCACGTTGCCGGGTTCGTGTTGGCCGTCCCCGACGAAGCCGAACATCGGCGCCGCTTCCCCGAACGCTCCCACCGGCAACCGGCGCGTTCTGCCGGCGTCTATTTGGACGCGTTCCAGTCGGTGCGTTGGATCCACGAAGACATGTTGCGCCAAGCCGAAGAGGCCGAGACGGTCGTGCTCTCGAACTCGGATTTGACCAAGACGTTGCGCGCTGCCGTCGACATTTTGAGTCGTGGTTTGCCGGTGGACGAGCCGCCCGGCAAAGCTTCCATGCCTCCCAAGGCACCACGTCGTGATGCCGTACCGACCTTGTTCCTGTTGCTCGACGGTCTCGGAGACGAGCCGAGTTCGGCGTTGGCTGGCAAGACGCCCCTCGAAGCGGCTCAGCTGCCGACCTTGCGTCGCTTGGCGCAATTTGCCGGGCAAGGGCAGATCCAGACGGGCCGCGTCGCTGGGCGCGTCCCGTCCACGGACGAAGGGACGTTGGCGCTGTTGTGTCCGGAAACCGGCGTGAAGTTGGGGCGCGGCGTGCTCGAGGCGCTTGGAGAAGGGGTACCCGTGCCGGCGGATGCCGTCGTGTTCCGAGGTAACCTCGCGACCATCGACTCCGACGGCGCGATCGTCGATCGGCGCGCTGGGCGGATTCGGGACGGTGTGGCGGACTTGGTCGCGCCGTTGGCTCACGTACCGCTTTCGGGCGGCTTGATTGGCCGCGTACATCCGGGACACGAACACCGTCTGGTCGTGACGATTATCGGTCCGGGGTTATCGCCCGCCGTATGCGATACGGATCCGGGAGGTGGTGCGGCTTCGGGGCGCGTGCAAGTGCCGCTGCCTTTGGAGGCTTCACCCGAGGCTGCGCGCACCGCGGAGGCGCTCGCAGAGTTCCTACAGATCGCGCGCAAGGTGCTCGAGTCTCATCCCTTGAACGCGAGCCGGTTGGCGCAGGGGTTACTGCCCGCCAACGGCATCCTCACGCGCGGAGCGTCGGCGCTGCCGCGCAAACGGACGAGTCGTTTGGACGGCGTCTTGATCGGCCGTTGCAGCACGGCGCGCGGCGTCGCGCGGTATCTCGGGTTGCGCACCATCACCACGCCGCAAATGACCGGCAACTTGGACACCGACATGAACGCCAAGTTCGACGCCGCCCACCACGCGCTGATGGAGACGGATCTGGCCATCGTTCATCTAAAGGGGCCAGACATTGCGGCCCACGATCGGCGGCCGATGGAGAAGGCGAAGTACCTATCCGGGGTCGACCAGGCGCTCAGCCGTTTCCTAGAGGAGTGGCCCGACCAGCGGGGCAAGCTGCGAGTCGTGGTAGCAGCCGACCACGGTACGTCTTCCGTGACTGGTGAACACCTACCCGATCCGGTACCGCTGTTGCTCGCTTCGTGGCCCGTCGAAGGGAACGAGGAAGCCGAGTTCTCCGAGGTCAGCAGCGCTCAAGGCGCGCTCGGGCTTTTACGACCAGGTGAACTTCCCGTGCTGCTGGGGCTCACCGCGGACAAGCCGTAGTCGCTTACGGCGCGGTTCGGATCACGACCCGTTCGCTCCGGTGTACCGAGTGTGGCGGCGGCAACGAGTTCTTCTCGAACTCCATGGTCGCCGCGATGCGCTCCAGGGATGCAAAGCAGCGCTCATCCAACGCCGTACCGATGCTCTCGCGCATGATACCGAGCGCCTTGTCGAGCCCGAGCGCATCGCGATAGGGCCGCTTGGCCGTCAGCGCGTCGAAGATGTCGGCGGTCGTGATGATGCGTGTCTCGAGACAGATACGCTCGGCGCCGATCCCGCGCGGATAACCCTTGCCGTCGAGCCGTTCGTGATGCGCGGCGGAGACTACGGCGAGTTCGGCGAAGTGTGGAATGCGCTCCAGGATTTGCTCCGTGTAAACGGCGTGTTTCTTGACGGCCTCCCACTCCGCCGCATCCAACTTGCCCGCCTTGTCCAGGATGGCGTTACTCACCCCGAGTTTGCCGAGGTCGTGCAGCAGGGCGCCGCGGTACAACCAGCGACGACGCGCTGCGCTCAACCCGAGGTCGGCCGCCATCAGGTCCGTGTACAGCGCCACCCGCCCGCTGTGCCCCGCGGTGTACGGACTCTTCGAGTCCACCACTTCGCCGAACGCCGCGGCGACGGCGTCGAGGTAGTCTTCGTCGACGGAGACCGACTTCTGCGCGGGCTCTTGCGAGAACACTACTTCGGCGACATTGTCGGCACGGAGTAACGCCCACATCTCGTCGTTCGGCCCAATCGCGAGCAGCTCGTCCACGAGCTCCGGATCGAACCAGGTGCCTTTACGACTCGCAACCTCGTCGAGCGCTGCTCGAGGGCCGCCAGCCGTGTGAAACACGTCCACCACCTGGGCCAGCAGCGCGATGCGGGAATAGATGGGGATGTCGTCGCCCGCCAGGTGATCGGGTCGGCCTTTGCCGTTCCATTGTTCGTCCAAGCTGTGGATGCCCGCGGCGACGTGCTCCCCGAAGCGCAACCGACGGGCG
>CBINDO010000232.1:0-13103 GCA_966249405.1 uncultured bacterium | reverse complement strand
CGTATACTCTGCGCAACCTTCACTCACCGGCAACGTCATAGGGTCGCCATTGGGGTCGACGACGTACCACTCACCGTTTGGGGTGCGTCGACAGTGATCGACGGTCTCACCACAACCCAAATCCACCAGCTCGACCTCGGGCCACACCTGGAAGCAAAGCGCCTCTTCAACGACGGTCCCCACGTATACTTGCGACACCTCCTCGCACAAGTCACTGCAGACTGCCGCGCTGCCGCTTGCGCCCGCGTCGCCCGCCTCCGTATTCGGGGGGTCGTCCGTGGGCACGTGACTGACCGCCTGCGCTTCCTCCTCGCAAATGTCTGTCGTGCACGGGTCGTCGTCGAAAGCCGCTGGGAAGCCAGGTCGACAGCCCACGTCAGGGTCGCACCATTCTTGACCCGTGCAGAAGAGATCATCGTCGCAATCGATCGCCTGATCTGGCTCACACACGCCGCTCCTACAGTGGCCCGTCGTGCACTTGTCGTCGGGGAGACAGCGCATGCCCTCTCGGATGTCGTCACACTCGGCCGTCCTGTGGTCGACCAGCGCCTCCCTGAAGCAACACAACGCGTCACCGGTGTAGGAGACTCCGAGGAACCTCAGCTCTTCTACACACCCGGAGGACACGCCTTCCGTCGAGTCATGGGTGGTCAGTTGGAGTTTGCCGTAGTCCGTCATTTGGCACGCTCCGTTCACCTCCCCAGAGCACAGTTGGAACACTCGGATCTCATCAGCGTAGGGCCACGTCCGCGTGCCAATGAGACTATAATAGGATTCCACGTATGCGACGTCGAAGCACTGCCTAGCGGGTGCCGGCTCTTTGCCTTCGTCCGGTTCGCTCGATTGCCAGCCCGGTATCCCACCATCAGGGTTTTCGTCGACATCGGTGAACTGCTCTGCGTTCACCCGAATCAACAACTGCGCCGGTGCAAGAAAGTCTGCGTTGTACCCAACCAGATACACGTTTCCGCGACTATCTAGATCAATGTCGGTAATCATCGGGCGCGTCCACCCTTCCAAGTCCCGTGTCCAGACGTCGGCGCCTTCAGGCGTGAGTTTCTTTACCCTCAGTAGGGATGTATCTGGCGCAGAGCTGCCAACGACCACGATCTCTCCTTCTTCGGTCCAGCGCACTTGAGACCAGAAAAGGGGTGCGTCGAACGTGCGGTGCCAAAGCAAGTTTCCGGCGGCGTCTCGCGTTTGCACGAACGCGAGGTCGTCGTAACTTCCGGCCACCACCACTGTGCCCGATGGACTCACGTCCACGTCGAATACTTCGGCGTTGATATCGCTGTTCATGAACTGGTTCGCGGCAAGTCGTTGGCGCCAGACCAGATCACCTTGCCGATCGTGAACGAGTAGAACGATGTCGTACCGTCCCTCGAATGGCCCCAATTCGACAGGCAACTGGTATTGCACCGCCGACACCACGTAATCGCCAGCGGTCGCCATCCGCGTACCGGCTGGCCCCAAGTATTCTTCGTATCTCCGCTCCCAGAGCGTCTCCCCCTCTGCACCGAACGCCGACACGACGGTTATGCTCCAATGGGGATACCCGGCCTCGTGAGAAGTCACATACTTCGTGCCATCACTCCCAGTTACCGACTCCTCGCCGTCAAACAAGTCCGCAGCAGCTGGCGAGACACTTGCGAGCCGCGTGTTCAACTTCCAGGTTGCCACGACCTCGTGGTCCCAAGATCCCCTCGCCGCAGAAACCTCCACGCAGCCCGGTTGCACCCGGACGCCATCGAATCGAAAAAGGTCCCAAACCGGAAATACCTCGTATTCGGGTCGCCCCTCGGGTGGCGTCTCCGATTCGTAGTCGCTCAAACAGTCGACGGGTTCTGGCGTCCAAGTCGTGGAATTCTGCTCCGACGTCTCTGCGGTCGTCTCAGCCCACGACTCGGTGGCCACCGATGAAGCGCCGCCTCCCGTGGGCACAACGTCCGTGGGCACAACGTCCGTGGGCACAACGTCCGTGGGCACAACGTCCGTGGGCACAACGTCCGTGGTCACAGTTTCCGTGGGCACAGTTTCCGTGGGCACGGTTGCCGTCGCCACGGTTGCCGTCGGCGCGGTGCTCGATGAGCTGGCACTGATTAACGGCGCGCCCGCATCGCGCGGGCCGACCGACGCATCGACGCCGGGAGCGTCAACGGCAGGTCCTTGCCCATGATCTCCTCCGTCCACCGAGCTTTGACTCGTCGTGTTCTGGCCCGCGTCCAGCGGTTGTGCCGTTGCCGTTGACGTGAGCTGGACACTCGCATCCAAGTCCGAGTCCGCCACCGAGTGTTGGCTACAAGCGCCGATCGCCCCCGCAGCTGCCGCGCAACAAACCCAAACTATCGCCGTCCGCATGTAGCCATGCTACGTGGCACGCCAGCAGTTCGCTAGTCGCGACACACCGACGTTGAACTTTCACGGCCTTCACAGCTTCCATCAGATGAACATCCGTTGCACCGTTTCCACGTGACTCCAGCACCCCAAAACTCGGGTAAGCGAGCAAGGATTGACCGTCACGTTCGAGGCCAATGAGCGGAAGTTCGAGTCGAACGAACGAGCCATGGCTCAATGCAACACGCCCGCATGATGCTACGCGCGATGGCGAGGGACCCTCCGTTCAATGCCGACGAATCCGGAGCTTGCCGTGGTCGTAGCTGAGCACGTAACGCCTCAGCACCGCACAGTAGGGCCCACTCGACTTGGTCCACTCGGCTTCTGTGCACTCCATACGGCCCTCGATGTGAACCTCTCGTCCAACGAGTTCGAGTTTGCCGCCCACGATGCGTCGACCATCTGGAAACGGCGGTAGCTCCACGTCGCCGTCGAATCCGCGCACCGTGAACTCACCGTCGCAACCACCGTCCGAACACCCTTGCCCCAACCGAACCAAAAGATCGAGATCGCTACCAGCGCCTGGCAACACGAACCAGTAGCTATCGCACGAGTAGCTGGACTCGAATCCGGTGCCGTCGGTGCACTCCTCCTCCAGTATACGTTCGCCCGCGTGCTGGTACGCGAGGAAGACGTGATTGGTTTGATTGCGACTGACCTCGTATTGGAAGCTCTCGCCGGCTTCATCCGTGTAGCTGCCGAAGTTGGGCGTTGATGTCGAGCAAGTGACCACGTAGAGCCGGGTCGAATGCTGCTTCGAATAGACGTTCGCCTCCGCCAGCAAGATCACGGATAGCTCGCTTTGCTCGCAGACCTCCAGACTGAGCGCCCTTGCCTTGGCCCACGATTCGAGTGGCCATAGGTCATCGACAGTGTACCCGCGTTCGGCTGGAGGCCAGGGCTCGAAGTGCGCACCAGGCTCGGCATGAACTTCCGATTCGGCTTTGATCACAGCTCGCGCAACGCGTGATTCAACCGGAGCCGCACCTGCGACGGGTACGTCCGTCGACTGAACGAGCGTCGCGCGCACGCTCACGCGGGTGCCGACAACAGGAAGTCGTGGCTCGACGTAGCGACCGGTCGCGGGATCGAGATAGACGTCTCCGTATTGAGCCACCGCATCGTAGGCGTCGGCCAGCACCATCGCTCCAAAGGTCGGCGCGAATCCGACGAGCTGTAGCGATTCGCTGGGCGCTGCGTCCGGACGCTCGCCGATCCAAACCGCCGGTACGGGGGCCACGCAATCTTGTTCACCCAAGCCAAACAGTCGGAGTGCGCAGTCCGGCGCAGCAACGAGGTTCGTAGACGTGACGTATCCTTCGATTGGTAGGACCAATTGTTCACGGACGCCAGCGAGTTCAGGTGCATCCCAGAACTCAATCGCTTCCCCTGCGCTCAGCGGTCGAGTCGCGACTACGATGCCGGGGCAAGTTGCTGGTGCGACCTCTCCCGAAGCCATACAGGTAAGCAGGGCGAAGTCTGGCTTGCGGGCTTTGGCGGCCGCCATCTGCGGAGCCGCCATCTGTGGAGCCTCCTTCACGGTCGCTCGGTCGGGCGGTGCGTTGGGTGTCGGCGCCCGCGCGCACCCATAACCCACCACAGCAACGGCGATGGAGATGATGAACGTCACCACACCTCTACTCAATGCGGACGACTGCACCGCACGATACGAACCAAACCCGACCTCACCCGTCAAGCTCCACGTTTTTCTCACCGTTGCTCGACGGCGACGGCTCGTTCACAGGTCGCGAGCTCACTCCCCGCGAGGCAAACGCATCGTGAACGTCGCGCCCAAGTCGGGCCCGGGGCTGCTCACTTCGAGGGTTCCGCCGTGGAGGTCGACGATTTGTCGTGTGATGGCCAAACCCAAACCAAGCCCAGTCTCGTTGTCGTACTCGGACTTGTAGAACGCGTCGAACACGCGTTCGAGTTGAGCCGAAGTCAGGCCACGGCCGGTGTCCGTGATCGAGAGCGCGACTTCCGTCGGCGCCGCGTCCATTTGCAACGTGATACGTCCGCCACCACCCGTGAACTTGAGCGCGTTACCGATGAGGTTCGACAGCGCCTGCTTCAACCGCACGGCGTCGCCCTGCACCCAAACATCGTGCCCTGCGGCTTTGTGCCCTGCGGTTTCGGCCACTGCGCTGTCAGATACGGCGACGTCCTCGACCGCGGCACGCAACCCGAGCCCGTCGGCCGTCAACTCGACGCCCTTCTTGTGCGCGGCTGGCGCGAAGCTCTCCAAACACTCGATCGCCAGATCGCGCAAGTTCGTCGGCGCCAAAGTCACCTTGAGCTGGCCCGTCAGGGTTTGGCTCGCCTCGATCAGATCTTCGATCAGCCGGGCTTGCGACTCGACGCTGGCAGCGATCTTCCCGAGTTCGGCGCGGACCTGATCGCGCGGCTCGTTGAGGAGCAAGTACTCGACGCGAACCGATATGGCCGCCAAAGGTGACCGGAGTTCGTGCGCGGCGCGCGCCGTGAACTGGTCGCGCGTGCGCGAGAGCGCGAGCGACCGCTCGAAGTATTCGAGGTGATACGCGTGAGACACGAGCAAGTTCTCGAGCAGTTCGGCAAACGACGTCAAGCGTTGGCCGCTGACCGGAATACAAGCACGCAGCAGTCGCCACGTGGCGACCGAGTCCGTTCCTGCAGATTTGGAGAGCTGGGCCGCTCCCAACGAACTGCCGAACGTGTCTGGCACCCAGCCGAACACCACCGCGCCGACCGTGATTTCGCTGATGCGGAGCGGTAGGGCCCACACTGCCAACTCGGCGACGCGCGACGACGCCAAACGACCGCTCTCGATCGCCTGCGCCGCGACGCGGCGTTCGATGGCGCTCGCCATGCCGTCGGCTAGCCAAGCCCCCGCTTCGGAGAGCAGGACACCCAACGGCGTCAACCCGAGCGGCCCGACGCACCGTTGCCCGGCCTCATCGTATAGCGCCAGCGTTAGCCCGGTGGCAGCGGCGAACTTGGCGAGCGGTGGCTCCAGGTCCGCCAATAAACGCCGCTGACGCTCGGGAGGCATTGTTCAATCCTCGCTCACGTCGGTCGAACGCGGTAACTCTTCACCGTTCATCACACTTTGATCGACCGCCGGGGCACGCCGCGAGGGAGATCGGGAGAGGAGCCCGTAATACGACGAAAACGGCAGCTGCGGTACGTTGTTGGGGTCGTCCTTCGGCGGCTCCGCCAGGAGCCGTATACCCCCGGCGCCGATCTCGAACTCGCGGGTTACCTGCAAGTTGCGACTGCCTCGCGCTTTGGGAACGGCGATCGCCCGCCGCAGTTTCGTCGAAATTTCGACGTGGCTAAGCAAGATGATGTTGTCGACCAGGTGAGAGGCCTTCAAGTGTTCGCTGATTTGCGAGACGCCCAGTAGCTCTGGGGTCTCGTAGTTGAAGAATACGGTACACATCCGATTCTTGAAGAGGGTTGCCAACGCGTAGAGAAACTCGCTCGTCTCTTCGCCGTTCGTGATCTCGTAGACGGCGATCGAATCACACACGATGAAGTCGATGGAGTGCTCCTGCACCAACCGCTCCACTCGCGCAAAGTGCACGTCGAGCTCCAACTCCAAGGGCGACTCGTAGTGCAAGAACAACTTGCCAGCGGCGAGCGCCGCGCGCGGGTCAAAACCCAGCCCCTCCGCGTTTCGCAGCAGTTGTTCTGGGTGTTCGTCCAAACTCACGAGCAGCCCACGTTTACCTGCGGCAACTCCGGACATCAAGAACTGCATCCCGGCGACCGTCTTACCGGTACCGGAGATCCCGGTGACGAGCGTCACCGAGCCTTCGAGGACGCCTCCGCCCATCATCTCGTCGAGCGCCTCACAACCACACGACACCCGCGCCCGCGTCGACGGCTGCTCGATGGAGTCCTTGGGGCGCGACTGCGCGCGACGGTACACCTCGATACCCACCTTCGGGGCGATGCGCATCGTGTGGCGACCGCCGATGAAGTCTTGCCCGCGAGACTTCACGACCTCGATTTGCCGCACGGGCTTTCGTTGTCGGCTGGAGTTGCGCAGGCTGATGATGGTGTCGAACACGTAGCGCTCGTGGGGCGCGTTGGCGGACATGTCATCCTCGCGCGTCATCAACGTGGTGACGCCGAGCCGCGTGAGTCCTTCGATCAAGAGGTGGATGCTCTCGCGAAAGGGGATGTCGTGAGCGTCCGCGTACAACTTCAACGGCGTCAACCCGTCGATGAGTAGTCGCTTGGCGCCGAGTCGCTTCACTTCACTCTCGAGCACGCTTCCCGAGTTACGCACGTCGGCGAGCAGCGCCTCCGGGTGCGCCTCGAGTATCTTGAGCCGACCAGCGTCGATCGACTCCGTCAGATCCCAGTCGTACCCGGCCGCGTCGCGTAGCAGCTTGCTCGAGTCGAGTTCGAACGAAACGATGATGCCCGGTTCGTCGAGTTCTTGCGTGCCCACGTGAATGAACCTGAGCCCCAACGTCGTTTTGCCCGCGCCAGGCGGCCCTTCGACGAGGATGTTGTTGTTTCTGGTCACGCCGCCCAGAAGCACTTCGTCTAGCCCTTGGATGCCCATCGACACCAATTTCGCCATGTGCAGAGCTGCTACCGCCAATCACCCCACAAAGCCATAGAACAAAGCGCGTTTGCCTCGTTCGCTTCGAAGAGCGGGGCATTGTTGTACATGACGCGTGACGATGTGCTGCGCACACCACGATGTGAATTCGAAACGGCCGCTCACGTCGTCACTTTGCACCAGCAGCGAGCCTCCTACCCGAAGCTCGCTGTGTTCGGCGCGAAGCTCGTTGGAGCCTCTCGAGAAGAAAACTCGTCCAACGGGAAGAGCTGAGCGCAAAACAGTGCGACATGTTCGCCAGGCGTCGACTCCGAGACGATGCGTTGCATCTCTCGGAAGTAGGCGCGATGCAAGTCTTCGAGCCTCGTGAGATCTTTGCTGGAGATGCTGAACAAGTTGTACGCCCACATGCCTGGAGCACCGTTGAGCAAGCGTTGCCGGCCCACCTCCAACCACGACGCTTTCAGTTGCCGAGCGCGTTTGGCGTCAGCTCGCGTGTCGACGAACGGCTGACTGTTTACTTCGTACTTGCCCTCTCTGAACACGACCTGGTCGGCCGCTAGTAGCGACTCGAGACAAGCTCGTTCGATAGGTTCTGCGATCCCGAGTTTCGCCGCGAGCCAACCGGGCTCGTGCGCCTTCATCGTGGCGTAGTGCTCGAGCTCCAAAGCGCGAAGCACGGCCTGGGACCACGGACTTTCGTAGGCCAGCCGCCGCGCTGCCGTCAGCTGCTTCCAAGCAGGTTCCAAAGCAGGTATGCCAGCCGGGTTAACGAGCGCAGCACAGAAGTCGAGCAGACGGCGTGAGCACGCCTGGACCATGAGCAGAAACTCGGGCAACCGCGGGATCGCCTCTCCGCTCAACCAACGGCCCACGGCAAACCGGCTGACACGCGCACGGCGCGCCACGTCGGTGATCGACGATTGCCCCCTCAAGTCGTCGAGGAACGCAGCGACCCCAGCCCGCGAGATCGGTTCGTTCTCGAGTAGCCACGGCGGTTGCTTGCCGTAAAACGCCTTCAGCCCCTCGGTCACGTTGGTGCCGTATTTGTCGATCATCGCCAACGTGTCGACGGCGTTGGGCCAACACCGCCCCGTTTCCCACCGATACGCGATGTTGCTCTGGTAACCGAGCTTCCGGCTGAAGGCCACTTGAGACCGTCTCCCGCGAAGCTGCCGCAGCCATTGCGAAGCAACCAGCCGGTAGTCGATCTCGATGCCGGGGGACGAGAGCTCTGCCGAAGGTTTCGAGCTTCGACTCCGGTCTACCCTGGACTTGGAAGTGGGCTTTTTCATGCTTCGTTTTCTCCGTCAGGCCGGGCCTAAGACGCGCGCGAGCTGCAAGCCCCAGCCGCGGCGCCCCGGGTAGGCATATACATGATTCGCTCGTTACTTGGCAGATCCTGCGCACGGAATGTGCGCATCGTGCCTCGACGCGCGGTCCGCGTTACCGCACACTGCACGTCATGAAACGACGAACCCTGCGCCCGATGCGCACGTACAGCGGCGCAGTATGGGCAGGCGCGATCCTCGTCACGGTCGCTTGCTCTCCAACTAGTGACACGTCGGCAGACACCCGCGCTCAGGGCGGTCAAACGGGAGACGAAGGCCACAAGACGCAGAGCCCAGCCACCACGCCTGCCAACGGAGGCGGAAAGCCCGTCGACCCGACTACCTATACTGAACTCGACATCACTTCGTTCGAGTATTCGGGACGGCCAATCAACGAGGTTTTGGCCTCGTTTGGAGGGGAGCGCACGGGCGTGTGGTTCGAGCGCGACGATGCAGCGCTCGCCGTCTTGGTGGCTCCGCCGCCAGGTCCCGACGTCGTGCGGTTGACGGTCACGGGTGACGCCATCTCTGCGCGCGAAGCGGTGCGCCCGGGCGCCGCGACCGCCTACCACGTGAAGGTGCCGATGCGACTCGAGGTGGGAGAGACGGTCGACGCGTCGTTCATTGGTGAGATCGTGCTCCAGAACAACGGCCTCGCCGCAGTCGCGCACGAGTTCACCCTCGCCGAGCTGGAGGGCATCGACGTGGACTACGACGCGACGGTTTGGGAGTCGAGCTCCTACCACCTGTTCGCCAGCGTGTGGCCTGGCGGCAGCGCCGGAACGCTGCGCGTGGACTTGCGTTCATCCGACGCAGCCACAACGACTCTCGCCGGTCTGGGCCCAACGCTCCAAAGCGAAGGCGGCGAGCCGCCCACTCCCCCGTTGCCCACGCCACCTTCACCCGAGTTGGCGGGCCCGCCCGCCGGCTACCCGTACATCTGGAAACTCGTCGACTATCCTTACGCTTTGCTGACCTGGCCCAACGGCAACGGGTGCTACGGCTATGACAACGGCCACAACCCCCAGATAACGGGCCGCGACCACGCCGTCGCTGGGCTGACGGCCTCGTCCGTCATAGCCGAGCTCGCAGCACTCGAGCTGACGACGGTGTCTCACGTCGACGGGACCGAACCGAGCGCAGCTTCTGACGCGACTCCGGCGGATGCAGGTTCGGTCGATGCGGGCTCGGCCGGTACGTTCGGTCTCGAGATCGTGACTTCGGAGTCGGATGTCTGCGTGTCCACGAAGCGTTGGCAGGGCTCGCCCTTGGATGCGCTCCACGTGAGCGTCCAAATGCGCGCGACGGAGAGCGTCAGCGGACTCGACGTCACGTTGCCCGTGGAACTGGTCGCGTTCCACGACGGTCCGGAGATCGAGTTCATCCACTTCGCGAGCGATATCCAGCCCTTCTCTTGGCAAGGGATGTGGACGGAGGACGGCAATGTCCCACCACCGATCACCCCCGACACGTTCGAAGAGGTTACCGGTCTCTCGCGCGCGATTGATGGCGAGCTCGTGTTTCCGCTACTCACCGGGCGGCTGACGCCTGAGCCTTTCGAGGCGATCGGCCAACTGCTGATCGCGGCACCTCGGGTCGGAGACGGTGACCTGACCCCGCCGGGTGAGAGCGCACCAGTAACCGACTTGAACCTGGGTAACGTCGAGACTTCGGAGATCGAGACGTTGTTCTGGGCGATCGACTACTCGGGGATCGACGAAATCTACTTCAGCGGCGTTTGGAGTACCGGTCCCTGACCCGCTCAAGCCAGGTGCTCGGCCCGGAGCTCGTCCATGAGCTTCTTCCACACGCGCGGTCCGGCTTCTTGCAGCTCGCGGATTTGTTTGCGCGCAGCGGGCTCGAGCTTCTTCGCGTCGGGCACCCACCGCGAGCCCCATGCCCCGATTTGGACGATCACGGGCAGCAGGGTGATGGCCTTTTCGGTGAGCGAATAGATCGCCTTCTGCTTGTGGGTTGGATCGTCGGTCTTCGTGAGCAGACCGTGTTCCACGAGTCTCCCCAACCGATCGGCGAGGATGTTGGAAGAGATCTTTTCGTCGGACTGCAAGAGCTCCCGAAAGTGCCGTTTGCGGGCGAACATCATGTCGCGCAGGACGAGCAACGTCCACGTGTCGCCGAAGACCTCGAGGGACAGATTGATGGGGCAATAGGAGCGCGGCTCGGTCGACGCCATGGGAACTGCTTGCATTTTACAACCGGTTAGCTAAAACTGCAACCGCTTGCACTTTGCAACCAGTATCCGAAAGGGCTCTCCATGTCACTCCAGACCTACTCCGGCAGCTGCCACTGCGGCGCCGTTCGCTTCGAAGCAGACATCGACCTCGACGAGGGCTCGAACCGCTGCAACTGCTCGTACTGCGCCAAAGCACGCACCTGGTTTGCGTTTGCGAAGGGGCCGGAGCGCTTTCGCGTTCTCGCTGGCGACAACCTCTCTGAGTATCGTTGGACGCCTCCTGGGGCGGCCGAGCCGCACCTGACGTTCATGTTCTGCCGCACGTGCGGCGTCCGCACTTACGCGCGCGGCAACATCGATTGGCTGGGCGGCACGTTCCACGCCGTATCCGTTCCGACGCTGGACCTGACTCCGCAACAATTTGCGGCCATCCCCATCCGTTACATCAACGGCCGTGAGGGCCGCTACGACGAAAGCTTCGAGTTCACCGAAGCGATCTGAAGGCCCAGCTCGGGGGTGGCTACGGCCTGTTCGGCGTACAAGTTAACCCTGTTGACCTCGGCCGCTGGCATGGGCCCGCACCGGACGCCGCCGTCTACGTGCCACATTTTCGATTGGTTCTCGGTACCCAATTGTTATAGACTCCGGCGCGTGGGTTGGGGGTCTTCTTCACGTGGGATCCTCGTTTTCTCGACGGCTCATGAACCATTTCGACGGGTCTAGCGTGGAGCACTATCTCGAACGCGAGCTCACTTCGCGAATGGCAGAGGATCCCCTGCTCTTTCACTTCTTGCGCCAAGCCGCGCTCGATGGCCTCTGGTATTTGGACCTCACCGCACCAGAAAACGAGTGGATGGATGATCGTTTCTGGATCACGCTGGGTTACGATCCATCGACGAAACCTCATCGGGCCGAAGCGTGGCAGGAACTGATCCATCCTGAAGACTTGGCGAAGTCCAGCAAGAACCTAGCGCAGCATCTCGCCGACCCCAACCACCCGTACGATCAACTCGTGAGGTACCGGCACGCCTCGGGGTCTACGGTTTGGGTACGCTGCCGCGGCTTGGCTTTGAGAGACGAACGCGGGCAGCCCGTCAGAATGCTTGGAGCGCACGTCGACGTGACGCAGCTTCAGCAGTTGCGTGCTCGCCTCGAAGCAAAAAATCAAGATCTCGAGAGCTCCGCTGCGGATAGGGCTCGTCAACTGCGTCAACTCATCGAAGGAATACCGCTGCTGGTTTGGACCTGTGAACCGGAAGGGCCGTGCGACTACTTGAGCCCGCAGTGGGTGGCGTACACCGGTGTGCCCGAAGCGCAGCAGCTCGGTGGCGGTTGGATCGAGCAGCTGCATCCCGAGGACATCGCACGGACCGCCGAAGCGTGGAACGCGTCGGTCAGCGAGGGTAAACCGTTGGACATCGAGTTCCGGATCCGCCGCTTCGACGGAGAGTACCGGTGGTTCAAAACCCGCGCCAACCCGCTGCGTGGCGATGACGGAAGAGTGGTCAAGTGGTTTGGCACGAACACCGATATCCACGACAAGAAGGTGCTGGAAGATGAACTCCGTCAGCGCACGGCGGCGCTCGAACGCTCCAACGCAGAACTCGAGCAGTTCGCTTACGTCGCGTCGCACGACTTACAGGAGCCGTTGCGCACGGTCGCCAGCTACGTACAGCTCCTCGAACGCCGCTATGGCCATGCGCTCGATCAAGCCGGCAGAGAGTACATCTCGTACGTCTCCGCTGGCGCTCGCAAGATGCACAGCCTCATCGTCGACTTGCTGGACTACTCGCGTGCAACCATGGGACCTCGCGAGGGGGCCGATGTATCGGACATGGGGGTGGCGATGCAAGAAGCGCTGGGTTCTCTCGAAGCCAGCATTCGTGAGACGCACACCACCCTCGACGTAGCCCCGCTGCCCAAGGTGGTCATGCAGCCTGCAGCACTCGTGCACGTGCTCCAGAACCTGCTGTCGAATGCCATTCAGTATGGGTCCGAACAGTCTCCCCGCGTCGAAGTCCGCTGTGACCGCAACAACGGATGGGTGACGCTCAGCATCCGCGACAACGGTATCGGTATCGCCCCCGAACACCATCGCAAGATCTTTCAAATGTTTCAGCGGCTGCATCCCGAGTCGGGAAAACCCGGCACGGGGGTCGGCCTCGCGCTGTGCAAACGTTTGGTCGAAGCCGCTGACGGCGAGATCTGGGTGGAGTCGCAGGTGGGCGCCGGCGCAACGTTTTTCGTTCGATTGAAGGAAGCGATGGCATGAATTCCGATCAACTCGACATCCTCTACGCGGAGGACAACCCAGCAGACTTCCTACTGATGCAGGAGGCGTTCAACCAATTGGGCGTGCAGCACCGACTGCATCGCGTCGGCGACGGCGATCAGGCGCTTTCGTTCCTGCAACGTCGAGGGGCTCATTCGAATGCTCCCCCCGTCTCACTGACAATCCTGGACCTCAACCTTCCCCGGAAGTCGGGTCTCGAGTTGCTGCGGGAACTTGCCACCGACCCGTCCTTCCACGGGGCGCGCATCGTTGTCCTGACGACCGCCGCTCGGGAACGAGACGTCAGGCTCGCCGCCGAGCCGTTGACGATTGACTTCATGACCAAGCCCATGG
>CBINDO010000231.1:0-13190 GCA_966249405.1 uncultured bacterium | reverse complement strand
AGGTGGTGTTGGGTGAATCGCTGCGGGAGACTGGCTCGGCCAACATCAGCCCGGGGCTCAGTTGATTCGCTTGCAAGGTGTAGACGGGCGCCGCAGCGCTGGTCACGGTGAGACCCAGCTCGCCGCTGTCCAACTTGAGGACGTAGTGCTTGGGGCGTTCGGATTCCGTGTCGGCAGCAGTCAGCGTCCGAGTGTCGAAGCACCGTGACGCGACCGAAACGCTCGACGTGTGACCGTAACGTTGCAGTTGTCCTTGCAGGTGACTGCGCACCAAGTTGGCGATCTCGGCCATCAGATCGTGGGGATTGAGCGCATCGCTCGAGGACTCTCCGACCATGTGAGCAGCCATCGCGGTAAGCAACGGCGTGTTCGCTTCCACCCGGATATCGACCCAACGACCCATGGTCGGAATGCCAATACCCGCCCAGCCCGCGAACTCGTAGGCGAAAGGAGTCGGCGTGGTGACCGTGGCTTTGCACGGAAACCCGACGTGTCCGAGGACGTCGACCGCCGCCCGTATCACCAGGGCGCGCGGCTCCAGGCGTTGCGGGGTGCCGGCGTTGATCTGCGCGAGTTCTTCGTCGACAGCTCGGCTGCTATCCTGTTTGAGCAGCTCCTCGAGCTCGGCGACCTTGGCCACCAGCGCTGCTTGGGAGCGGAATGCCCGGATGCCGGCCGCAAGTCGCGCGAGCAGCTCTGCTGGTTCGGCTTGTTTACGTATGAAATCGTTGGCGCCGCGTTCGAGCGCGGCCGAGAGCGAGAGCGAATCGTCTTTTCTGGTGAACATGATCAGGTGTGGGCGCACCCGAAACTTCAGGGACTGGATCAGCGATATCAACTGCACGCCGCTGATTCCGGGTAGCTCCCAGTCAATCACGATCACCGCGGGCTGCGGAGCGCTCCGCAGCCGAGCCAGCGCCGACCCCGAGTCCGCCACTCCTTCGGCCTGGTATCCAGCGGCACTTAACGTAGCGAGGAAGTGGGCGCGCTGTTGAGCCGAGTCTTCGACGACCAGAATCAGCTCTGGGGCGGGGCCATTGCTCATAGCTATTCCAGATCCGGAACGGCTGGTTGTCGCCTCGAGGTTAGAGGTAAACGTATTCGCGGGCGCATGGCACGAGCCAGAACACCAAATCTGCGCGTGCCTCCCCAATTGGGGCCGCACCTCGAGCGGCGATGGGGTGCGCCTGTTTCACGAGACGGCCCCGTGCCGACACTGCCTCACAGCCGAAAGGCCAAAACCGCGGACCACCCGAGCGGTAAGACATGTCCACCCGTGTCGTGAAAGACGCAACCGCCGGTCAACGGCACGGGCGTCGATGCGTGGTAGGTGATGTTCGCTGACGAGAGGTCGGGCCCGGCTGTGCCCCGCCGATACACGGCGTTTCCGTTGGCTGCTGGTCGCCCCGTGACCGAGCCGCTGGTCGTTCATCCAGCGCGCTATCAGTTTGGGCCGGACCCGGGTAAGCTGGCGTCATGCCCGCGCACGCGGCCCCCACTCAAGCACCGTCGGGCAGTACCGAAGCAGCGACGCAGGAGGCAGACGGAACGGTCTGCCAGGTCGGCCCCCACTCGCAGCGCTGTATCGAATGTGGCGACGACTTCGACCCGCGCTTTTCCAAGGACGGGCTCTATTGTTTTACTTGTTCGGTGCACGTCGCCTGTTCGTGTGCCGACAACTCCGGGTGACGCAGACGTGGGGCGCTCTGCACAGCGAGCCGACGCGAGGGGCGGGAGCCGCTGGTTGACGCTCGAGGGCTGGACCCAACCCAATACGAAAATATGCTAACCTGGTTTCTCTTCTTGGCCTCACGTCCCGTGGATCGAGGCCAGCTTTCCGAGAGGCCCCATGAAGTTCCGTCCCGCCGCAACCCTGGTCGCGTTATCGTTTGCTCATCCTTCGGCGATGCAGCCGGCGTTTGCCGAGGGGTCCTTCCCCATTGGTGAGATGTTGGACACGACGCCCACGGCCGACGCGCTCCTGGGCGAGTGGTGGACGGAAGGCAAAGAAGGGCGCGTCAAGGTCGTCAAGACCAGTAAAGGGTTGTACGAGGTCGTGCTCTTGGACGGCAAAGACGTCGACAAGAAGGACGAGAACAACCCCGAGCCCAAACTGCGCGAGCGCAAGCTGCGCGGCATCGTCCTGATGTGGAATCTTCGTTTCGACGGCGAGGAGTACGTAGACGGCTACTGCTACAATCCTCGTGACGGTGAGACGTATCGCGTCAAGATGAAGATAACCGGGCCCACCACGTTGCGATTACGCGGCTACCTGGCGGTGCCCCTGCTCGGTCAAAGCCAGGATTGGACGCGAGCCAATTAACGTCGAGCGGCTCGGACGTCGCAGACGTGGTGAATCCTGGAGGCGCCCGAGTTGCAGCGCAGGTTCGAGGTGCGGCAATCTAGCCGACGTCTCACAACCAACGCGACAACTTGAGCGTGATGAAGCCGAGCACCGCCGTCGCCGTCGCCGTCGCGATGGCGCCCATACCCGCGGCCACACCGATCGCTCCCGCAAGCCAAATGCTGGAGGCCGTGGTGAGCCCCGACACGCGCTCTTCGTTTTGGTGAACCTTGATGATGCTCCCGGCGCCGAGGAAACCCAACCCCCCCACCACCCCCTGCACGATGCGGGATGGATCGAAACCCACGCCCCCCGCTTCGGGAGTTGCGTGGACGCTGAAGCCGAGGGTAGTGAACGCCGCGGACCCCAGCGATACCATGATGTGGGTTCGAAGCCCCGCGGGTTTATCGGCGCGCTCTCGCTCCGCACCCAAGATGGCCCCGAGGGCGACGGCCAGGAGCAACCTCGGAAGTAAAATGAGGAGTGGTTCGTCGATCTGGTACGAGAAGCTGTCCATGCGTCAGGGGGCGGGCCGTTGGGCGTAGTCTTGGACTAGTGGTGCCAACTGAGGCGGGCAGCAAGGCGTGCGTTCGGAGTTGTGGCGAAAGTCTACGTGTGCAGATTCGGCGGGTAGGAGGCGCGGGCATGCCCCCGCGGCGTTGCCGGGACGCTACGAGACCGCGCGCGCCGCGCCAAACGCTGCGTCGTGCCGCCAAATCCGGCTCGGCCGCGCTCACGGCAGCGCAAAGTGCAGCGTGTAGAAGTGTTTACCGTCGACGACGTCGATCTCCACGCTGCCCGTGATGCCACTCAGGTCACCCGCACCCGTGCCTGGTACGATTTCGACGGTGAGCGAGCGATCAGTGCTCGAAGCCAACGCTTTGTGCAGCGCGACGAAGCTGCCCCGTCTTCCATCGAGGGTCCCCTCGATGTGCTCGAGGGCGACGTACGCGGCGTTGGCTCCAGCTCGGACAGAGAGGAACTGGACGCTACCTTTGGCCGAGAGTGGGCCGTGAAACGTCTTGTCGAACGTGGCGCGTGCCAAGGTAACGCCGTTGGCTTCGTGGTACGGCGGCTCGGGGTTCATCTTTACATCGAAACTTCCGTGGACCGTGTTCATGAACGTTGCATAGCCGACGAGCGTCGTGCGGTCTTGAACAAACGCGCCAGGACCGCATCTGCGAGCAGCTGCACTGCACCGACCGACCCGCATGGCCGCGACTCGTACCGACAAAACCCGCTTGCGAATACTTTCATAGTTGGCTAAGTGTTGGTGCATGAACGAAGCGCAGGTAGATGCCACGTTTCGCGCATTGTCCGACCCCACGCGGCGCGCCGTCATTCAACGGCTGTGCGTCGGGCCCGCGTCCATGACGGAGCTGAGCCAACCCTTCCCAATCAAGCTGCCCACCTTCTCGAAACACCTCGACGTTCTCGAAGAATGTGGGCTCGTCAAATCCACGAAAGTTGGCCGCGTGAGGACGTATCGCCTCGTCCCGAAGCGCCTGACACAGGCGGAAGATTGGCTCTCGAAACAACGTCGCGCGTGGGAACGAAGGCTGGATCAACTCGATGAATACCTGAAAACCATGACGGAGGAATGACATGAACTACACAGCAGATCCCAACCTCGACCTCGTCCTCGAACGCAACATCGACGTCCCACCAGGGAAGGTGTGGAAGGCATGGACGACCCCCAAACACTTGGCGCAGTGGTTTGCCCCCAAACCCTGGACCACTGCCGAATGTGAAATCGACCTGCGCCCCGGAGGCCAACTCAAGTTCGTGATGCGTTCACCCGACGGCGCACTCTATCCCAACATGGGCTGCTACCTCGAGATCGTCGAGAACGAGCGCCTCGTGTGGACGGACGCTCTGCTTCCCGGTTACCGCCCCTCGGAGAACCCATTCTTCACTGCGATTGTCAGCTTCGAGTCGGACGGCAAAGGCGGGACCAACTACAAGGCCATCGCCGTGCATCGCGACGAAGATGGCCGCAAAAAGCACGAGGCGATGGGCTTTCACGCGGGCTGGGGCCAAGTCCTCGAGCAGATGGTTGCGTTCATCAAAGCAGAGCTCTGACGCGGCGGGGCGGCTCCGACCGTAGCCCCAGCGCGGACCTTGGCTCGCCCAGCGTTTCACCGGTGTTTCAGTGATATGATGTGGCTGTTGGCGAGCCTCGACAACCTTTCAGTGGTGGTGATGAAACACGGGGAAGAGCCAACCATTTCATGGTGCAGGTGGCGCGCTTACGCCACCGCCACCAGTGTATCGGCCCTCGACTTCGATGTTGCCTAATCGCAACCACCTCGCGGTTTTGGTCCAGCATTCTCACCGATTCGAAGTCGAATTGGTCGCTGCACCAAAGAAGGCCAATGGTGTATCTGTTGGAACCAAGATCGCTTGGACGGGTGGACCGTGTGACGATGTTCCACGAGATCTGGCTCGATCGGGTTGCTCGTCGTTCGCCGGACAGATATACGGCGGCTAGTGGACGGCACGGAGATCGGTCAGTATCGGCTACTGCGCAGGATCGGCGAAGGGACGATGGGGACGGTGTTTCTCGCCGTCCATCAGCGTCTCAATCGTCACGTCGCGCTCAAGGTGCTCAAGGGTGAACACCTGACGGACGACGCCGTGGCGAGTCGTTTCGCGGACGAGGCCAGCATTACGAGCGGACTACGGCACCCGAACATCGTGGAGGTGCTCGATGCCGGCACTCACGAAGGCACGCCATTCATCGTGATGGAGCTGCTCGAAGGCGAATCGCTCTCGTCACGACTGTCCCGCGAGCGGCTGAGCATGGCTACCGTCCTCGAGTTCGCATACCAAGCAACGCAGGCGCTCGAATATGCGCATCGTCGCGGCGTGATTCACCGCGACTTGAAGCCGGACAACCTGTACATCGTTGCAGACCCGCGGATCCCGGGCCACTCGTTGATCAAGGTTTTGGACTTCAGCATCGCCAAGCTGCGGGAGAGCGCAGCCGAGCGGCTCGGCGACGAAGCGTCGGGCAGCTCCGACGGAGCGCCACTCACGGCCGTCGCCAGCTCCTGGCCAATGGCATCCGGCCGCAACGAAACGCGCGTCGGCTCGGTGTTTGGGACTCCGCCGTACATGTCTCCCGAGCAATGCCGGGGTTCGAAAGCCGTCGACGCTCGAACGGACGTCTACGCTTTGGGCGTCATCCTCTACGAGATGCTGACGGGCCAAGTTCCGTTCGAGTCGGAGGACGTTTCTCGCGTCTTGGAGCGCCACGTCACGGAGCGGCCGTTGGACGTGCGCGCTCTCGCCCCCGACGTGCCTGGGGAGGTGGCTGCCATCGTCGATAAGGCGTTGGCGAAGTCGCCTGCGGAGCGACATCAGAGCATGGCGGAGTTCGGGGCGGCGCTCACTAGTCTGTCGTTCCTCCCGGGCCTCGAGAGAAGCAGCGTGCCGAACGACAGGTGGAGTCAACCAAACGCCACCACGCTCACCGGCATCGGAACACCACCCACTGGGGTTGCTCCAGGCACGCTCTCGGATGGACCGCCTGCGCGGTCGCGGACGACCCGCGTGACGGCTGTGCTTTCCGGGTTAATGGTTTGCGCGGCGGGAGTTGCTTACTTCACGTCGACCGCCGGCTCCGGACAAACGCCGGGCGAGCCGAGCCCCAAGCCCGCGGTCGATACGTCCCCCACCGGAGCGGTGGACGTTCCCGCCAATCGCACCATCGGCGCGTCCGTAGGGGAGAACCCACGTATTGCGGTGGACCGAGGCGCGCTGCTACCGGGACCCGGTTCGACACCTGCGACACCGTCGGGAGACGCGGATCCTGCTCCGGCGCCAACGACGCTCGCCGTGGACGTGGCCGCCAAGCGTGGCCCTGCGCCGCGCCCTTCCAAGTCTAACCTGCGCCCCTCACCGAGCGCGTCTAACGTCTCACCTCTGGGCGCCGAGTCGCCGGCGCCTCGCGAACAGTCAGCCTCCAGCGCGGGCTCACCAAGCCCTACGCTTGGGGGCTCGATACCTACGCACCGGGAAGACGAGCAAGACCCGCCCAAGGGGAAGTTGACGTTCGACAGCGCGCCGTGGTCGAACGTCTATCTCAACGGGAGGCTGCTCGGTACGACCCCGTTGATCGGCGTCGTGCTGCCCGTAGGTAAGCACACCCTCGAATTGAGGAGTCCAGAAACTCAGCGCAAGACGACCTACGTGGTCGAAATCAAGGCGAACCAAAACGTGTCGCGTTTTGTCGGATGGGAAACGGAATGAGTAATCGTGGCGTTACGGGTTGGTGTGCGCTCTCTTTGTTTGCCTTGAACTCCAAAACCGTCGTCGCTCAGACCGAGGCAGTCGACGTCTCGGCCGGTGGCGCGCCGGCCGTGAGCGCCAGCGCACCGACGGTGAGCGGCAGCGCGACCGAGGTGGCGGAAACCGAGGCGTTGAAAACCGAGGCGTTGAAGACCGAGGCGTCGGCACCTGCCCCAGAACCGATGCAAGTCGAGCCTCCGACTCCTGTCGATGCTCCGGAGGTCGCGGGTGAGGTGATCACCGATGAAGACACGAGCCGAGTCGGCGCCGCCGAGCGCGCGCTCGCGGAGGTCGACTTCACGGCAGCGGTTCGGCTCGCCGTCGAGGCGTTGGCCGCGGGCAACTTGGACGCCAGCGAAACTCGGCGCATCTATCGGGTGTACGCGATCGCTGCCGCGCAGCTGGGACGCACTGCCGAGGCGACGGAGGCGTTCAAGCGACTGTTCGCCCTCGAGCCGCACAGCAACATCGACCGCCGTCTGTCGCCGACGCGACGTAATCCGGCGCTCGATGCGCGGGGCTTTTGGGATTTGCACAAGGGCGAGTTCCAAACGGAAGTGTTGTTCGACCGTCAAATGGGTCAGGTCGTGGTACGTACGCACGATGCGTTGGGATGGTTTCGGCAGGTGGACGTCGTCAGCCGCGTCGACGGCGGCAGTTATCGTCGTCGTCGCAAACAGGCAGGGCGCGAGATAGAATTCGAGGAGCCGATTTCTTCGACTTCTACCGTAGAGGTCTTCGTCGAAGTGTTCGACGCCCACGGCAACCTGCTGCAGCGCGTGGGTGACGAGCGCATGCCCCTGCGTTTCGCTCCATCTAGCGAGGAACTCGCCAACTCGACGCGCGACATCCGTGGCGGCCAGACGGGCTCATTCGGTCGGCGGCTCGAGGAGCTCGGTGCGAATGTTGGTGTCCACGGCTTCGTAACGGCCGAGCTGCGCCCCGAGGACGGCGAGGTGACCTTCGACGTGCACCACGCGACCGTGTGGTTTCGAGCCGAACTGATGAAGCGCGCGTCCCTGGAGTTTGGCATCGAGGTGGAACATCTGCTGCCAGAGATCGAAGATCTGTACGTTCCGCACGCGTTCATCGATCTCGGATTCACCGAGTCCGTCAACGCACGCGTCGGCCTGTTCGAGGCGCCCGTAGGTGCGTTCAACGAATACCTGTATCCAGACTTCCTGCGGACGACAGCGTTGCCTCCGCTCTACACGCAGGACGTCATCCCCGCGCTCTGGTCGGAAGTCGGCATTCAGCTGCGCGGCCGCGTCGAGTTGGGCGAGTCGAAGTTTCTGACGTACGCGGCGTTCGTCAGCAATGGCTTGGAACAGGCGGACCCGACGCCGGGGGACGGCGAGGTTGCGGAAGGGGGCACCATTCGCGCCATGCGCTTCAACCGGCGTGACCAGCACGACTCGTCCAAAGCCGGTGGAGGTCGCGTCGGGTACGAGGCGGGCCCGTTGGATATTGGTGTCTCCGGTTACCGGGGGCGGTACACGATCGACGCGGCTCGGTATCTCACGTTACTGGACGTCGATGCCTCGTTTCGGCTCGGCAACTTCACGACGCGCGGCGAGGCGGCGTTGGCCCTCCAGGAAGTGACCGGCCGAACCCTGAAGAAATACGGAGGCTACGTGTTGGGTGCGTACCGAGTCGTTCCGCACCTCGAAGTGTACGCGCAATACGACAACCTGACCGTCGAGGGAACTCAACACCGGGCGTTATTGGGCACCGCCCTATATCCGTTCCCCGAGTCACAGGGGACGCGGAGCTTGCGTTTGAAGGCCGAAGCTGGACCCAGTTGGCTACCGGACGCTGACGAGGCGAACTGGTCTTGGTTTACCCAACTGACGACCGGCTTCTAACAGACTACGTGGAACGTTGATGGTGCGCTCACGGACCGACAGCTTCACACGGCCGCGCCATCACCCGCCAGCGCTCGGGAAGAACACATCGAACGTCGAGCGGCGATACAGGTGCGCCGGGATCTTGTCGGCGATGTCGGCGTGCAGGGCCGGCAATTTGGACCAGTGCACGGCTTGGCGGTGATGGTGAGCGGTGTGGTAGCCCAGGTTGCCGGTGAGCAGGTTGAACGTTGGGTTCAAGATGTTGTAGCTGGCCTCGAAGGCGGACGCTGAGCGCAGATCGCTGTGGTGATCGTAGGTGACCCAACTCGTGAAAAGCAGGCTGGTGATCATCGGCAGCACGAACAGGAACAGCGCCGGCAGCGGCCGAAAAGCGACGAGGAGCGCCACGACCGTGAACGTCACTAGCGTCCAAGCGACGAACGCGCGCTGATGCTTCTTGTGCCGTTTGCCGACTCGAAACCCGCGGTAGTAGGCGGTCACCGCCGTGAGCGTGGTGTATTCGAAGACGCCCATCGTGGAGCCATCCTTGCGCATCCAACGACTCTCGTCCTTGGCTTGATCGAGGAAGTTCACATGGTGGCCCAAGTTGTGGTGCAGCACCCAGAGGTTCGTCGTGATCCCCGAGTGCAACGCCAATAGCAACTCGTAGACGCGATTGAGCGTCGTGTGTCGGAAGGTGTGGACGTGTTGGTGGTGATGACCCCAAGCGCACACGACTCCTTTGGGGATCATGAGCAGTAGCCAGCATCCGAGTAAGGCCCAGACGTCGTCCAGAGCAAGATAGAGCGCCAGGTCGACCGTAGATAGGACGACGATGAGTGCAACGGGGAGCTTGTCTTCCGAGTGCTTGAAAATCGGCGGTGAGCCTACGGACATCGCGGGCGCGCACTAGCAGACATTGGTGACTCTTGTCTCAAACTGGCGGCAATCGGATGTCGTTTGCGTCCGAAACGGGACGATTGAACGCCAGAAGCCGCCTTTTGCCGGTCAAAGTGCTCTCGAGAGCCGGTTGGAAGCCGCCCAACGTGGCCGCGGCAACGCCGCCTCGAGGCGTGAATTGCGGACGGTCGGCGCGAAGACGGTGCTTGGCGGGCACATCGCAGTTGGCTTAATTTGAAGGCTTGGGAGATCCAATCCGTACGCAGGTGTGTCCAAGTGAGGTGGGTCAATCGCCCGACTTTCGGGGTCGGCGGGCGGCGCATGTTTCTTCGTCCGCGACGGTGAGACGGTGGACTTGGCACCCGAGTGTGCTGGTCGCGGCCTTCGCCACCACCATCGCCGCCCTGCTGGGTTGCAGTTACATCGACGTCGTCGCGGCGGGAGCAAGCGCCGAGGCGGGCGCCGTCGTTCCGACGGACGTCGACGCCGGCGTGCAGACGGGGCCTGCCGACGCGCACTCCGCCCCTGGCTGTGTTGGAACGTATTGCTTCGATTTCGAGGAGCCAATCGAGTCCATCGAGGGCGTCGTGATCGAGCAGCGGAGCGGGACGTTGACGCGCGATTGCACGCGAGCTCGAAGCGGCGAATGCAGCGCAGCGGCGGCGCTCGACGAGCCGGGGGCGGTCGCCTATTTGGCACTCGACGCGCCGCCGTCGCGGCCTGTGTGGTTCGTGCGAGCGTACGTGTGGGTCCCGAGCGGACTGGCCATCGATGACGTCGCGATCATCCACGTCGGTACCCGTGGCGGCGGCGCGGGCGTGAACGTCGACCTGCGCGACGAGGAGCGGCTGGAGTTGTTTGCGATCGAAAGTGATCAGCCGAGCCTCAGTCCGGTCGGAGTCACGAGGCGAGACGAGTGGATGTGTTTCTTGCTCGAGGTCGAGGTGTCGGACAGCTCGGGACGCGCGGTCCTGAGTGTGGATGAAACGGTGATCCTGCAAGAGACCGCGATCGACACTGCGCCGCCCAATGGCGTCGACTTCATCACCGTCGGCATCGACTGGAGCTCGAGCAGCCAGGCTGCCGGCACCTTGTGGTTCGACGATATCGTGGTGGGAACGGAACGGTTGGGCTGTGATTAGGCGGGCAGCGTTGGCGTGCGTGCTCCTGTGGGCACGCCCCGTTCTGGCGACGCCCACCCAGGCCGCCCCGCCGGCGACCATGGTGATCGTGCGGAGTGACGGTCATGCGGAATTTGGTCCGCGTTTGCAGGGGTATCTGCGAGGCAGCACTTGGGTGCTGGACTACACCGACGGTCCGGTCGGAGCAGCCGATATCGCCCCGCAGCCGTCGGCGCGCGCCGTGGTTTGGCTGGTGCGACGCCCGGACGCGCCGGTGCTCGAGGTTCACCTCCTCGATCCGAGCACATCCCGCGAGCTCGTTCGCGAGGTGCCGTTCGAAGACAAGCCGGGAGCAAACAGCGAATCAGCCGCGCTGGAGGCTGCGGCGCTGATCGTTGGTGCCACGCTCGACGAGTGGCACGCGGAAGATCTGCGTCTCACCGAACGTTCGGCGGCGACTGCGGAGCCTGCGTCGGAGGTCGAGGCCAACGTGCCATCTCCCGTGCCAACGAGGACCGTCGCGAGCAACGAGCAGACGAATGAAGCAGCGAACGCGTCGCCCCTCACTTCCCAAGGGACGCCGAGGGCCGCGGCTGAGCGATCGACGTTGGGGGCTTCGGCGATCTATCAGGGGTTCCGGAGCGGAGGTGAGGTCCGGCATGGTCCCGCCGTGGAGTTGGCGTGGCTGGAGCATTGGTTTTGGGGGGTTCGGTTGTCCTGGTCGGGAGCAACATGGGACTTGGCGGCGCGAACCGGTGCCCAGGCCGCGGACGTCCGTGTGCACGCGGCGACGGTTGGGCTACTCGTGGGCCCTCGCCTGGGTTCGGCCGCGACCGACCTTTGGTTGGTCCCCGCGATTGGCGCCGAGGTGGGGTACGTCGTCCGGCAAACGACGTGGGTTGCCGAAGGCCTCGACGCAACGGAGCGAAGCTCCAACGTCACCATCGCCGTCCCGGCGCGGGTGACGTTGGAGACCCCGAGTTGGTGTCTCGTCGGCGGTAAACCGTGTGCGGCACGAGTGCGACTCACGGTGGCGACGGTGGCATCGCTGTTTGTTAGACGGCCCAGTTGGGCGATTCGAGATGCCAACGGCGTCGTCGTCACGAGCACCCAGTGGGGTCTACTGCAGCCGGGTGTGGACGTGGGGCTTCGCGCCGAGTTCTGAATCGGCGCAGTCCGAAAACCCAATTCTCCCGAAAAAGTGGAACGGCGCGTGACCCGGTTCCGTCGCGGCCGCCACTGACACGGATGGAGCGCGGCGAACGCGTTCTGCCGATGAATCCCACGTGGCTCGTCGGGCGCGGCGTCTAGCCGCTACGGAGATGGAAGGAACCAACGACATGGCACGAGGGCAAACCTGCAGCACGAACCCGAGCCACGGCCGCAAACACGGGTCCCACCTGTCGTGGGTCGGTTGGCTTGCGGTGTCCACGTCCGTCGGATGTGCGGGTGCGGTCGCGACGGAACCTTCCACCGAAAGTGCTAGCGCCGCAGGGACGGCGCAGGGTTACGACTCGAGCGGCGCCGCGTCGGCGCCGAGCTCACCGCCGGTCACTCCAGCTGCGAGCAGTGAGGGCCGTTCGGGCGACACGCCGGCTGCACCCACGCCGGCTTTCGACCCCGACGAGGGCGACGTCGAACTCAGTGAACGAGACCCCGACGTGTTCGAGCGGGCGGAGCAGTTTTTTCCAAACACCGGCGACTTTCCCGAACGGCGGCTGTTCCGTCTCACCGTCGAGCAACTGCAAGCGACGGCGCGCGTCGTGTTGCCCGAGCTCGAACTGCCCGAGCTCGCTCGGACGATGCCCGAAGATCCGCTGGAGACGAACTACGCGTACTCGGACAATTTGAGCGTCAACGGCGCTAACTTCCCTCCTTACATCGGGTGGGTTGCCGAGGTGGCGGCTGCGGCTTTGGCAGCCCCTCGCGGAGTCGTCGATTGCGCGGACGTGGATACCGCGTGTTTGCGCACGGAGAGCGAACGGTGGGTGAGACGTGCGTTTCGAAACGCCAGCGCCGACGCCCAAGTGGCGCGCCTCGTCGACTTCTTCACCTCGAGCGTGGACGAGGTGGGGTTCGGCGCCGCGGTGAGGGATCTCGTCGACGTGACGTTGACATCGCCGAGCTTCGTGTTCCGTGACGAAGCCTCGACGGGCCCCGACGGCGCGCTGCCCGCCGCCCAACGACTTCAACAGCTCACTTACACGCTCACCGATTTACCGCCGGAAGCGCTCGGCTTCGAGTTGGGCCAGGAAGAGGACGTCTTTGCTTCGGAGTCGTCGATCGAGGTGGCGACCGCTCACGTGTTGGAGAGTGACGCCGCGCACGCCAAGCTGGTGCGCTTCTTGATGGCGTGGCTCGAGATAGATGCACCGCAGGACTTCACGCTGGCCCCGACGATGTTCCCCGAGTTTACACCCGACGTGGCGTCGGCGTTGGTTTCCGACCTGCAAGCTTGGATGTCCGAGGGGTTGGCATCGCCTGCCAAGAGTCTGAACGCCATCACGACCGGCGACGTCGCACCCCAGTCGGCAGCGCTGGACGGCCTGTATTCCGCGGATCAAGCCGGCGAACGCTTCGGAGTGTTCACTCATCCCGCCTTCATCGCCTCGCACTCGGGACCCGATTCCACGCGGCTGGTCAAACGCGGGGTGTTCTTCGTCCGTAAGGCGCTGTGCGTGGAGA